>CAYWSH010000319.1:0-1558 GCA_964460655.1 uncultured Terriglobales bacterium | reverse complement strand
AAAATCACTCGCACGTAAACGCCATGACTACCGATGGTTCAGGAAGGGACGGCGGCGCGATGTCGGTTATGACTTCAGTTACTAGTTAGTCGCGACCGTCTCGCCGAGGATTCGCTCCACGCCTGGAGGTTCCTCAGATGACGCGCAACCAGTGTAAGAACACCTCGCCGGATTGGTGTCCGCTTTCCGGATCCCGTTATGACGCCCATCGGTCGCACCCGGTCGGATATCGACTTCCCTGTCAAAACCGGCTGCGGCGCCGCGCTTTGTTGCTCACTCTCCGTCCGTCGCGGCAGCCGGAAGCAGAAGAGTGCCGCCAGTCCGCTTATCAGGTCTGTAGATCAAGCTGGCGAAGCTGAGCCGCAGGGGCACATAGGCATGACGCCGGGCATGGAAGAGAACACCGCCGCGACAATCCCGGCATCGGCGGGGTATCAGATCGACGATCTGATCGTGGATCTTGGCCGGCAGCGCGTGACACGCGCTGAAATCGACATTCCGCTGCCGTGTCTCTCGTTCGACCTGCTGGTGACGCTCGCACGCGCCGCTCCCGATCTGGTCTCCTTCGATGAGCTCAACAGGCGCGTCTGGCCGGGCCTAGTCATTACACCCGAGACGATCAGCCAACGCGTGAAGCTGGTGCGCGACGCGCTAGGTGATGACTCGCACGCGCCGCGCTACATCGGTGGCGTGCGCGGCCGTGGCTATCGCATGGTTGCCTTGGTCAGGCCACTCACGAATCGACGCTCTTCAACCGAAGGAAGCCGCCTTGTAGATGTGACAGAACCCATCGGAGTGGAACCGGAACCATCGCCGCGAACTGAGGCGACCGCACCATCCGTGCTCGCGTCACGGTGCGCCGTGGCAGCTGCCGCTGTTGCACCGCCTGGCGACACCGGCGTTGCAGCCAAGCCGGTAGCAAACCCCACCCAGCAGCCTCCGATTGCTGGACCGGCGAGCCACCGCATGAGCCGCCCGGTCCTCACCTTAAGCCTCTTAATCGCGTTGGGAGCGGGCTACTTCGCGGCAGACAAGTTGTGGTTCTCGAGACGCCAGACGAGTGAACGGCCTGTTGCAACCGTGGCGCCCGCGACCACTCCCGTAACGCCCGCTGTCCCCGAAAAGTCGGTTGCGGTCTTGCCGTTTCTCGACATGAGCGAAAAGAAGGACCAGGAGTATTTCTCCGACGGGCTGACGGAGCAACTAATCGATATGCTGACGAAGATCCCCGACTTGCGAGTTCCAGCGCAAACATCGTCCTTCTACTTCAAAGGTAAGCAGGCGACCATTGGCGACATCGCAAAGGCACTCCGGGTTGCGCACGTGTTGGAAGGCAGTGTGCGTAAGTCGGGCAACCATCTGCGGATCACCGCCCAGCTCGTCCGCGCCGACAACGGCTATCACCTCTGGTCGGAAACCTATGACCGGCAGCTCGATGACATCTTTAAGGTGCAGGATGAGATCGCAGGGGCGGTGGTCAAGGCGTTCAAGATATCCCTGATGGGAGGATCCCTGGCCGGGCCAACCCGCACGCAGGACATCGAGGCATACAATCTGT
>CAYWSH010000318.1:0-1566 GCA_964460655.1 uncultured Terriglobales bacterium | reverse complement strand
GCAACAGCGCCGGCAGCAGCAGTGTTGCAAATCGCCGGCGGCGCCCTCTCAGGTACGGAAGCCCCGCACTCATGACGCGCGAGTCTAGCGCCTCCCACAGACTTGGATATGGGTCAAGCACCCCAGCTTTGACATAGATCGTTCCCCAGATTGGAACGCGCCCGCGCGTTCCGCCGGCCATCGCAGAGGTTTGGAGTAGTCTTGCCGACATGGGGGCGCCCGCCAAGCCACGCCACCGCAAACCGATGAAACACGCGACCGTGATATTGAGCGGCCTGTTGCTGACCGTCGGTTTGGCCTATGCGCAAGCGCCGACCCAGTCCGCGCCGCAGCACCAAGGCGCCGCGGCGGCGGCGGACGAGGGACCCAGGGAAGTGGTGCAGGAGGCGGCCTACGGCATGCTGGGCGAGCTTGACCGGGATCGCGCCGCCTACCGCCGCGACCCGGCAAAGGTCGGGCAGCTGGTCGACAAGTACCTGATGCCGCACTTTGACACCGAAGGAGCGGCGCGGGCAGTGCTCGGAGTCCACTGGCGAAACGCAACGCCAGAACAGCGCAAGCGTTTCATCGACGCGTTCTATCATTCGCTGCTCACCAACTACGGCAGCGCGATCACCGCCTTCACCGCCGATCGGCTGAAGATCCTTCCCGCCAAGGTCGATCCCGACGCGACGTTCGCGACAGTGCGCACCGTAGTCAGGCGCGACGACGGCGCTCGTATCGAGGTCAACTACTACCTACACAAGACCCCGCGGGGCTGGAAGGCGCAGGACGTGACGATCGACCACATCAGCTACGTCAACAGCTACCGCACGGACTTTGGCGAGCAGATCGAAGCTCACGGAATCGACTCGGTGATCAAGCGCCTGGAATCGGGCGAGAAGCCCAAGGCGATCGGCGAGCAGCCCAGAGCAAGGACAAAGCACTGCCCGGTAGTTGATGTTGCGCTCACCGTAAGGATGCTCTGAGACTCCAGGCCGGGAGTTCAATCATGACTAACCCACCCGAAAAATTGGAAATTGAAGCAGTCGTGAGAGATCCGGCGGACTATTTCGGGGCGCCGATGGATGTCGTCAATGATTCGCGCTTCACCCATGACGAGAAACGGCGAGTGCTCGAGTCCTGGGCTGTCGATGCTCAGCTCCGATCACAGGCTGAAGCTGAGAACATGCCAGGCAAGGACCTACCGGAGCTGCAGGAGGTTCATGTGGCCTTGCTGGAGTTGCAGAAGCAGAAGTAGCCGCGCTCCTCTTCTTGCAGCGCGACGTCAGCCGCGTGGGTGGTGCAGGGCGTGCAGCTCTTTCAGGCGTTCACGCGCAGCGTGCTTGTACGCCGCTCGCAGGTCCGCGGCGTCCAAAAAGCGTGATATCGCGGGCTCGGCTGATGATAGCAGTTAAATCAGCCCTTAATTATCCGGCTGGTGCAACTCCGTGAAAGACTCCAAGAGCCGCGCTACGTAACGGGCGACCTGGTCCACCTCGAGATTGACCCGTGCGCCGACGCCGAGCCTGGCGAGCGTCGTGACCACCTGCGTGTGCGGGATGATGTTGACGCCGAAAGTGGCGT
>CAYWSH010000317.1:0-1576 GCA_964460655.1 uncultured Terriglobales bacterium | reverse complement strand
AGGTAGCCGAAGAACGCCTCGCCCATCAGCGTGAGGTAGATCAGCACGCCGAAGATCCAGACGAGCTCGCGCGGCTGCTTGTGCGAGCCGTAGAGCAGCGCGCGGAACATGTGCAGGTAGACGACGATGAAGAAGGCCGAGGCGCCGGTCGAATGGATGTAGCGGATGATCCAGCCGCCGGGCACGTCGCGCATGATGTACTCGACGGAGCCGAAGGCGAGGGCCGCGTCGGGCTTGTAGTTCATCGTCAGGAAAATGCCCGAGACGATCTGGATGATCAGCACAAGCCCTGCGAGCGAGCCGAAGTAGTACCAGAAGTTGAAGTTCTTCGGCGCGTAGTACGCCGCGGCGTGCTTCAGCCATTCCTGGCGCGCCGAAGGCATGCGCGAGTCGAACCATTGCCACAAGCAATTGAGCGCGCGAGCCACCACTTATGCCCCCTTGGTCTTTTCGTCTTCGCCGATGACCAGCTTGCCGTCCGCCATCGTGTAGGGCGGCACCTCCAGATTGATCGGCGCGGGCGAGCCCTTGAACACGCGCCCCGCGAGATCGAACTTCGAGCCGTGGCACGGGCAATAGAAGCCGCCGGGCCAGTCAGCGCCCATCTCGGACTTGGCTTCGGCCTTCTTTTCCTGCGGCGAGCAGCCGAGGTGCGTGCACACGCCGACGAGCACCAGCACCTCGGGGTTCTTCGAGCGGAATTCGTTCTCGGCGTATTTCGGCTGCTCGGAGGCCTTCGACTGCGGATCGGAGAGGCGCGGCTCGACCGTTTTCAGCGACTCGAGCATCTCCTTCGTGCGCTTCAGGATCCATACCGGCTTGCCGCGCCACTCAACGACATTCAGTTCGCCGGGCGCAATGCGTGTGAGATCGACATCCACCGGCGCGCCCGCTGCGCGTGCGCGCTCGGATGGCCACATGCTTGCGACGAAGGGCACCGCGGCGCCGACGCTGGCCGCGCCACCCACCACGGAAGTCGCGACGACCAGATTGCGCCGCGTCTTATCTACTTTCTCGTTGTCGTTCATGAGGATGGCGTTTTTAGTGGTGGGCGCAAAAGTCCGCGATTGTAGCGACGCGCTCTGGGCTTGTCCACGATTTCGCGCGTAAGCGCTTAGTTTTCAAGGAGATTTTTGTATACTTGGCGTTCCCCCGATGCTGCGCCTCTGGCTCATCTTCGCGCAGGCCACGACCGTCGCTGTTGCCGCGCTTTTCGTGGTCTCCACCTTCCGTCCCGAATGGCTGCCGGCGCGCAGCGTATCGCTGCCTGTCATGCAAACGAGCGGCGCAACGGCCTCCGCGACGAATTCCTATGCGGACGCGGTGCAGCGCGCGATGCCCTCGGTGGTCAACATCTTCAGCTCGAAGGAAGTGCGCGCGCAGCGCCATCCGCTGCTCAACGACCCGGTCTTCCGGCGCTTCTTCGGCGATCAGCTGCCCGATGAGGCGCAGCGCGCCTCGAGCCTCGGCTCCGGCGTCATCGTCAGCACGAGCGGGTATGTGCTCACCAATCACCACGTCGTCGAGGCAGCCGACGAGATCGAGGTGGCGCTCGCCGACGGCAAGAAGCTGCTCG
>CAYWSH010000316.1:0-1702 GCA_964460655.1 uncultured Terriglobales bacterium | reverse complement strand
CAGTGTTACAGAGAGATTAAAAAAGCCGCGGCGCACAGGAGGCATGCGCCGCGGCCGAGGGTTGGCCCAGACCTTTAGAACTTGTAGACCATGTCGAGCTGCAGGCGCTTCAGCCAGAGATCCTGACCGCCCACCGGGACGCCGGTGGCGCGGGCCGCGTTCTGCAGCGAGGTATCGAGAGTGCGGCCGTACCAGAACGGGACGCCGGCTGTCATGTTCGGCCGAATCACCCAGTTGCCATAGAAACGGTGCTGCTCGACGTTGGTCGGCGCCCGCATATCGCTCTCATTGAACTGGGAAATCACAGCGTCCTGTTCGACGTGCGCATAGCTGTAACCGAAGAGGAAGTCGTTGCGATTGCGCGCCTGGCCGACGCTGCCCTCGAGCCAGTACCCAGTGTCGCCTTTGACGCGGGCGCGCAGGTTCTTCTCGTAATCCACGATGAAGTGGAGTGGGAAGCGAGCCGATTTCGTGGTGACGACGATGTCATCGATGAAGTTGCTGTAGAGGAACCCGGAGACGAAGACGCGGTGCTGACCAGTGCCCGTTCCGCCGGCAATGGCGCTCGCGTTCGTGAACGAGTTGGCGTTGATCAAACGGACAGGTTGAGCCGTCGGCTGCGGCAGCGGGTTGCCGGCGGTCGGCGTGGCGGGTTGCGGCAACGTGACCGGCGAGGCAGCCTGCGCGATGGCGTCGGCGCCGTTGAAGTTCAGCGCTGTGTAGGACGGCGTCATGGTGATGCGCTTGCCGAACTGGAGTTTCGACGAGAAAGAACCACCGAGGGCGTTGGAATCGGCGCCGCCGCCCACTTCGTTGAACAACAATTGGAGGGCCTGTGCGCTCACGTTGCGTACGAACTTGTTTTTGAGGTCCTTGGAGATCTTTTCGTTGAAGCCTTCCGGGTTCAGGTCGCTATCGAAGGTCAGCGGCGTGCGCTGCCAGGAATAGGCCCACTTGCCGCCGGTGACGCTGAGCCAGGTGTGGTTCATGGGGTTCCAGGTGACGTAGCCGCGGTCAATGCCGATAGTCTTGCGCTCGAAGAAGTCGGTCAGGGTCTGGTTGGTCGACACCGGATCTTGGAAGCCAGCCGTGCCGTTCACGTTGGAGCCGCTAGCCAGGGCAAAGCCGCCGATGAAGTCCTCGCTCAGCTTGCCATCGACGCCCACGCGTACGCGGATACGCGCACGCCAGCGATCGGCAGTGTTGTCCTGGAAGAAGCTCTCGCCCCGGACGCGGATGTCGCCGGAGAAGCGGAAGCGGTTGAGGATGCCCTCGGCAGCGAAGAGCCGCTTCTGGTCATCCTGGGTGCTGAGCGCAGCGTTCTGCTGATTCAGCTTGACGTCAGCCAACTGCGACTTGACGTCATCGATGGCGGCGGACTGGGACTTCGCCGCAGTCTCGGCCGATGCGGCCTGTGACTGCGCGGTCTGCGCGCTCGATTGCGCCGTCTGCGCCGAGGACTGCGCCGTGTTCAGCGACTGGCGCAGCTCGGCGAGGGCCGCGTCGCGTTGCTGCATGGACTGCTGCATCTGCTCGAGCAGGCGGCGCTGGGCTGCAAGTTCGTCGCGGAGCGCCTTGACCTCGTCTTCGTTGACTCTTGTGCTTGCAGCCGGCTTCGGCTTCGCAGCGGTAGCAGTAGCAGTCGTCGTTGCGGCCTTGCGGGCGGCGCGGGCTGACTTGGCAGAGGTGGTTTGTGCGAAAG
>CAYWSH010000315.1:0-1704 GCA_964460655.1 uncultured Terriglobales bacterium | reverse complement strand
CAGTGTTACAGAGAGATTAAAAAAGCCGCGGCGCACAGGAGGCATGCGCCGCGGCGGAGGGTGGCCCGAGGCCTTAGAACTTGTAGACCATGTCGAGCTGCAGGCGCTTCAGCCAGGGATCGGTGCCGCCGACCGGCACGCCGGGAGCGCGCAGAGCGTTCTGCAGCGCCGTATCCAGTGTATGGCCGACCCACAGGGTTACGCCCGCGGTCATATTCGGACGGATGACCCAGTTGCCGTAGAACCGGTGCTGGAGGACGTTGGTCGGAGCGCGCATGTCGCTCTCGTTGAACTGCGAGATCACCGCGTCCTGCTCGACGCGCGCAAAGCTGTAACCGAAGAGCACGTCGTTGCGATTCCGTGCCTGGCCGATGCTGCCTTCGATCCAGTATGCGGTGTCGCCGGCCACGCGTGCCCGCAGGTTCTTCTCGTAATCCACGATGAAGTGGACGGGGAAGCGGGCCGACTTCGTCGTGATGACGATGTCGTCAATAAAGTTGCTGTAGAGGAAACCGGAGGTGAACACACGGTGCTGTCCCGTGCCGGTCCCGGCGATGGCGCTGGCGTTGGTGAAGGCATTCGCGTTGATCAGGCGCACCGGCTGCGACGTCGGCTGGGGCAGCGGTGTGCCCACCGTCGGCGTGTTCGGCTGCGGCAGCGTGACGGGACTAGCCGCCTGCGCGATCGCGTCGGCGTTGTTAAAGTTCAATGCGGTATACGACGGCGTCATGGTCACGCGCTTGCCGAATTGCAGCTTCGACGAGAACGAGCCGCCGAGGGCGTTGGAATCGGCGCCCACACCGCTGATCTCGTTGTAAAGCAACTCGATCGCTTGCGCGCTTACGTTGCGGACGAACTTGTTCTTCAGGTCCTTGGAGATCTTTTCGTTGAAGCCCTCGGGGTTCAGGTCGCTATCGAAGGTCAGCGGCGTGCGCTGCCACGAATACGCCCACTTGCCACCCGTGATGCTGAGCCAATTGTGGGCCACCGGATTCCACGTGATGAAACCGCGGTCGATGCCGATGGTCTTGCGTTCGAAGAAGTCGGTGAGCGTCTGGTTCGTCGAGACCGGATCGAGGAAGCCACCGGTGCCGTTGACGTTAGAGCCGCTAGCGAGATAGACGCCGCCGATGAAGTCCTCGCTCAACTTGCCGTCGATGCCGAGGCGGATGCGGATACGCGCGCGCCAGCGATCCGGCGTCGCATCCTGGAAGAAGCTCTCGCCACGGACGCGGATGTCGCCCGACAAGCGGAAGCGGTTGATGAAACTCTCGGCTGCGACCAGGCGCTTCTGGTCATCCTGCGTGCTAACAGCGGCGTTCTGCTGATTCAGCTTGACGTCAGCCAACTGCGACTTGACGTCATCGATGACGGCGGACTGGGACTTCGCTGCAGTCTCGGCCGATGCGGCCTGGGACTGTGCGGTCTGGGCGCTCGATTGCGCCGTCTGCGCCGAAGATTGCGCCGCGTTCAGCGACTGACGCAGCTCAGCGAGCGCAGCATCACGCTGCTGCATGGATTGTTGCATCTGCTCGAGCAGGCGGCGCTGCGCCGCGAGTTCGTCGCGGAGTGCCTTGACTTCGTCTTCGTTGACTCTTGCGCTTGCAGCCGGCTTCGGCTTGGCAGCGGTAGCAGTAGCGGAAGTCGTTGTTGCGGCCTTGCGGGCGGCGCGGGCTGACTTGGCAGAGGTGGTTTGTGCGAAAG
>CAYWSH010000314.1:0-1724 GCA_964460655.1 uncultured Terriglobales bacterium | reverse complement strand
TGGCGCAGCACTTCGGCGAGCTTCGGCACCAGTTCCTTGCTGTAGACGCCGACCACCTGGCACGACGCGCCCGCCGGATTCGTCAGCGGGCCGAGCAGGTTGAACACCGTGCGCAGCTTGAGCTGCTTGCGCACCGGCGCGACATACTTCATCGCCGAGTGCACCGCCGGAGCGAACAGGAACGCGATTCCCACTTTGTCGAGGCAGCTCGAGATGCGCTCCGGCGAAAGGTCGATCTTCACGCCGAGCGCTTCCATCACGTCGGCCGACCCGCACTTCGAGCCGGCGGTCGAGCTGCGATTGCCGTGCTTGGCCACGCGCACGCCCGCACCGGCCACGACGAGTGCGGTCGCCGTCGAGATGTTAAAAGTTCCACTGGCGTCACCGCCGGTGCCGCAGGTATCGATGAGGGCATCGCGCTCGGTGCCGCTCACGTCGAGCGGCGAGCGTTGTGCGTGGATCGGAGCCGCCGCGGCGCGTATGGCTTCCGCGAAGCCGGCGATCTCCGCCGTAGTTTCGCCGCGCATGGCCAGCGCCACCAGGAATGCGCCCATCTGCGCTTCGGTCGTCTGGCCGCCGAGGATCTCCGTCATCACCGCGCGCGCTTCGTCGCGCGTAAGCTCCGCGCGATGCGTCGTGATGCGATGGATCGCCTGCGTGATGGCGAGTTCGCGCTCGTGCGCCATGACGACAAGTGTAGCGAAGGCCATTGGTTATTCGTTATTTGTTATTGGTTATTGGTCATTTTCGGAGGGTCAGTGTTCAATAGCCAATGACCAATAGCGAATAGCTGATTTTTCCATGGCTGCTTCCCGCCAATCCCGTAAACGTTTCGTTCGCGGCGCGCTGCTCGCCGCCGCCATCTGTGCGGCGCTCGTCCTTGTGCTGACTCCGACGCGGGCATTCAAGTGGCTCGAGACCGGAACTTACGATGCGCGCGCGCGCTACGCCGCACACCGCACGCCGGCCGACCCCAGCATCGTCGTCATCGATATCGACAATGCGAGCTTCGACGCCCTGCAGGAGAACTTCGGTCGCTGGCCCTGGCATCGCAACGTCTGGACGGAGACGTTGCGCTTCGTCGCCCGGGGCAAACCGCGCGCCATCGTCTTCGACGCCATCTTCAGCGGCCAGGACACACCCGCCAACGACGCCGCCTTCGCGCAGATGATCGGCTACGCCGGCAACGTCGTTCTCGCGTACACATTCAGTCCCGGCGCACTGGACAAGACAGATCCCGCGGAACGGCAGGAGAAGCTCGCGCTGCTTGCACCCAATTCTTTCGCCGCGGCGAGCAGCGTGGGCGAAGCGCTTGCGCCCGGCGAGTATTCGCTCAACACGCCGGCGCCCGAGTTGGCGCGCGCGGCGGCGGCACTCGGTGGCGCGACTGCCACCATCGACGACGATGGCACGACGCGCCGTATGGCGCTCGCGTATCGCTACGGCGACAACGCGTATTCGTCACTCGCTGTCCGGACGGCGGAGGTCGCGATCAGCGGCCCAAAAGCGCGACCGCAACCTTTCCTGCGCAGTGGACCCTTCGCGACGCTTGCGAGCGCGCGCCTGCCGGTGGACAGCGACGGCCGCCTGCTGCTCGTCTGGCACGGCGACTCCGGCGCGTATCGCCGCATCCCCATCCGCGAGGTGTTGAGCTCAGCGTTCCCGCAAGCCTTCGCCGATCACAAAGTGTTCTTTCAGCCGGACATCTTCCAGGACAAGATCGT
>CAYWSH010000313.1:0-1741 GCA_964460655.1 uncultured Terriglobales bacterium | reverse complement strand
TCACCGAGGCGTTGTCGATGTTCTCGAAGTCGAAGCTGGCGATGGTCTGCGGCTTATTGTCTTCGAGCACGACGAAGTCGTCCTTCTTCAGGCCGGTGACGGGTTTGCCGTCCTTATCGCGCACGACCACGTTGACCAGCACGACCTCGGTCGTGACGCTGATCTTGAACGGCTGGTCGTTCGCCGGTTGTTGTTGCTGCTGCTGCTGCTGCTGCTGTGGGGCAGCGCTCAGCGGCGCAAGCAGCGCGAAGATAAGCAAGAGAGCCAGGGATTGCTTCATCAGTTTTCCCAACGCCGGCTATACGCCGGCGCTCCAAAACATTAGAACCGATACCGCAGGTTGAAATTGAACCGCCGCATGCCCTGCACGCCGACCACCTTGCCGTAGGTCGGCGAATTCAGCAGCGTGTCGATCGAGCTGTAGCGCGCCGTGTTGAAGGCGTTCTGCGCGTCGACGCTGAAGCTGACGCCCTGCGTCTCATGCACGGTGAAGTTCTTCGACAGCGACATGTTCACCATGTAGCCGCCCGGGCCCTGCACGGAGTTGCGGCGCGCATTGCCGAACGTGCCGGCCGCGGGCGCGACGAATGCCGCGGTGTTGAACCAGTCGGAGAATTTCGGATCGGAGAGCGCGATGGGTCCGACGACGTTCGGGCGCAGCGTGCCGGCGGAGCCGCGGCCCACGTCAATGAAGTTGCCGAGGATGCGCGGCGTGAACCACGTGCCCGATTGCGCGTTGACGTTGCCCGTCATCTCCCACTGGCCGAGGATGTGCGCGCCGGGACCTTTCTGCAGCCACTTGCGGCGTTCGCCGAACGGCAGCTCGTAGGTGTAGTTCGCGCTGAAGCGGCGCCGGACGTCGAAACTCGAATAGCTGCGTTCGGCGGCGAGGTTCTGATCGTCTTGGGCGAGAAGGTTCGCTCCCCCGCCGATGCCCGAGGCGTTATCGAGCGATTTCGACCAGGTAAAGCGCCCACCGATCGCGAAGCCTTTCGTCATGCGGCGGCGCAGGCTGAAGTCACCGGAGTGGAGGATGGAGGCGCCCTCCGAACTCTGCCAGGTGAACGGTTGCACGCCGGCGATGCGCAGGCCGGTCGGGCCGCGGTTGGGCGCGCGCAGCATGTCGAGCGCGGTGCCCTTCGAGCCGGTGTAACCGACGTTGAGCATCAGGTTCTTCGGCAGCTCGCGCTGGATATCGAGATTCCAGGACTGCACGTAGCCGAGGTGATAGTCGGGATCGACGCCGAAGCTGTTGGTGATGGTGCCGGGCGCGACCGCCGGGAAGCCGTTCTTCAGCGTGAGCGCCAAAGTCGGGCTCGCAATGTTGGTGGCGCTGAAAGCGAACGGCGGCTGGAAAGCCATCTGGCGCACGATCTGCGCGTAAGCGCCGAGGTTGTAGTTCCAGCCATAACCGGTACGGACCACGGTCTTGGCGAACGGTTTCCACGCGATGCCGATGCGCGGCGCCCAGTTATTGCGATCGGGATTCACCAGTGTTCGCGGGAACTGGCCGCTGAAGGCGCCCGTCTGATCAGGCAACACGGGAGCGACCGCGGTGAAGTTCTGGTTGGCATCGAGGTTCACGATGCGGCCGTATTTCTCGGCGAAGGGCGAGATGTACTCGTAGCGCAACCCGAGGTTCAGCGTAAGGCTGTTGGTCGCCTTCCAATCCGCCTGTACGAACGCGTTGTAGTTGTTGCCGCGGAAGTAGTAGCTGTTCACGCCGAACTGCGCCGCCGTC
>CAYWSH010000312.1:0-1769 GCA_964460655.1 uncultured Terriglobales bacterium | reverse complement strand
TGCGTGCCCGAGTGCCCGGTGAACGCAATCTTCATTGACGAGGAGGTCCCGCCGGACTGGGCGTCGTACACCGCAAAGAATCGCGACGCGTTCACAAGCGCCACTCCGCCGGGAGCGCCGCAGCGGTAGCCAACCCTCGGGCGCCGCGGCTTTGTTTACCCGCCCAGCATGGGCCCGCGGTATCCCGCGCCCCGGGCCTCCCATTCGTCACGCTCAAGCACTAGGTACCGGCCGTGAATCCGCGTCGCCCACGCTGGTAGGTGCTCAGCGCAGGTGAACCGGAGCGTTTTCCCACTCGGCCGGACGAGCACCAGCGACGCCGGTCCGTAGCACGGTTGGCGGCTCCCGTCCGGTAGCCACTCGCAATAGTCGGCGAGGTCGCGTTCAGGTTCGGTCATCATGGGTGGGTTCCGGAGAAGCTACGGCGGCGCCGCCCTTCAACGCCTAGTAAGGCGGCAGTCGATACAGCGCCCAAGCGACGGCGAAACACAGCGTCCCAAGCGCCGTACCTGCCGCCGGTATCCGAAACCAGTACCGCACGGCGAGCAAGACGTGGATGCTACCGACGGCTGGCGGGAGCAGGAGCAAACTCTGCGGGACTCTGACCGACTGCAGTCCCAGGCCCAGTCCGATCGTACAGGCCGCAAGGACCACTAAACCGAGGCTATGACTAAAATTGAACCCGACCCATGCCCGCCACATGGTCGTGCCCCCGCGCGCGAGGCGAAGACCCGTAGCCGCCATCGCGTCCGCGACAGTGGGGTCCTCGGGCACCAAGCGCCGCGGGCGCTCAAGATCTCGGAACGTGTACCAAGCATGCAGCACGCCCAGCACGCCAAAGAGCGAGCCCCCGACCACCAACAGGACAGCTGGTATCATACGGTCACGCCCCAGCTTGTAGGTAGCATGAGACTGCCTAACGCCCTGCGCATCAGCTGCAGGCGAAACGCCAGCCGCGTCGAATTCTAGGCCGCTGCGTCTCCGGTCCCCGTGAGGTGAAGCTGCCGGCGCAGCGCGCCCACCGTCTCGTCCAAGACGCGATCCTCGCAGCCCAGGCGGTAGAGGGTCTCGCTGCGCCGGCCCCGCAGGAACGCCCGCCAGATGCGACCGGGCGCCACAAACAGTCCAAGCAGGACCGCGGCCGTGTTCAAGGCCCACGCGGCGCTGTAGTGCCCGCAGCCGGCCGCCAGTTCCCAGGCGCCGATCTCGCTTTCACCGACCAGCGAGGTGTCATAGTCGGTGGCCAAGTGGTGGAGGTCGTGCAGTCGGACGGCCCGCCGCCGCGCCGCGGTATTCGGGAACCAGAGCGGCACCCGACCCAGCTTGACCTTGACCCACCGTGCGTCGTAGCCGCCATCGTCCCCGAACCCGTTGGCGCGGAAGTATTCGGCGCGCGCTTGCCGAACTGGAGTTGAGTCACTGTAGATCGCCATCGTCGCCAAAGAGCAGCCGCCTAACGCCGCAGGAGCTCCGCGAGCTGGTGGAATCGATCGTCCGCCGTGGGCGGTAAAGGTCAGGGTGCGCGCAGCCATCGCCTGATCCGGCGCTCGAGCTGGCCCTGCCTGATAGGATCGCCGGCGTCCTCGAGATCCTCCTCGCTGAGGGAGAGCACGCGCCTCTCTCCTGAGACCGCGGCGACGACCGCATACTGGTCACCCTCACTATCGACGCTCCATGAGAAGGCTATGACGCGCTCACCGCCCAGCTCGGCAGCAGCAACCTGCCGGACAAGGCGCTCGACGTGGGCCTTTCCCTGTTCGATCTGTTCA
>CAYWSH010000311.1:0-1855 GCA_964460655.1 uncultured Terriglobales bacterium | reverse complement strand
CGATCGAGCGCTGCTGGACCGGCTTGGCGTCCGCACTGAAGGCTACGCGGGATGACGGTTGCGATCCTCCATTAGCATGCGGCCGGAATCTGCGCACGGACAGCGGAACGCCCGTCCTCCGCTGATCGCAAGGTGCCGGCAAGACGCTCGCGCGCAGCCATCCCGACTGGCGCCGGTTTGCCGGTCCGCTGTCGCCGGCGAGTACTTGCCAAGGCACGGTGGCCCTTTGCCTGTTTTGCGTGGCTCACGGAAGCCGGCAACCTGTCCGGCCTCCGGCGCCGATTAGCGTGTGATCGCCGATTGTGATGCTGCGGATCAGCTTTGCGTCCAACTAATGGCGGCAAGAGCGCCGATCCTGCATTCCCCGCCCCTTGATAACTTAGGCGCGAGGGAGGTGTCGCGACCGTTTGCTTCCGAAAAACGCACGCATGATCTAAGCTGGATCAATTGTTCTTTTCATGTTCACGCAACAGGTTTTGATGCCACAGGCGCGACACCTGGTTCTCCAATTCTTAAAGAAGAGAGAAGACATGACAATCCGCGTCGGACGCTGGCTCAGCCGAAAGGGGGGCGGGCTTGAGATCCTATCCATCGGGCCAGGAGCCCACTTCACCGGCCGCTACCAAACCAAGGTGGGGAAGCCCGACCCCAACGCCTGGTTTGAAACACATGGGATGACTGACGGCGCGCTCATCGGGTTCACGGTGCTCTGGAAGAATCAATCGGAGGAGCACGCTTCGCTGACAACCTTCGCCGGGCGCTACCTAGCTCAAGGCGATCAGGATGGTCTCGGCGACCCATCAAGAGAGCGGATCGAGGCCCAATGGGTTCTTGCCCGTCTAAACGACGACGATGATCCCGGTAAGCCTCACGAAATGTGGGAGACCTTTATCTCCAACACTACCGTCTGGTATTGGACGCCTTGAGCGGTTAGTCCCGCGTAAGTAACTGCCGGAAGGCCGCCAATCGCGCATCGTCGGTCCCGGCCCAGCTCTTGGCAGACATGCACATGGGCAGTCATGTCGCTGTGGCCGGCCGTTGCGCTCGCGCTCGGAAATTACAAGATGCCCCCCCGTCAAATCGCGTTATCCTTGCCCACTCGCAAGTTCACGTTGGCGGGCGGGCGCACTCGATACCCATGTAGACGGCCACAGAACGAACAAGGTGATGCTCAGAGTATCGGAAGAAGAGCCTCAGCCATGGCTCGGCTCGCCGTTCAGGGTCTTGCGCTTGATCATCTTCGCCAGCGACCACTTATGGACCTCAGTGGGGCCGTCATAGATGCGGAAGGCGCGCACTTCGCGGAACACCTGCTCGACGATCGTGTCGCGCGACACGCCCGTACCGCCCATAACTTGTACGCAGCGATCAGCGACGCGGTACACCGCCTCGGACACCGCCACCTTGGCCATGGAGCTTTCGTTGGTGCCGAGCACCCCGCCATCGAGCACGCCCGCGCACCAGTCGATCATCAGTGCGGCCTGCTGCAGGTCGATCAGGTTCTCGGCCAGCATGAAGCCGACGGCTTCGTGATCGATCAGCAGCTTGCCGAAGGCCTTGCGCCGCGTCGCGTAGGCCGTGGCGATCTCGTTCGCGCGCGTGGCGCAACCGTGCCAGCGCATGCAATGCGAGAGGCGCGCCGGGGACAGCCGTACCTGCGCGTAGCGGAAGCCTTCGTTGACTTCGCCCAGCACCTGGCTAGCCGGCACACGCAGGTTGTCGATCACAACCAGCACATGGCCGCCTGGCGCCGAATTGTCGATCGTGTCGAGTACGCGTTCGATGCGGATCGCAGGATTTGGCAGGTCCACCAGGAACATGGTCGATTGGACCTTGTCCTCGCTACCGGTGCGCG
>CAYWSH010000310.1:0-1888 GCA_964460655.1 uncultured Terriglobales bacterium | reverse complement strand
CTGGCGCAAGTGGTCCACGAGGCAGGCTGGCCTGCCGGCGCGCTGAGCGTCCTGCCGCTTTCGAATGACGACGCCGCGCCGCTGGTGCGCGACGACCGTTTTCGATTGCTGACGTTCACCGGCAGCGGTCGCGTGGGCTGGCACATGAAACAGCAGGCCGGGCGCAAACGGGTCGCGCTGGAACTCGGTGGTAATGCTGGCGTCATCGTGCACGGCGATGCTGATATCCCGTTCGCCGTTGAGCGCTGCGTCGCCGGCGGTTTCGGTTATGCCGGGCAAAGCTGCATCTCGGTGCAGCGCATCTTCGTCCAGCGTGAGGTGTACGAGCCGTTCCTGAACGCGCTGGTCGCAGTGGTGCAGAAGCTGAAAGTCGGTGATCCGCTGGAAGAAGCGACCGACGTCGGGCCGATGATCCGCGAGAGTGACGCGCAACGGGCAGAAGAGTGGATCCGCGAAGCCGAGGCCGGTGGCGCCAAGGTACACGGCGTGGTACGGCGCGAGCGCAACCTGTTGCAGCCCGTCGCGCTAACGCACACGCAGCCGCAGATGAAGGTGAACTGCGAGGAAGTATTTGCCCCGGTCGTCACCGTGGAGCCGTACGGCGAGTTCGCGGAGGCGATCGCGCGCGTGAACGATTCGCCCTATGGCCTGCAGGCGGGTGTGTTCACGCACGATGCGCGTTTGATCTTCCAGGCATATGAGGAGTTGCAGGTCGGCGGTGTGATCGTGGGCGATATCCCGAGTTTCCGCATCGACCACATGCCCTACGGCGGCGTGAAAGACTCAGGCAACACGCGCGAAGGTCTGCGCTACTCGATCGAGGAGATGACGGAGCGCAAGCTGCTGCTCATGAACCTCTAGAAGTGCTGTTGCAGATCGGCGAAGTGCTCGACGCGCAACAGCTTGCCGCGCGGGTCCGCGATGCCAACCTCTTCGTGCTCCAATACCCAGGTGTTGTCGTGCGGTACGAAGACGGCGTTCAGCCCGGCGCGCAGCGCAGGGTTGATATCGGACTTCGGGCTGTTGCCGACCATCCAGGATGTTTCTGGCGCGAGGCGGTACTTGCTCGCCACGGTGCGGTAGGTCTCCGGGTTCTTCTCGGCAACCACTTCGACGGCTGCGAAATATGGTTGCAGGCCGGAACGCTCGATCTTGCCGGTCTGCTCCGCAAAGTTCCCCTTGGTCATCAGGATGAGGTGATGACGCGCCTTGCGCAGGTAGGCGAGCGTTTCCGTGACGCCGGTGATGATCTCGACCGGATGCTCGGCGACGGTGTGGGCGAAGCCGTGGATGCGCTCATGCATCTCCGGCGTGACGGGTTCGGTGGAGAGACGCTCGAACGTATCCATGAGCGCGTGCGCGAAGCTGTGCATGCCGTAACCATGCTTCACGATGCATTCGCGCTCGACGTCGTTGAGGATGGCGCGGACTTCGTCGCGCGAATGCGTCTGGTGATCAAGGAAGGAGATGAACTGCGCGATGGCGCGCTCGAAGTAGACGTTGTTCTCCCAGAGCGTGTCGTCGGCGTCGATGAGGAGGGTTTGCGGCTGTACGCGTCCATGATATTTCACCGCCGAGACGCCGAGGGCTCGGAGAAATTAGAATCGAGGTTTCTATGAAGCGAACGATGGTTGCCCTCGTGCTCCTGGGAATCGTTATGTCCTCCAATGCCCAACGCCGCACCACGCACACGCCGCCGCAGCCGGTGAATCCGCGGACGGAGGCGTTCCGCCTGCACGTTTCGTCGGAGATCGACGAGGAACTCGGGCGCTGGCGGCGGACGCCCATGCCGTTCAACGGCGCCGGCCTGACGGCGAAGGAGCGCAAGCTCATTGACAAGCTCGTCGAAGCGCAGCAGGCGATCGAGAACATCTACTGGCGGCAGAGC
>CAYWSH010000309.1:0-2027 GCA_964460655.1 uncultured Terriglobales bacterium | reverse complement strand
CCGGGCTTTGAAGCGCCGGTCAACCTGGCGTACTCGCGGCGCAATCGCTCGGCGGCGTGCCGTATCCCGATGTACTCGGCGTCGCCCAAGGCGAAGCGCATCGAGTTCCGTCCGCCGGACCCGAGCTGCAATCCGTACATGGCCTTTGCCGCGATGATGATGGCGGGCCTCGACGGTATCGAGAACAAGATCGATCCCGGTCAACCGCTGGATAAAGACATCTACGATCTCGAGCCGGAAGAGTTGGCCAAGGTCCCGTCGATGCCCGGCGCGCTCGATGCCGCGCTCGACGCCCTCGAAGCCGACCACCAGTTCCTGCTGAAGGGCGACGTCTTCACCGAGGAGCTGCTGAACACTTACATCGAGTACAAACGCGACAAGGAAGTGAACGCCATCCGCCTGCGTCCGCATCCGTACGAGTTCGCTCTGTACTACGACATTTAATCGACGTTGGGTAGAGACGCAGCTTGCTGCGTCTCTGCTAGGAGCAGAGCAAAGCAGTAGAAACAACCAATGGAGCCCGGCCGCCCTCGGCCGGGCTTTCGTCCTCCGTGGTGAGGGTTTCAGCCGCAACTTTCCCGCTGCCCGTCTCACAACCCTGACCGCTCAGCGCTCCCGCAGCATCGTTTGCTCGCGTGAACAGCAACATGTCACTCAAGGAGCGCTGCGATGACTCGTCGGTGTGTGGTCCTCATCCTTCTATTCAGCCTCGCCATGTCCACAGCACCTGCACAGCAACCCGCTCGCCGCGACGGCTCCCACGACTTCGATTTCGAGATCGGCACATGGAAAACGCAGCTGAAGCGTCTCCGTCATCCGCTCAGCGGCGCCAACGATTGGGTCGAGTGCAGCGGCACGACGGTAGTGCACAAGATCTGGAACGGACGCGCGAACCTCGTCGAACTCGAAGCCGATTGTCCCTCCGGGCACCTGCAAGCCCTGAGCCTGCGGCTCTACAACCCCGAATCGCACCAGTGGAGCCTGAACTTTTCGAGTAGCGCGAGCGGCACGCTCAGCACGCCGACAGTCGGTGAGTTCAAGAACGGGCGCGGCGAGTTCTACGACCAGGAAACGCTGAACGGCCGCGCCATCCTGGTCCGCTTCGTCATCTCCGACGTTACGCCCGATTCCGCCCGGTTCGAGCAGGCCTTCTCCGACGATGGCGGCAAGACCTGGGAGGTGAACTGGATCGCCGTGGACACGCGCGTGCAAGCCGCGCAGCCCTAGCTCTTTTGCTACCATCGCGTAGCCATGACCGCGCAGGAAGCCTACGAACTCACCACTAACGGCGGCGCGACAGATTTCGCACGAGTTGTCGCGCTGTGTCGAGGCGTGGGACCGTTTTGTCTTATCGGCGGCCTCGCGGTGAACTGCTATGTAGAGCCCGTCTACACACTCGATGCCGACTTTGTGATGGTCGCGACCGCGCTAACGGCGCTCGAAGCCAAACTGCGCAGCGAAGGATTCACGGTCGAATCATTCCCGCACTCGCTCAACGCGCAGCCGGCCAAGAGCCAATTGCGCCTGCAGTTCACCACCGATGCGCGTTATCAGGCATTCCCGCAACGCGCGACCGAGCGCGAGGTTCTCGCCGTCAAGGTGCCGGTCGCGGCGCTAGAAGACATCGTGCAAGGCAAGCTCTGGTCGTGGTCCGATCCACAACGTCGCGTCAGCAAGCGCAAGAAAGATGAAGCCGACCTGCTGCGCTTGGCAGAGAAGTATCCCGAGCTGCTGAAGCTGTTGCCACCTGCGCTCCGTTCTCAACTGGAATAGGGCGGCTCCTGCTGTTGGCCGCCTCACGGCCATCATTTAGCATCCGTGTGTGCCCGCGAAAGTCCAGTTCGTCCGCCCGCTCCAGAAGTACATCTTGGCGCCGCCGATGAAGCTGCTGCTCGCGCTGGGCCTCGCGCCTCCGGGCAATGCGCTGCTGGAAACCATCGGAAGAAAGTCCGGCAAGCCGCGCCGCACACCGGTGGGCGATGGGCACATCGGCAACCAATTCTGGATCGTCGCCGAACACGGCATGC
>CAYWSH010000308.1:0-2038 GCA_964460655.1 uncultured Terriglobales bacterium | reverse complement strand
TCCCGTGGACGTTCCAGCCACAGAACACCGCGCTCGGCGGGCGGCACTGGGACGAGGCGACGTCCGTGGAGTACCTGAAGACTCTAGCGATCTCGCGGCTCTACCTTTCGAACATCCTGAACGTGCAGTCGAGCTGGGTCACGCAAGGACTAAAGGTCTGTCAACTCGGTTTGCGCTTCGGCGGCAACGACGTGGGCTCCGTCATGCTGGAGGAGAACGTCGTCAAAGCAGCGGGCGTGACCAACTGCACCACGGAAGAGGAGTTACGACGCATCATCCGCGATGCCGGCTTCCGCCCCGTGCAGCGCGACACGCTCTACCGTACCTACTTCCTGAACTAGCGCTTGTAGCGGCGGCCCTACGCCACCTTGCGCCAGCGCAAGGTCCCGGTTGCCTTTCCGGTTAGAATGGTCGGTCGTGCTGCAGAGGCGGTTCCCGCCTTGGCACCCGAGGACATTCTTATTCCCGTTTTCTGCACGCCTGCGCTCGCCGTGTATCTGGCCGCCAATCGCGGCCTGATGAACTACGTCCGCACGCACTTCCTCGACCAGACCTTCAAGGGCCTCTACCAGCCGAACGGCTTCGACCTGGCGCTGCTCATCCCGTACTTCGCCGTGATGATCATCCTGGCGTCATACGGCCTGCATCGCTACGTGCTGGTTTATCTCTATTACAAGCACCGCAAGAACCGCGTGGAAGCGCCGCCGGCGCAGTTCGACAAGCTGCCACGGGTCACCGTGCAGTTGCCCATCTTCAACGAGCAGTTTGTTGTCGACCGGCTGATCGAGGCGATCTGCCGCATGGAATATCCCCGGGAGAAGCTCGACATCCAGGTGCTCGACGATTCGACCGACGAGACGGTCGAAGTCGCGCGTGCCGCCGTCGAGCGCTACGCTGCGCTGGGCTTCCCGATCTCGTATCACCATCGCAGTAATCGCGCCGGCTACAAAGCGGGCGCCCTGCAGGTGGGTATGGATACGGCGAAGGGCGAGTTCATCGCCATCTTCGACGCCGACTTCATGCCGCCGGAAGACTTTCTGCTGCGCACCATCCACTACTTCACCGATCCCGCGATCGGGATGGTGCAGACGCGCTGGACGCACATCAACCGCAACTACTCGTTCCTGACGGAAGTCGAATCCATCCTGCTCGATGGCCACTTCGTGCTCGAGCACGGTGCGCGTGCACGCAGCGGCGTCTTCTTCAACTTCAACGGAACCGCGGGCATGTGGCGGCGTCGCGCTATCGAAGAAGCCGGCGGCTGGCAGCACGACACGCTCACTGAAGACACCGACCTCTCGTATCGCGCGCAGCTTGTCGGCTGGCGTTTCCGCTACTTGCAGGACATCGAGTGCCCGGCGGAAGTCCCGGTGGAGATGACGGCGTTCAAGACGCAGCAAGCGCGGTGGGCTAAGGGGTTGATCCAGACCTCGCTCAAGATCCTTCCCAAAGTCATGCGCAGCAAAGCGCCGTTCAAGGTGAAGCTGGAAGCGTGGTTCCACCTGACGGCGAACATCAGCTATCCGCTCATGATCGCGCTCAGCGTGTTGCTGCTGCCCGCGATGATCATCCGGTTCTACCAGGGCTGGTTCCAGATGCTCTACATCGACCTGCCCTTGTTCCTCGCGTCAACGTTCTCCATCTCGAGCTTCTATCTCGTCTCGCAGAAAGAACTCTTCCCCAGGACGTGGACGCGGACGTTCCTCTTCCTGCCATTCCTGATGGCGCTGGGCATCGGCCTGACGATCACGAACTCGCGCGCGGTGCTGGAAGCGCTGTTCGGCGTGAAGTCGCCGTTCGCGCGCACGCCGAAGTACCGCATCGCGTCGAAGGCCGACACGGCGGCGCGTGCCCGCAAGTACCGCAAGCGCCTCGGTTGGGTGCCGTGGGCGGAACTTGCTGTCGGCTGCTACTTCGCCTCGACCGTGTGGTACGCCGTGGTGAACGACAACTTCTTTACCGTGCCCTTCCTCTGCATCTTCGTGCTGGGCTACTGGTACACCGGCGCGATGTCGTTGCTGCAAGGCCGCTTCGAGCG
>CAYWSH010000307.1:0-2063 GCA_964460655.1 uncultured Terriglobales bacterium | reverse complement strand
CGCACCTTGCCGAGTTCGCGCAGCAGGTTGAAGTTCTGCATGTTGCGCGCGCCCACTTGGAAGACGTCGACGTAAGGCTCCATGAGCGCGATCTGCGAGATCTCCATGACCTCGCTGATGACGAGCAGCTTGAACTGATCGCCGGCTTCGCGCAGCAGCTTCAGTCCAGCTTCGCCGAGTCCCTGGAAAGCGTAGGGCGAGGTACGCGGCTTGAAGGCGCCGCCGCGGAGGAAGCGCGCGCCGCCCTTCGCGATGTGCTCGGCAACAGTGAAGAGCTGGTCGCGCGATTCCACGGAGCACGGGCCGGCCATGATCGCCACCGGTTCATTCGCGCCGATAGCGAGTCCGTTCTTGAACCTGATGGTGGTACCTTCGGGGCGGAACGCCTTGCCCACGAGCTTGTAGGGCGCGCTGATGCGGTGGACTCGCTCGACGCCGGGCAGGACCTCGAGGTCGCGAACATCGAAGTCAACGCGCGCGCCAACGGCGGCGAGCACCGTCTGGCGTTCGCCGGTCGTCTTGTGGACGTCGAAGCCCATCTCCGTCAGCCGTTCGATGACGTGCTGGATCTGGCCTTCGGTTGCGCGTTCCTGCATGGCAACAATCATTTTTCTTGAAACCCGCTCATCAGTAACTCGTCGTTAACATTCGGGAGGCACCTGTTACGCGCCGCTCGGCGCCACCCGGGCCTCGCGGCGTTATTTACTCGTTTACCTCAATATCGAATTCCGTCTGCCCGGTACCCTTGGCGGCTTGCGCCGGTTTGATCTCTTCTTTCTGTAGCTGGCGCATCACGTCGATGATGCGCTCGTAGATCCTGACCGCCTCCACGTCCGGCAGCGGGCCTTCGTTCTCGCGCCGAACGTTCTCGAAGATGGTCTTCTCGCGGTCCGGTTCGTAGATCGGCATGTCGGTATTGCGCTTGAGCTTGCCGATCTCCTGTGCGGCGCGCGCCCGCTCGTTGAGCAAGCGAATGATCTTGCGGTCGATCTCATCGATTTGCTTACGCCACGCAGCAATATCCATAAGAACCAGCCTCTAGCCTCGAGCTACTAGCTGCCAGCAGTCACTTTGCGCTCTTGAGTCCGGCCACCAATTCTGCCACAGCGGAGGCAGCGTGGTCGCGTCCGGCGCGCTCCATCGTGTGAACCAAGGCACTGCCAACGACGACGCCATCGGCAAACCTTCCCACATCGTGAAACTGCTGTGGCGTCGAGATGCCGAAGCCGACCGCGATGGGCAGCTTGGTGAAGCGGCGCAAGCGCTTGACGAGTTGCTTCGCGTCGTCAGCGACATCTTTGCGTTCACCGGTGACGCCGGTGCGCGACACGGCATAAACGAACCCGGTGGATGCTTGCGCGATGCGGCGCAAGCGATCGTCCGTGCTGGTCGGCGCGGCAAGGAAGACGGTCGCGAGTTGGTGCGTGCGCATGACGCGCAGATAATCGCCGGCTTCTTCCACGGTCAGGTCCGTGATGAGCGCGCCGTCGATGCCGCTGGCCTTGGCGTCCCTGGCGAAGCGCTCGAGACCAAATTGCAGGATCGGATTGAGATAAGAGAAGACGATGAGGCCGGCGTTGGACTCTTTGCGCACTGCGCGTGCGAGTTCCAGCACGTCCGCGAGCCTCGTGCCATGATCGAGTGCACGTTGCGAGGCGCGCTGGATCACGGGGCCGTCGGCGACGGGATCGGAGAACGGCACGCCGAGTTCGATGATGTCAGCACCCGCGCGTGCGGCGGCAAGAATGCATGCGCGTGATGTTACGAGGTCGGGGTCGCCGCAAGTGAGATAGGCGACGAGCGCCGGGCGGGATGAGAACGTGAGCGGCATCAGAAGGTCAGGTTCTCGCGCAGGATCCCCATGTCTTTATCGCCGCGGCCGCTGATGTTGACGATGACGATCTCGCTCTTCTTCATCTTGGGCACGCGCTTGACGGCTTCCGCGACAGCGTGGCTCGATTCCAGCGCCGGGATGATGCCTTCCGTGCGCGCGAGCAGGGTACAAGCGGCGAGCGCTTCGCTGTCGGAAGCGGAAACGTATTCGGCACGGCCCGAGGCATGCA
>CAYWSH010000306.1:0-2079 GCA_964460655.1 uncultured Terriglobales bacterium | reverse complement strand
GGGTACGCTGCCACCACGAGTCAGCGCGACCGAGGCGAGCGAGCGCGAGCCGGAGGTCGCGCGCCCCCGTTGAGCCGCGATTTTGGCTCGTGATAGCATCTCCGCCTGAATTTTAGACCTCAGTAAGGACACGCAGTCCGCCTGCCGTTCCCACCTCGTCATGTTCCCCGGGGACAGTCCTGAAAGGAGCTTCTTGTGAAGGTTTACGAAGGCGCGAACATCCGCAATGTTGCCCTCGTCGGCCACGCTCACGCCGGCAAGACATCGTTGGTCTCGGCCATGTTGTTCACCAGCGGCGCCACCCCCAAGCTCGGCCGCGTGGATGAAGGCAGCACCGTCACCGATCACGACGAAGAAGAGATCAACCGCAAGATGACCATCTCCAGCGGCGTAGCCTGCGCCGAATGGGCCGGCAAGAAGCTGAACCTCGTCGACACGCCCGGTTTCAACATGTTCGTGCACGAGGCCAAGCTCGCCATCCCCGCCGTGGAAGCCGCGGCGATCGTGGTCGATGGCGTTTCCGGCGTGCAGGTCATCAGCGAGCGCGTCTGGCAGTACGCCGAGGAAGCCGAACTGCCGCGCATCATCGTCGCCAGCCGCATGGACCGCGACAACGCCGATGCGGGCCGCGTCCTCGAGTCGCTGACCACCGCGTTCGGACGCGACGTCATCCCCGTGCAGTTGCCCATCGGCCGCGAGAAGAACCTGAAGGGTGTGGTCGACCTCATCCGCATGAAGGCCTACACCTACGAGCTCGGTGGCAACGGCAAGGGCAAGGAAGGTGACATCCCCGCTGACCTGGCGGAAGCGGCGAAGGCAGGCCACGAGAAGATCGTCGAGCTGGTCGCCGAGGGCAACGACGCCCTGATGGAGGAGTTCTTCGACAAGGGCACCATCCCCGACGAGCACCTGCTACCCGGCTTGCGCGAGGCTATCCGCGAGCATCGCATCTTCCCCGTGCTCTACACCTCGGGCCTCGGCAACATCGGCGCCGACCGCGTTATGGACTTTGCCGCCGAGTTCCTGCCCGCTGCGACGGAACATCCCGCGGTCAAAGGCGTGGCGAAGTCAGGCAACGGCCAGGCGCCGGAGCATCACGTCACCGATTCCGAGCCGTGCTCGCTCTTCGTCTTCAAGACGGTCAGCGATCCCTTCGCGGGCCGCATCTCGTTCTTCAAGGTCTTCAGCGGCGTCGTGAGGAACGACGTGACGGTGCAGAATTTCACCAAGAACACCAGCGAGAAGCTCGCGCACATCTCGGTGATGCAGGGTAAGAACGCCACGCACATCAACGAACTGCACGCCGGCGATATCGGCGCGGTCGCCAAGCTCCGCGAGACGCTCACCGGCGACACGCTCGGCGACAAATCGACGCCTATCGAATATCCGATCGACAGGCTGCCCGAGCCGGCCATCACGTTCGCCATCGAGCCGAAGTCGCGCGCCGATGAAGACAAGCTGGGCAACGGCATCCATAAGCTGATGGAAGAAGATTCCATGCTCCGCTTCTTCCGCGATCCGCAAACGAAAGAATTCCTCATCGCCGGCACCGGCCAGCAGCACATCGAGGTCGTGGTCTCGAAGCTGAAGAAGCGTTACCACACGGAAGTGAACCTGAAGGCGCCGAAGGTCCCGTACCGCGAGACCATCCGCGGCAAGGCTGACGTGCAGGGTCGCCACAAGAAGCAGACCGGCGGCCATGGCCAGTTCGGCGACTGCAAGATCAAGATGGAGCCGCTGCCGCGCGGCGGCAACTTCGAGTTCGTCAACGACATCTTCGGCGGCTCCATCCCGAAGAACTTCATTCCCGCGGTCGAGAAAGGCATCGTCGAAGCGGCAGCGCGTGGCTATCTGGCCGGCTATCCGGTCGTGGATTTCCGCGTCATCCTCTACGACGGGTCTTATCACGACGTGGATTCCAACGAGCTCTCCTTCAAGACCGCCGGCCGCATCGCCTTCAAGAAAGCCATGGAGCAGGCCAAGCCGACGCTGCTCGAGCCCATCATGAAAGCGGAGATCACCGTGCCCGACGAGTTCGCCGGCGCCATCATGGGCGACCTGAACGGCCGCCGCGGCCGC
>CAYWSH010000305.1:0-2115 GCA_964460655.1 uncultured Terriglobales bacterium | reverse complement strand
ATATGGACCTACTGCAGGGAACGCTCGACATGTTGGTACTCCGGACACTCCGCACCGGCTCGCTTCACGGCTACGGAATCGCTAAAAGCATTCGCAACACGTCAAACGAGGCTCTCGATATTGAGTTCGGCTCGCTCTATCCCGCGTTGAAGCGGCTCGAAGCGAAAGGCTGGATCGAATCCGCGTGGGATACGTCCGAGCACAATCGCCGGGCCAAGTTTTACAAGCTCACCGCGACCGGCCGGAAGCACCTGGTACGGGAGCATTCGAAGTGGGCTGACTTCGTGAGCGTGGTCGGACGAATTATGGGTACGTTGCCGGAGGTGAAGGGATGATGATCTGGAATCGTCTCAGGTATCTGTGGCCGGCGTGGCGCCGCCACGAAGAGCGCGAGATGCGCGAGGAGTTGGAATCACTCACTGCCATTGCGGGCGCAAAGGAACTAGGCAACCTCACGTTGGCGGTGGAGGACGCTCGTGCAACCTGGGGCTGGACGTGGCTTGGCAGTATTTTCGCGGACGTCCGCTATTCCCTGCGCGCCTTGCGCACGCAGCCCGGATTTAGCGCAGTCGCAGTGCTCTCACTCGCTCTCGCCATCGGCGCGAACAGCGCGATCTTCAGCTTCGCCGACGCGCTGCTTCTGCGGCCTCCGGCGGTAAAGAATCCAGCGGCTATGTTCGACGTCAGCAGCACCACACCGGACAATTCTCTTGAAGGTATGTCGTTCCCCGATTACCGCGATCTACGCGACAAGAGCCGCTCCTTCAGCGGCCTGATCGCGTATCGCCTCACTACCCTGGCGGTGACCGCCAATCCTACGGCGCCGGCACGGATGTGCTTTTCGAGCCTGGTCAGCGACAACTTCTTTTCGGTCGCGGGCGTGACGCCTGCAGCCGGCCGCGCGTTTCTTCCCGGCGAAGCGACGGCATCCGCCCAGCCTGTTGGGGTGGTCAGCTATGACTTCTGGCAGCAGAACTACGCCGGGAAGCAATCCGTGATCGGCAGCATTTTGCGTCTCAACGGGATCGTTTTCACCATCATCGGCGTGGCCCCGGCGTCGTTTACCGGCCTTGACCGTTTTGCTCTCCCCAGCATCTTCGTTCCTCTCGGGATGGCCCAACGCCTGGACGGCGAGGCGACGGATGCGCTGGAGGACCGCGGACGCCATGATCTGATCGTCAAGGGCCGATTGAGCGCCGGCGCGTCACGGGAATCGGCGCAGGCGGAAGTTGCCGTTATCGGGGCCGCCCTGGAACGCGAGTATGCCAAGACGAATCACAACCGGCACATGGCGGTCCGCACGGAACTGCAAAGGCGCATCCAGCAGACTCCGCAACTCCTGGCGCTTGTCAAGATGTTGATGGGGCTGGTGGCGCTCATCCTGATCATTGCGTGCTCGAACGTAGCGAACCTGTTGCTGGCCCGGGGGCGCGCCCGGAACCGCGAGATTGCCATCCGGCTGTCCATCGGAGCCGGGCGGAGCCGCGTGGTTCGCCAACTGATGACCGAGAGTCTCATCGTGGCGATGGCTGGTGGCGTCGCGGGGCTGTTCGTCGCATACGGTGGTATTCGGGTGCTCGAAACGCTCAGCGTTCCCAGCGATCCACCGTTTGTGCTGGGCGTACAGCTGGATTGGCGTGTGGTCGAGTTCAGCCTGCTCGTGGCGCTGGCGAGTTGTCTCTTCTTCGGCTTTGCTCCGGCCTGGCAGACCGCTCGGACGGACTTCGTGAACGCACTGAAGGCGGGGGGAGACGGCGCGTCCGACAAGGGGCGCATGTTGGGCCGCGACGTTCTGGTGGCCGGCCAGGTTGCGCTCGCGATGATCGTGCTGATCGCCGCCGGCATGTTTCTCGCGGGCTTCCGCAACATGCTGGTGATGCCGCCCGAATTTCGCACGGACCATCTGATCAGCCTGGATACCGCGCCCGCCGTGCTGCACTACTCGCCCGAACAGACGAAGGCCTTCTACCGCCGGCTTGTCGATCGTGTTCGCATGATCCCCGGCGTGGCGGGAGTGGCGATGACCGAAGCGCTGCCGCTGTCGCCCTCTCAGACCGCCATCAATGTAGTGCCCGAGGGGTACCAGTTCCCGAAGGGCCGCGAAAAAGAGCTCGA
>CAYWSH010000304.1:0-2173 GCA_964460655.1 uncultured Terriglobales bacterium | reverse complement strand
TCCGACCCCCTGGTCCCGAACCAGGTGCTCTACCAGGCTGAGCCACGCCCCGACAGGGTGAGCATTGCAGGCGATCTGCTACCCTCCAGATTACCATGGTTCGCGCGCCATCCACATCTCACAACGTTTTACATCTTGCCGCCGCGCCCGCGGACTTAACGTTGTGGTATGGGCACAGACATTCTGTTCACTCTTCGGATTCTTTTCCGCAACCGCATGTACGCCGCCGCGTGCATCTTGACGCTCGCGCTCGGCATCGGCGCAACGACCGCCGTCTTCTCCGTGGCCGACGCCACGCTGCTCCGCCCGCTTCCCTATCGCGATCCCGGCCGCCTCGTGGGACTCAATTCCCTGCAAGCCGGCGCGAACGGCGTGGCGACGGAGTTTGTTCCGTCGCAACCGGAGCTCGTGCGATGGCGCACCGCGAGCAGCGCGTTTGAAGCGATCGAGGCGCATGAGCCGCGCATGATGGCGCTGAGCGGCTCGGGCGATCCGGAAGTGGTCCCGGCGGGCGTGGTGACGAGCGGATTGTTCCCGATGCTCGGCGTCGCGCCGCGCGCGGGACGCGTCTTCACGCTGGCGGAAGAGCGCTCCGGCGCGACGCTCGCCGTCGTGAGCTCGGAATTTGCCGAGCGCCATTTCGCCGGCGCGCCGCCGCTCGGCAAGTCCATCGTGCTCGATAGCCAATCGTTTGAAATTGTCGGCATGATGCCCAGCGGATTTCATCCGCTGCTGAACGTCTCGCAAGTCTGGATTCCGCTGAATCCCCAGGTGGACCCGTCGCGGCAAGGTTTGCGCGTGATGCAAGTGGCCGCGCGCCTGCGCCCCGGCGTCACTTACGCCCAGGCGCAGCAGCAGCTTCAATCGATCAGCGCGCAACTGGCCAAGGAATTTCCGACCACGCACGGCAAAATCACGCCGGTGGTGAAGGACCTTCGCACGCAGCTTTACGGCAAGCGCCAGCCGGCGCTCGTGGCGATGGGCGCGGCCGTCCTGCTGCTGCTGACGCTCGCATGCGTGAACGTGCTGAACTTGACGCTCGGGCACCTCGCCACGCGGCGCGGCGAAATGGCGATTCGCGCGGCGATTGGCGGCGGCAGGTGGCGATTGGCGCGCTTGCAGCTTGTGCAGACTTCGATCATCACCCTCGCCGGCGGGGCGCTCGGAGTCGTGCTCGCGACCTGGGTGCTCAGCTCGATGCTCGCTCTCGCGCGCCGCGAGAGCGACGCCATCATCGACGCCGGCATGGACTGGCGCCTGGTCGGCTTCGCCGCGATCGTGACTCTCGCCGCGATTCTCGCCAGCGGATTGCTTCCGGCGATGCGCGCACACGCTTCGACGCTTGGCGGCGGCTTGATTCACGCCGCGTCCGAGCGATTTGGCGGCGGCGTGTGGGAAGCGCGCATTCGCGCCTGGCTGGTGGTCGCGCAAGTGGCGCTCTCGGTCTTCCTGCTCTGCGGCGCGGGAGTTTTCCTGGCCAGCTTGCGCCGCCAGCTCGCGACGAATCCTGGATTCGTCGCCGAGCGCGTATGGTCCGGACAAATTCGCCTCTCGCCGGTGAGATATTCCGACAAGGTCGCGCGCGCTCGCGCCGTTCGCGCGATTCTCGAAAAAGTCGCGGCCATCCCGGGCGTCGCGGCCGCGGGCACCACGCAAAGCACCTTCCTGCCCGATCAGAGCATGCAGACATTTCTCTTCGTTGAAGGCTTGCCGGCCGGACCCGAGAACGTGCAGACCTCGCACATCCGCCACATCACGCCGGGATATTTCCCGGCCATCCGCGTGCCGGTGGTTGAAGGACGCGCCATCGACGAGCGCGACCAAATGGATACTCCGCCCGTGTGCATGGTGAGCGCGCGATTTGCGCGCGATTACTGGCCGCAGGGGAGCGCTCTCGGCCATCGCATTCGCCGGAACGGCGCGGGCGCTCCGTGGCTGACCGTCGTGGGCGTGGTACAGGACGTGATGGACGCCGGCCTCGGCGTCGCGCCGGTCCCGACGCTTTACGTTCCCTACTTCCAGCAGAACACCGCGACGGCGCGAGTGAGCCTGCTAGTGCGCGCGGCCACCGACTCAACGACGATGGGGCGCGAGATTGAGCGCGCCGTCTGGACGGCCGATCCGCAGCAACCCGTGGACGCCTTGATGCCGCTCGGCGATCTCATGGTGCAAT
>CAYWSH010000303.1:0-2180 GCA_964460655.1 uncultured Terriglobales bacterium | reverse complement strand
TTAAAGATCGCGATGGAGCGCAAGGCTTCCGACTTGCACCTCAAGGTCGGCAACTTCCCGCACATCCGCGTCGATGGCGAACTCGTTCCGCTCACCGACCAGCCGCGCGTCTCCGCCGAAGACATGCTGGGCATGGCGTTCAGCATGATGTCGAACCGGCAGAAGCAGAAGTTCAAAGAGAACGCTGAACTCGACATGGCGTACGGCGTCGCCGGCCTCGGCCGCTTCCGCGTCAACGTCTTCCAGCAGCGCGGCAACGTCGGCTTGGTGCTGCGCGTCATCCCCACCAAGATCCGCGCGCTCGACGAGCTCTACATGCCGAAGGTCGTCGAACAGATCTGCGAAGAAGCCCGCGGACTCGTGCTCGTCACCGGCGTCACCGGCTCGGGCAAATCCACCACGCTTGCCGCCATGATCGACCGCGTGAACTCCACGCGTCCTGAGCACATCATCACTATCGAAGACCCCATCGAGTTCCTGCATCGCGACAAGAAGGGCTTCGTCAACCAGCGCGAGGTGGAAGTCGATACCACGTCATTCGGTTCGGCGCTGCGCGCCAGCCTCCGCCAGGACCCGGACGTCATCCTGGTCGGCGAAATGCGCGACCTCGAGACCATCGGCACCGCGCTGCACGCCGCTGAAACCGGCCACCTGGTGTTCTCCACGCTCCACACTCTGGACGCGGTCGAGACCATCAACCGCATCATCAGCGTCTTCCCGCCGCCCGAGCAGAAGCAGATACGCCTGCAACTCGCGGCCACCATCCGCGCCGTCGTCAGCCAGCGGCTGGTGAAGCGCGCCGACGGCGTCGGCCGCGTGCCCGCCGTCGAGGTCATGCTTTCGACCGCGTACATCCGCGAGTGCATCATCACGCCGGAAAAGACGCGCAGCATCCGCGAAGCCATCCAGCAGGGCGTTTCGCAGTACGGCATGCAGACGTTCGACCAGTCGCTCTACGATCTCTACACGCAGGGCCTGATCACGTACGAATGCGCGCTGGAGAACGCCTCGAATCCCGACGACTTCAAGCTGCGCGTCCAGGGCATCGGCTCCACCGCCGACGTCGCGCGCGACTCGATGCAGTCGGCCGGGTACGGGAAGAGCTAGGCGCGTGCAGACCTAGAAGAAGGATGTAGCCCGGCCACCCCTCGAGCCTTGGGGGGCCGGGCTTTTCGTTTAGGTGCCACGCCGCGAGATTGACTTTGAAGCCAGCAGTGCTAGGAACAAATCGTGCCGGAGCAGGAATTACAGGAACCTGGCCAGCAGCTTGGGTTGAGGCAGGGACAGTACGGGGTCCCATCCCACTCGCACGTTTTCCAACAGCCAGCACAGGCGGAATTCCATTGGCAGTCGTCTGCGCCAATGTACGTGTCCTGTGGACAATCGCCGCAGTAGGACACCGCCAACGCTGGCGTGGGGTGCGAAAAAACAACAAAGGCCAAGATGGCGATTAGTACGCTCAGTTGTGCCATCTTTCTGATGACTCGCTTCTTCTCCATTATCGACACGGCTCCTCCTTGATTCATTTGCGATCTACGAACAGTCTTCGGGCCCACGACAGTCCAAACTTTTCCAAACGCTTGCTTCGCCATCGGCCGGTAGGCGTCCGGACCACTTCTTGGTGACCTTTCCACGTTGATCGACGAGCAGCAGAGTCGGCGTGCCGGCGATTGGAATTGAGCCGAGGTTCTGCGAGACGACGCCGAAGCGTATTCCCTGCTCCCGCAGGTATTTCTCCGCCTCAGCAGCTGACTGCGGAAAGACCGATACGAATCCGAGGTCCTTACGGTTGGCAAGTTGGTCGCTTAGCGACTTGTAGAACGGCGAGCTTTCCTGGCAGTAGTGGCATTGCGTGCTCAGGGCAAGCACGAGCGTCTTCCGTTTCGATGCCCAGTCGACACCTTTGACGGGTGCCGTGGCGCCTACCTCGATCTCTGGGCCTCGTGCAGGCCGCGTCGGCTGCTGGTGGTCCCTATACACGACGGTAACGACTGCTGCTGCCACCACAACAATGGCGACATTTGCCAGGATCTCGAGTTTCTGTCCCAGATTCGTCATGCAAGATTCCTTCTACTGATGCGGTATCAGACTCTTAAAGCAGCGCGCAGTCTATGCGCGGTGAATGGTGCAAAACAATCAAGCTTTCGTTCTAGGAAAAAGGTACCGGTACGGCGGTACTA
>CAYWSH010000302.1:0-2180 GCA_964460655.1 uncultured Terriglobales bacterium | reverse complement strand
TTACCAGCCGTTGCGTTGCCGCGCCGCCGTGATGTGGGCCACGTGATGCCGCCCGTGCCACGCGTACAGGGCAAGCTGGTCGTCGAGCGTCATCGGGCCGCGCTCGGGATGTTGCAGCGTGCGCTTCCACTGGTCGCCACTGAGTCCGCGCAGCAGCGTGGCAAAACGCTGGTGCAACCCGTCCAGCAGCTGCACCGGCGCGCCGATGGGCAGCTTGTATTCCGGCGTCTGCGCCCACGCATTCTCGTCATACGCCATGATGGTAGGGTTCTGCTGCGTGAGCGCGAACTTGGTGCGGATGAACGCGTTCATGTGGCTGTCGGCCATGTGATGGATCACCTGGCGTAGCGTCCAGCCACCGTCGCGATACGGCGTGTCGAGTTGCGCGTCGCTCAGGCCAGCGATAGCAGCCTTGAGTCTTGCGGGAACATCAGCGATCTGCTGGATCATCTCGCGGCGGGCGGCGTCATCGATTTTCGGCGGCGCGGTGAACTTGCCTACGGGATAGCGAGGATCGGAAGGGCTGGTGCTGGCGGACATGGTGTGCTCCTTGACGGAGATTCAGGTTATCACGGTGAAGCGGCGGCCTCGTGCAGGTCCGCGAGGATGGCCGCGAGCGCTTTGCGCAGATCTCTCGACTCCACCAGCCGGAACTTCCGCGGGTTCACCGGCTTGATGATGCGCGCGATCTGGTCCCATGAGTCGTAAGCCCAGAAGTTCTGCCAAGCCAGGCTGTAAAAGCGGCAGCCGCACTCCTGCTGCGCACTCATCGGCTCGATGCGTGTTCCCCGCGGAAACACGATCGTCGCGCCCGCGAGGATGTACACCGGCAAAGGTTGCGCATCCGCGCGTGCGCCTTCGCACGGCGGCTGCGGGCGCTGGAAGAAGCGTTCGAGCAGGCTGCGCACGAATCCGGCGGAGTCTTTGCGGTGCGTCAGAGTATCGAGCGCCACGGTCGCGCCCTTGTCGCGCTTGATGTCATCAGCCAATGCCTTCCAATCCACACTGGCGGCATCGAGTCGTTCGAACAGTACGCGCATACCAGCGACATCGATGCCGGTCAGCCACATGCATCCCTTCGCGATCTGCATCTGCGAAAGCACATACGCGAGCTGCAGGCCATCGTCCTGATGCTGGCGGTAGAGCTCCATGTCGCCGCCGAACTGCGGCGACGGCGTAAAGTTCACGATCACGTCGATGTTGACCGGGCGATGCACGTCGAGCGGCAGCAGCAGCCGCGCCGCGCCGACGGTGGGAACTCGGTCCTTCTCGCGGAATTCGACAAGCGGCAACGGGTCGAGCGCATTCGGCAACGGATCGTGCCGGAGCGGCTTCACTGTGACCCAGCGATGCATGACGTTGTGCTGATCGAGCGCCGAGTCGTACAGGACCAATGCGATCCGGTACCGGCCAGGCTTTACGTAGGCCGAGGCGTCGAAGCTGATGTCTGCTGCTGGACCGTTCTCCGGCAGGTATGACGATTCCAGGTGATGGACTTCCGGGAACCACTGCTTGCCGTCGCCAAACGCGGTCATGAAGTGGAGATCGTGCCGGCGGGCGTCTTTACGATCTTCGTTCACCTCGACGCGGGCGTGCACTTCGATGACGTCGCGTTGCTCCAGCGTCAGGTAGGGGTCGCCGACAACGACGCGCCACGGGATCTTGGCGTGGTCGCGCTCCGTGAGCCATTGGCGGACGAGTTCCGCGGGCGGCGCGTCACCGGCGAACGCGGTGAGTATCGTGCTGCCGACGAACGCAATGCTCGCGAAGAAGCGACGGCGGGGCATGACGCGGCTGTGGCTCAGTAGATGGTGCTCTCGCGCTTCTTGCCGGTGTAGTCGAAGTAGACCGCCTTCAGTTCAGTGAAGAAATCCACGGCGACCGTGCCTTGCTCGCGCAGGCCGACGCCGGTCCCCTTCATGCCGCCGAATGGGATGTGCGCCTCGCCGCCGGTGGTCGGTGAGTTCACGTGCGTGATGCCCGTCTCGATGCGGTCCACGAATTCGAAGACGCGCGACACGTCCTGCGTGTAGATCGACGAGCTCAGCCCAAACTCGACGCCGTTGGCGATCTCCAGCGCTTCCTCGAAGTCTTGCGCGCGGATGATGGAGAGCACCGGCCCGAAGATCTCTTCCTGCGCGATGCGCATGTTCGGCTTGACGTGGTCGAAGATGGTCGGC
>CAYWSH010000301.1:0-2203 GCA_964460655.1 uncultured Terriglobales bacterium | reverse complement strand
GGCGACGTGAAGGCCATCTTCCTCGATTCCTCGCAGAAGGCGTTCAGCTACGGCATTTCGCTGGAGGATTCGCGGCACGACCGCGTCTTCCAGACGCTCGACGCGTTCAACCGCGTCTTCACCGCGCTCGGCGAGGTGGCCAAGCCGCTCATCGTGGTGGTGAACGGCCCAGCGATCGGCGCCGGCTCGGAGCTCGTGGCTTTCGGCGACATCATCATCGCCACGCCGAACGCCCGCTTCGCGCAGCCTGAGGTGCAGATGGGAGTCTTCCCGCCGTTCGCCGCCGTCATGCTGCCGCAGCTCATCGGACCGAAGAAGACTTACGAGCTCATCCTCACGGGCCGCGCGCTATCGGCCGAAGAAGCGCTCCACCTGGGCTTTGTGAATCGCGTGGTGCCGGAAGCGGAACTGCAAAAGACGGTGACGGAGATCCAAGAGCGCATCGCGCAATTCAGCGGCGCGGTGCTGGAGATGACCAAACGGGTCATCTCGAGTTCCATGGGCCTGCCGATCGAGGATGCGATGAAGAAATCACACGACATCTACCTCAACCAGCTGATGGACCTTGAGGACGTGCAGGAAGGCCTGCGCGCCGTGCTGGAGAAGCGCAAGCCGGTGTGGAAGAACAAGTAGTCTAGGTCGCCCGCTGGAGGTAGATGACGTATCCACCAACGGCCGCGCCCATCTCCGCAAGGAACGTGCCTAGGCTGGCCGCGCCTGCCACCGGCCCGAGCACCCAGCCGCTTTGGTACAGCCAGCGATCGAGGTACACCGCCAAAATCGCGGCCAACACACACACCATCTCAAACAGAGCGATGTGCTGGCTGATCAGAGCCCGTGCCGGGCTGGCGGCGTTGATCGCCGCATCGATCGTGCCGATCGGCGGGCACAGGCAAAAAACGGTGGCCGCAATCGCAAGCATGCGCGCACGCAGCGAGAGGTCTTCTTCCGAGCTGCCCCAACCAAGCATGCGCCAATAGAACAACGGATTCCCACTGCTCTAGCACCAAAGTGGTTTTTGTTCCGAAAATGGAACAAGGCGGAAATCGGCGCTTGCTGTCGCCTAGAGGGTGGTGCCGAGGAATCGCACCAGCTGGTAGCCGTCGATGAATTTATACGGCGTCTCGCCCAGTGTGTAGTGGCCACACGGTAGCTCGATGGCGCGGTGCCGCAGTCCGTGCGCGGCGAACTGGCCCACGATCTGCCGCGAGAACTCCGGCAGGAACGTCAGGTCGTACTTCGCATAGATGAGCAGCGTCTGCTTGGGCCAGCGCGCGAACTTCTCGAAGTACGCCGCCGGGCTGATGGCCAGCCACGCCTGCCGCAGGCGGTCCTGGTCGAGCACCGGCTCAATGCCCGCTTTGATATGCCGCGTGGATTGGCCGGTCCACACGACGTCAGCAAAATAAGTCGAAGCGTGATTGAACGCGTTCACGGCGATGCGCGGATCATGGGCGCTCGCCAGGAAGGCGTAGCACGAACCAAGACTCGTTCCCAAAATGCCGATGCGGGTGTAGCCCTGCTGGTTCAGCCAGTCGACGCAGGAGCGCACGTCGACCACGGCCTGCCGCGTGGCATCGATGGTGCGGCCGATGTTCGCTGAGACCGCGTAATCCGCGCGCTCCAGCTCTTTCGGCATGCGGATGTCGTGGTACGGCTTGCTCAACCGCAGCGCCGCCACGCCCATCCAGTTCAGGCCGCGCGCCAGCGCGTTGTGCGAGAGCGCGTCCGAATTCCACTGCGGCATGATGATGACGGCGCGCCGCCCCCGTGTCGGGAACCAGCGCGCATTCACCAGGTTGTTCTCCGGATACGGCGTGGCGACCGCCGAGGAGAAGCGCAGGAAGGTGCCGATCTCATCGGGGACGTTGCGATTCTGGATGTGCTTATCGCTGCCGGTGGCGAAGCGCTCGACCTTGCGCTTTTCCAGGCGGAAATCCGCGGGTGTGCGATAGCTGAAGAACTCGTCGGAGTGAGCGACGATCTCGTCGTTCAACTGGTGCAGGAAATCCTCAGCGCCGGCAAGCGACGCCGGAAAGTTGCCGTTCACGAGCGGCCAGCGCCGCGCCCAGTCCAATCCCCAGTCAAATTCGCGGACCACGCGATTGGAGTCGCGCGTGGTCAGACGGGTCTCCCAGTCGTACATCCACTTTTCGTAGAGCTGGCGCATGGGGTGTTTTCAATATAACAAACGTCATCCTGA
>CAYWSH010000300.1:0-2249 GCA_964460655.1 uncultured Terriglobales bacterium | reverse complement strand
ATTCCCACTCGATCGTGCCCGGCGGTTTTGAAGTTGTGTCGTACACCACGCGGTTGATGCCGCGCACTTCGTTCACGATGCGTGTGGAGATGCGCTTCAGCAAGTCCCACGGCAGCTCGACCACGTCGGCCGTCATGCCGTCCTCCGAGTGCACGGCGCGGATGGCGCAGGTGTAGGCGTAGGTGCGCATGTCGCCCATCACGCCCACGCTCATCACCGGCAGCAGCACCGCGAACGATTGCCATATCTTCGTGTAAAGCCCGGCCGCTTTGATCTCGTTGACGACGATGTCGTCGGCTTCCTGCACGAGCCGTATGCGCTCGGCCGTGACCTCGCCGAGGATGCGCACGGCGAGTCCCGGGCCGGGAAACGGCTGGCGTTGCAGGATCTCTTCCGGCATGCCGAGGTCGCGGCCCACGCGCCGGACCTCGTCTTTGAACAGGTCCTTCAGCGGCTCGATGAGTTTGAGCTTCATGTCCTTGGGCAGGCCGCCGACGTTGTGATGTGACTTGATGGTCTGCGACGGCCCGCGCACCGAGCGCGATTCGATCACGTCCGGATACAGCGTACCTTGCACCAGGAACTCGGCGCCGCTCTTGTGCGCGGCCACGATCTTTGCGGCTTCTTCGTCGAAAACCGCGATGAACTCCGCGCCGATGATCTTGCGCTTCTTCTCCGGCTCGGTCACGCCCGCCAGCTTGCCGAGAAAACGCTCGCTGGCATCGACTGCGACCAGATTCAGTCCCAGGCGGTCGCGCAGGTTCTTCTGCACTTTGGTGAACTCGTCTTTGCGCAGTACGCCGTTATTCACGAAGACGCAGGTCAGCCGGTCGCCGATGGCTTGGTGCACGAGTACGGCGGCGACGGAAGAATCCACGCCGCCGCTGAGCGCACAGATGGCGTGTCCGTCACCGACTTGCGCACCCACCTGCGCGACCGTCGCATCGATGAAGCGCTGCGGCGTCCAATCCGGCGGAGCGGCGCAGATATCGAGCACGAAATTTCGCAGCAACTGCGGCCCCAGCGGCGTGTGATGGACCTCGGGATGGAATTGCACTGCCCAAATGCCGCGCTGCTCGTTGTGCATTGCGGCGAGCGCATTCGATGAATGGGCCACCGGCTCGAACCCCGGCGGCAGGGTGCGCGCTTCGTCGCCGTGCGACATCCAGACTTTCATCGTCGCCGGCAGGCCCGCGAAGATCCGCGACTGTTTTTCGATGGCGATGTCGGCGTGTCCGTACTCGCGCGCTTTGCCGGGTTTCACGTCGCCGCCGAGCTCGTGCGCGATGTAGTGCAGCCCGTAGCAGATGCCGAGCACGGGCAGGCCGAGCTCGAGTACGCGCTTGTCGGCCGGCGGCGCGTCATCGTCGTAGACGGAGCATGGTCCGCCGCTCAGGATGATGCCGCGCGGTTTGAGACTGCGGACCTCATCGAGGGGAGCAGTGCAGGGAAGGACGATGGAAAAGACATTCAGCTCGCGGATGCGGCGCGCGATCAGTTGGGTGAACTGCGAGCCGAAGTCGAGGATGACGATGGAGGACGTTTCCACGGATAAGGTTAGCACGGCTTGCAAGCCGCCGTTATTGGCGCAGCAGCAACCCGCTCAGCATCGCCTGCTGGCGCGTGACGAGCTGGTCGATGCCTTTGCGGGCCAGGTCGAGCATCTTCGCGAGTTGCGCGTCGTCGAATGGCCGTTGCTCGGCCGTCGCCTGTACCTCGACGAGCTTGCGGGCGCCCGTGGCGACTACGTTCATGTCGACCTCGGCGCGCGAGTCTTCTTCATACGCGAGGTCGAGCATGATCTCGCCATCCACGATGCCGACGCTCGTGGCGGCGACGAAATCGCGGATAGGCGCCGCGCTCAGCGTGCCGGCTTCCACCAGTTTCTGCATCGCCAGCCCGAGCGCGATGAACGCCCCAGTGATCGAGGCAGTCCGCGTGCCGCCGTCGGCCTGGATCACGTCGCAGTCAAGAAAGATCGTGCGTTCGCCGAGTTGATTCAGGTCGACGACGGCGCGCAGCGAACGACCGATCAGGCGCTGGATCTCGAAGGTCCGGCCGCCGGGGCGTCCTCGTGTGCTCTCCCGCGCGCTACGCGTCAAGGTGGAACGCGGCAGCATGCCGTACTCGCACGTGATCCAACCTTTGCCGGTGTTGCGCAGGAACTGCGGCACGGTCTCTTCGATCGACGCGGTACAGATGACGCGCGTGTTGCCGATCTCGATCAGCACCGAGCCTTCGGCGGTCGA
>CAYWSH010000299.1:1167-2284 GCA_964460655.1 uncultured Terriglobales bacterium | reverse complement strand
GTGGGGCGTCCGGCCCCGGCAGGTCAGCGCCAGCGATCGATCAGGTGAAACCAAACGAGTCGCGCGGTCTCGCTGACGATCGTCTTGGCCCACTCTCGGTTCGTCCACCAATTCTGCCCGAATACCTTGAAGTCCCGCGCGGAGACGACGTGGACCTCGTACTTCGGCAGCTCATGGCGGAAGATCAGGCGGGCGCGACGGGTGTGGTAATCAGAGGTGACGAGTAGGACCTTATGCGCGCCCGCGGCGTGCAAACACGGCTCGGCAGCGCGCGCTTCCTGTTGTGTCGACTGCGCGAGGATGGAACAGATACGGATGTGGTTGGACTCGACCGGTGGCAGCTTCTTTATGTAAGCGGTAGCGATCTCCGGCTTGGTGAGACCAAAGACGCGCTCGTCGGCGATGGCGTCAATGATCAGAATGGGCGCTCGGCCCTGGCGTAGCAGTTCGAGGCCGCGCTGCAAACGGACATCGTTCTCGCCTTCGAGCACCAGCATCGCGTCGGCGGTGTCGGGCTCGCTAACGACGAGGAACCTCCCCGCGCCCGCAAACCACACCACGACGCCGATGAGACAAAAAATCAGGAGCAGACGAGAGAGCTTGCGCCGCATCAGGCGCGTGCCGCGCTGGGCACGGGCTGGCGCGTGACCTCGCGCACCGCAGTGAGCGCGCGCTCGCAGCCGGCGCGGTCCACGTCGTAATGCGTCACGAAGCGCATGGTCTCCGGGTTCACTGGGTTCGCCAGCACACCGCGCTCGGCGAGCTGTCGTGAGAAGTCGGCGCCGGTGATGCCCGTGCCGCTGATGTCGCAGACCAGGATGTTGGTGACCACCTTGCTCGCGTCGAGCTTGATGCCGCTGATCTCGGCGAGGCCTTGCGCAAGGAAACGAGCGTTGTCGTGATCGATCTGCAGCCGCTGTGTCATCTTCTCAAGCGAGATGAGGCCGGCCGCAGCCAGGACTCCTGCTTGCCGCATGCCGCCACCGAGCGATTTGCGCACCGCGCGCGCTTCGTCGATGAACTTGCGGCTGCCCACGAGCAGTGAGCCGACCGGTGAACCGAGTCCTTTGGACAAGCAGAACATCACCGAATCGAACTTCTTCGTGATCTCGGCTAC
>CAYWSH010000299.1:0-1067 GCA_964460655.1 uncultured Terriglobales bacterium | reverse complement strand
CATCGCCATCTCGTAGTTGAAGACGTGCGAGCGTTCTTCACAGATCACTTCCTGGCCCGGCTTGGTATGGATCTTGATGGCGATGGAGTTCCCCATCGTGCCGGTCGGCACGAAGATCGCGGCTTCGCGGCCAAAGACCTCGGCGGCGCGCTGCTCGAGGCGATTGATGGTCGGATCTTCGCCGTAGACATCGTCGCCGACTTCGGCTTCGAACATGGCGCGGCGCATCTCGGTCGTCGGCCGCGTGACGGTGTCACTGCGCAGATCAATGATGGGTGCAGGCATGTATGGCCTAAGTCTAGTGCATCTTCTATCATGAGCACAGGCATGGCTGAGAAGAAGAACAAAGGCATCGCCGAAAGCCCGATCAGCGACGTGTTCGAAGGCCGCCATCCTGCCGACTCGGAGCGCGCGTGGGCGGAGAAGACGCTCGCGCCCGCGCTGGAAAAAGGCCCGGAGCGGCCGATCGGCGCGGCGAGCGGCGTCAATCAGGACGAGCACGGCAACGCGCGATTCTCGACGATCAGCAATGTGCCGATCCGGCGGCTCTACACGCAGGCGGACCTGCCCGACGATTGGAGCTACGAGAAGTATCTCGGCTATCCCGGCCAGGCGCCGTACACGCGCGGCATTCACGCCTCGGGATATCGCGGCAAGCTGTGGACCATGCGCCAATTCTCCGGCTTCGCGTCACCGGAGGAGACGAACCAGCGCTACCGGTACCTGCTCGAGCATGGCAGTGGTGGCCTGAGTGTCGCCTTCGATCTGCCGACGTTGATGGGTTACGACAGCGACCATCCGGCGAGCGAAGGCGAGGTCGGCAAGTGCGGCGTCGCCATCGATTCGCTCGAAGACATGGAGATCCTCTTCGACGGCATCCCGTTGGAAAGCACGACGACGTCGATGACGATCAACTCGCCCGCGTCGGTACTCTGGGCGATGTATCTCGTGGTCGCGGAGAAACAAGGCGCGGACTGGAAGAAGATCTCGGGCACCATCCAGAACGACATCCTGAAGGAATACATCGCGCAGAAGGAGTACATCTATCCGCCGGCGCCGAGCATGCG
>CAYWSH010000298.1:0-2290 GCA_964460655.1 uncultured Terriglobales bacterium | reverse complement strand
GGCGGGGACGTGGAAGACGTAACGGACGCCCTGTGCGAACTGCGCAAGCGGGTTGTGATCCCCGCCGCTGCGCGGATGCGGTACCTCGCCTAACACCCAGATCGCCCAGAACGCCAGGCCGAAGAGCGCGGCCGCGACAAGGAAGGCGCCGGCGCCACCACCGACGTGGAGCAACGGCGCGGCCAGCAGTGGCCCCAGCAGCCGTGCCCCGTTCAGGTTCGCCTGGAGAAGGGAGACGGCGTTGAGCAGATCGCGCCCCGGGACGAGGCTGCCGAGCATCGCCTGCTCCATCGGCGTGCTCGACGAGCGGGCCGCGCCCAGGACGAACGAGACCGCGGCGAGCGGCCAGGCGCTCTGCTCTCCGGTCCATGCGAGCCAGGCGAGCCCCAGGGTCGAAAGCAGGCCGATCGCGTTCATGGCGAGCAACATCGTCCGCCGGTCGTAGCGGTCGGCGAAGACACCGGCGAAGGGCGTGATGATGAGCGACGGCAGAAAGGAAGCGAAGACCACGAGGCCGACGGTGCTCGAGTGGTGGTGCAGGTCGAACGCCACCCAGCCGCACGCCGTGAGCGCGGTCATATAGCCGACGCAGGACAGAATCGACGCCGTCCACAGCCGGCGAAAGCGCTTGTGCTGAACGGCTGAAAAAATACCTGCCCGATCTTGGCTCGTCACGATGTTGGTCGGCATTGACAATTCGGTGAGCGCGGAGACATGCCTAAAAGGCCGGCGTCCTTTCGTGTGATGCGCGGACGCCACCACCGCATGGCGCCAGCAGTGCCGGTTGCGAATTGCCACGCGAGAACCGCCACCAGAAGCGATGCGAGAAGGTAGTAGGTGGCGTCGGTCATGGCGCGGTTCCGCCGGCATTCGGCCCGAGTCGGGCGCGCTTCTGCGGTTGTTCGTCGTCGCTGGACATGATCTACCGAGTCAATCGCCGTATGCGCAGCTCGATCGCTCCTCGGATCAGATTGTATTCGCGGCGTGGCGTGTAGCCGCCGAGCTCGCCTGCCTTTGCAAGGCACGCCGCCGTCCGCCGACTGGAGATTCCGCTGGCGGATATGGTGATCCGATTTCCCTAGACCGCCGTTCCGTCGTCGACGTGGTGAGGATAGAGGCTGACGTTGAGGGCATACATCGTGCCGCCCTCGCACGAACTGATTTCGAATTCTTCGATCAAATCCCCCAGGCGTTTGGCAAACGATGCAAGCGTCCTGGCGTCGATTTGTGCTCGCTCGATAAGCCCGACGATCTCGTCGGAATCATCGGCCTTCAGATGCGCGATATTGGCCGCGAGGTCGTCCCTGAGCAAGGAGAGGCCCTTCTGATTCACGCTCTTCACGGTGCCGGCCGGCGGTCGCACATCGAACACCATGGCGACCGCCTGGTAGTACTTCTCGACGACCCGCCCGGTGTCCCGGGCTTCGACGAGTCGGATCAGGCCGGCGCCGCGCAAGATGCGGAAGTGATGCGTGATGTTGGCGGGATGCACCTTGAGCCGCTTGGCCGCCTGCGAGATCGTCAGGCGCTCACGCGTCAGAAAATTCAGGATCTTCATCCGGACGGGATGGAAGTAGGCCTTCACCTGCTTCGCGGTCACAATCTCGAAGGGCCGGGCCGCGCCCCTGGCGCTCGGGTCCATCGGGCATTATTAGAATAAATTCTAGTGATCGTCAATCGGCGGCGCGTGCATGTGATCTCGTGTTGAACGGTTCCTCGAGTCGCTGCACTTGCCTCGTTCCGTCGTAGACGTCCGCCTCGACGATCTGCGCTCGCGGGTCGTCGAGCTCACTCCTGGGACTGCGATATGCTTGTCACGTGGCAAGCGTAATTGTTCCGAACCAGCGGCAGCAATCGACGTCGGTGCAGCGTACCCAGCCGCCCGTCTGGAAGCCGCTTGCGGCGGTTGTGGTCCCGGCAGTGCTGATCGTTTTGCTCGGCGCCGTCAATACGTTCCTTCCCGCCGGCAGCTTCGCAGCCCTGGCCCTAAGGTATTTGGCGTTGCCACTCGGTAGATGACCCCTCGCCAGCGATTCTGGTGGGGCATCACGAGTGGAAATGTCTCTACTTTGGCGGCTCTTGGCCGTTCTTCTGAGAATGGATCGCGTCCCACGCCGCGCATTTTGGATAAAGCGTAGCGCAGCAAGCTTCAGGCGAGTTGCACCTTTCATCGTGTTCCTGAGCGGGGATTGCCTTCGTTCCCCCTCGCGTGCCCAGAGTGAGCGCGGCATGAGAGTACTTCATCATGATGTCGCCCATCGCCTTCATCATCTCGCCGCGCATCTGCAGC
>CAYWSH010000297.1:0-2341 GCA_964460655.1 uncultured Terriglobales bacterium | reverse complement strand
GGCGGGCGAGTTCGGAGAAGAGCAGGACGCGATTGCGTCCGTTGTGCTTGGCGGCGTAGAGCGCGGCATCGGCGGATTCGATCAGGTTGCGCTTGAGCTGGACGTCGGCGCCAAAGACCGCGATGCCGATGCTGATGGTAACGCGTTCGATGGTGTCAGGCGTGCCGGCGAAGAAGCGCGCCTGCTCGACGGTACCGCGCAGGCGGTTAGCGACCAGTTGGGCTCCGGAGCCACCGGTCTCGGGCAGGATGATGACGAACTCCTCGCCGCCATAGCGGGCGACGGTGTCGACTTCGCGCATGTCCTTCATGAGGAGGGCGGCGACGTCGCGCAGGATCTGGTCGCCGACGTGGTGGCCGTAGCGATCGTTCAGCGGCTTGAAGAAATCGATGTCGATCATCAGGAGGGAGAGCGGCTCGCGGCGGCGCTCGGAGCGCTTGATCTCGAGGTCGAGCTGCTGCTCGAAGTAGCCGCGCGTCTTCAGGCCGGTGAGGTAGTCGGTGAAGGCGAAGCGGATGAGGCCGTCGTTGGAGAACTCGCGCGTGACCAGATTCTCGGCGACGAGAGTGAGGATCCAGAGGAGCTGCGCGTCCGCGGGAAGGAACGGCGCAGTGTGGCGGCGGAAGAGCTGCAAGCTGCCGACCACGCGATTGCGCGCGAACAAGGGCACGACCAGGGCGGAGGCAGCGGCGAGGGAGTCGAGGAGCTGGTCGGCCGGCTCATGGCGGCCTGGGGTGATGAGCAGCGGACGGCCGGTGCGCGTGGCCCAGAGATTGAGGATGTTGCCGTGGGCGAGTGCGTCCTGCGGGACGTTCTCGAAGTTGCGGGCGACGCGGAGGCGCGGCGCGGCGCCATCTTCGCCGTCGAAAAAGACGAGCATGCCGTCGCACGACGCGACCTCGCAAGCGAGGTCACAGAGCAGGTTGAAGGTGGAATCCGGGTGCAGCTCAAGTCCGCTGAGCATGCTGAGACGCAGGATGACGTTAACGTCGTGCCACCGCTCCTGGACGAGCTGGCGGTCGAGCTCGGAATACACCTCGACGACGAAGCGCTCCGGCGGATGCTCCGGTATGGACGAATGTGACGCCATCGATCGAGCCGGCAGACGAACGGCTCGCGCCGCACATGAGTGCACGCCCGTTGCCATGCGGCTTAAGAGGAAGCCGATGATTCACGGGCAGCCCAAGTGCGGCGCTGCATACCCATAAGATGCAGATGGAGGAGCACAAAATAGACCCCGTGGATGTACGTCTTCTGGGGGATTCGGTGGGCACAAAAGACCTGGGTGCCACTGTTTACTTAGCTCAAAACCGAGGGCGCCTCAGGAAGCGCGAAGGGCGGGCCAGGGGTAAGTTACCGAGATAGAGCACGCCACCGATAAAGGGACAGAAGCAGGTGCGAGTTGGCGGGGATTTCAAGGGAGCGCAGCAGGCGCTGGTAGCAGGTCGGAGGGAGGAGTTACCGCTACGGGCGGGTGCGAATGAGTAATCACGCAGCGTGACGCACGAGTGTGGAGGGAGCACGAAAGCTGCGCCGGTCGGCCAATTGCGCACCTACCGAAGCGGCGTGCACTGAAAGAGTTGCTAATGACGCGGTTTGGCGCTACTATCAACTTCAGTGGGTGGAGCCTGCTGGTCCACCTGCCATCGCAGTACCTGGGCTCATCTACCGAGCTCATGCCCTAACGTCCGAAACTAAACGGCCCATTTGCTCTTCACACGGGCGCAGCAACGCGCCTGCCTCGGGAGATCACGGACATGGCGTGGTACGCATACTGCATCACGGAATCCAAGGCATTTCCTCAACTGGCGCGTTCGCGCCGTCCACAAACAATCGAAGGCATGCGGGGCATCGGCGGAAGCGCGGTGCTCGGTTATCCGAGCGGCGAGTTCCTGGTGATGGTCAGCGAATATGTGATCTCCGCACAACTGGACCAGAAAGCCATCCTGGACCATGCGCGCGTGGTCAGCGAATGCTTCCGGTCGACGACGGTGTTGCCGTTCCGCTTCGGCACCGTGTTTGACGGTGATGAAGCGCTGCGGCGCGCGGTGCGGGCGAACCGCAAACAGTTCACCGACACGGTATCGCGGCTGCGTGGCAAAGCCGAGATGCACCTGAAACTCTTCGTGAAAGATGGCGCCGCGAAAGTGGCGGACGTCGTGGTGCCACAGGCCGTGGGTGGCGAATACCTGAGCAAGCTGCGCGAGAAGGCGATCCGCGACCGCGAGCGCCAATCGAAGGCGCGCACGCTTTCGGTGCAAGTCCACAAGCTGTTCAACCCGCTGGAAGAGGAAGTGAGCTGCAAGCGCGTGGATTCCGGCGGCATGATGATCGACATCGC
>CAYWSH010000296.1:0-2435 GCA_964460655.1 uncultured Terriglobales bacterium | reverse complement strand
GCCAGTGGCCGGGTCCTGGGCGACCTGTCCGCTGAAGAAGAGGAAACCATCGATTGCGACCGCCTGGGAAAACGGGCCGACCGGCGGCGCGAGTTCAGGCGAGGTAATTGCGGTCTTGCTCATGGCAGCTCCTGGAATGTATGTCACTTGAAAATAATTTCACGAGTCACTTCAGTGCCCAGAACTGTTCTGATCTCATTCCGGTGCACTCTGGCCTGGTTCTGACACTCGCTGTTACAGATTACTTTTTCGGTCACTGCTTCAAACGCGTCCGCCTGATCACCGATGTCCCCGGCATAAGCCGCCATGTTCTTATAAGTAATCTCGAGATACACATTGGGCTGATCCGGTGATTTTGGAGAGGCCTGGAAGACCTTGTAACCGATGATCAGGCCGGCTTTTTTCTCGGCTTCCATGGTCGGCACCCATGTCGAAGTCACCCATGCCATGTATTCATCAAAGTGCCCGTACTGAACGTGCAGGTAGTCCACCTCAGTGACCGGACCGTAGCTGTACGCGCGCTCATCCTGGGCACGTGCATTAAGCGAAAGCGAGGAAGCGGCGAGGCACATGGATAAGATCATGGTCTTAATCATTTTCTCTCCTCCTCTTGATATAGCCAGCTGTCCGCACCGTCGATCAAAACCGTAGTGAAGGACCTGCTTGCGGAGAGGGCGCGCTCCGCTTGTTGAGTTGCCGATCGAAGTACACGTCCGCAGCATTGAACAACAGCATCCACGATGAGTAGCGTGCCATATCATGAATCTCGCTCGGAATCATGATGACGTCATGGTCGATGTTGTGCGACCTCAAGCCTTCGATGAGTTCGGCTGCCTGCTGGGAGGGTACAAGTCGGTCGTCGTCCGCCTGCACAAGCAGCACGGGTGAGTGCCACTGGTCGATGGTCGCGATCGGGGAGGATTCCGTCGCCCGGCGGTTCGCATCGCCTCCATCGATTGGCTCGCCCAGAGAAGACAGGTACGTTGACCAGTCATGTATGCCCGAATAATCGACACCGGCCGCGAGTGCGTCTGAGGCGCGCGCGAGACCGAGGGCCGTCATGAATCCCCCATAGCTTCCCCCCCAGATGCCCAATCTATGGGAGTCGACGTCCTGTCGGCCTCGCAGATAGGTGATGGCGCCGAGCAGGTCATTGAGCTCGCTGCCGCCGCCGGGGCCGAGGTTGTCGGCCTCTCTGTAGTCAAGGCCATAGCCGGTACCGCCGCGATAGTTGACTGACAGCACGATGTAGCCCTCGGCGACGAGGTACTGATTGAATGCGTATATCCAGCTATACGAACGCTTGGGATCGAACCCCAGCAGCATCTGTCTTTGAGGGCCCCCGTGGAAGAACAGAATCGCCGGGTGCGGCTTGGAGGTGGTTTCGCGTGGCAGGAACAGTTGCGCGTGCGTTTCCTGGCCATCCTTCGCCGTAAAGGTCACGGCCTGGGGCATGACGAGCTTGGAACTCGGGAAGGAGGACGGGATGGCTTCCGGAGCGAGCCGCCGCCATTGCCCAGCCGCACTCAACGCGACCGGCTGCAGCGGTTGGTTGCCGTCGCTCTGCAATGCGAAAAGAGCGCCGTCGGCGCCGATCTGCGGATAGTCTTCGATGGCGTGGCTCTGGGCGGTGCGCACCGCCGAACCGTGCTCGACGTCGACCGTCCAGATATGCAACCTGTCAGTGTCATCCTGAGTGGACGAATAGACCAGGCGCTTGCGGTCCTGGCTGAAGACGACGTGTGTGACCTCGAACTTTCCCACCGTGAGTGCGCGGGCCGCCCCGCCCCGCACGGGGACGGCATATAGATGCAGCCAGCCGCTTTTCTCCCAGGGGAACACGAGATCATCATGGTTGGTCCAGAACAGGTTCGTCGCCGAGGGAGTGTCGTTATTCGCCGAGATCGTCGGACGGAATACACTTCCGGGTCCCGCGTCGGCAATCCAGACACGTCGCCCCTGGCCGGTTTTCACGTCCGCCGTCCAGATCGACCACGGCCGTCCGCTGCGCCGGGGAAAAAAATCGGGGGGAGTTTTCTCAGCAAGCACATGAATGAAGGCGATCCGCGCGCCGTCCGGTGAAAACGCGGGCGAGCTGTCGTAGTCAAGACTCGGACTCAGCCAGACGATGGTTTGGTCAACGAAATCGTAGACACCGATCAGCGAGTGGCTGCCTCGATGGCTCACGAACGCCAGGCGCTTGCCGTCCGGCGCCCAGGTCAGCGAGTCCACTGTTCCCTGATCGATGAGCAATGGCTGCGCGTCGCCATCGCCGCTCGCGGCCACGGTCAGAATTCTCTTCTTGTCGACAAACAGCAACCGGCTGCCATCGGGCGAGAAGCTAGGAGAGTGTCCCGCGCCGACCTTATGCGGCACACCGCCGGCCGCCGCAACCACCCATACTTCCTTGGGCATTGGGCCTTGCGGGGAGTTAT
>CAYWSH010000295.1:0-2562 GCA_964460655.1 uncultured Terriglobales bacterium | reverse complement strand
GCGTGGCATTGATGTGGGTGAAGCGCAGCAGGACCTGCGTTCCTCCTATCCACCCTCATCAAGCTTGCGTCTTGATAAACGCGACGTGACGACCGTCCGGCGACAGCGCAGGTTGAGCGCAGCTGTCGCCGTCACATTTGCTGATGTTTTGAGGCGCAGCACCCGCTCGTTTGATGTACACGTCAGTCCATTCGATGGTCTGCGACATGCCGCGCTTGGTCTCTGCCTTCGTGTACACCGTAGTCTCGCCGTATGCGCGATCCTGCCCGCGAACTTGCGCGAGCATTCGCCGCTCCTCCTCGGACTCGGGATGGTAGGGCAACGCCGTGAACTGGCCGCTCTTCAAAGTTATGACGCCAAGCGGTGAGCCCGCCCGAGGCGCCACGAGCAGCACAACGAGGTCGTCGCCATTGGCGCCGGCGAATCCAACGAGCTTTGCTGCGCCTGCGACCTTTTGCACGGTGACAGGATTTCCGCCGGCGAGCGAAAGCCGAACAATGGTCTCGCCCTGAAGCGCGTAAATTGCGCCATCGGCAGAGAAGACCGGCGAACGGTATCCTCCGCCAGTGGTCAGGGACCTCGTCGTGTGACTCGCCAGTTCTGCCACCCAGATATCTCCCGGCTCGACATCCTCGTTCGAGCCGCGCATCTGAGACGGCGCCGACGTCAGGCCAGAGACGCGCAGCAGCTTTTGAAGCAGCGTCTCCTGCGCAGACACCGCCTGGTGGATCAGCAACGCGGCAACGATCGTGGACCGCATGGCGAGCTTCGCCACCGCGTGGAACGTCATGGTTGGCCTCTCAAGTCACGCACTACGGGTTGCCGAATAGCGTCGGTACGATGCGGTCGAAGCCGACAATCTCTGTCTGCTTCAAGTCCGCACGCGCCAGTGTGAGAAGCGCTCGACGATCTCCTCCTTGCTTTCGAACGAGAAACGTCACGCCGTCCTTCCCTTCCCACACCAGCCAGGCTTCGTCGCCGCCAGCAAGCGGCTTGTCGCCGAGCGCGCTAACTCGAGGCAGTGTCTTGTCCACGATGAGCACGCCGTAGTTGATCGGTAGCAGCAAGACCTGCACGGCGGCGAGAAAGACCAAAAGTGCGCGGGCAAACGCCGATGCACCCAGCACGGCGGTGTTCCCGAGCGCCGCAAGAACCGCGATCGGGACCGCGCACGCCCCTACCAGGGCGCTGAAGTAAAGTGGCATCAAACGATCGTCGCGCAACAGATACACGAGCCACCCCGGGTTGTCTGGCAAATGGCGCTGGAGTAGCAGGTCACTGAACATGAAGCACTGGCGCATCACGAATTGAATCATGACCACCGCAAACAGTATTCCGAACATGACAAGTCGGCCCGGTTCGGTGAGCCAGGCGCGAGCACGAGCTTGGATCGCCTTGGGCAGGATCCGGCGTAGCGCCCATCCGGCCGCCACCAGCGGCAATGCAAGGAGGATGATGTTTGGCACGGACGCCACCAGGTAGACCAGAAATCGCGCACCCGTAAAGAAGTAACGCTCGTCGAGCACGGCCAGATCGGTGCCGACTCCAATCATCGTGAGATGAAATCTAAGAGCGAGGTATCCGGTCAGATAGAGCACGAAGCTTCCCGCAGCGCTGTAACCCGCCCACGCGGTTCCCAGGGCTTTACCCCGGTCGCCGAGCTCTTGCAGCACGTCGGCCAACGCTACCGCCCTACCATGGCGAAAGCGGCCCAATAATATGGGTGACGGTAAGCGGGTACGCCTTTCACCTTGATCAGCGCCTTGCGCGCGGCTTCGGGCAACGATCGCGACTGCGCCGCCTCATAGAACGTTTGCATCCAGAGCGCGGTGGCGTCCGAATCCACCTTCCAATGCGATAGCACGAGCGTTCCGGCACCCGCGTAGATTAGAGCCCGGACCATGCCAAGGATCTCGTTGGCATGCGTCGCTTCGGCTCGACCCGTCTCACACGCCGACAGCACCACGAGACGGCTCTTGTCGAGCGGCAATCCGAACATCTCCGCCGCGGTGAGTCGCCCGTCATCGTCGGCGCTGCGCCCGAACGACAAGTACGACAGCAGAGGCTCACTCGCGTCAAATTTCCCGTGGACCGAAAAGTGAATCACGTCGTAGTCGCGCAGCCATGCCTTCACTTCAGCTTTACTCGCTAGAACATCCGTTACGACTTTCCGCGTCCCAGGGAACAACTTCGCAATGGCGTCAATCTCTGCAGGTGCCGCCGTGATTCCAGGATCGGCCAGCGCCAGCAGTCGTCCACCCGACAGGCCGGGCGATGGTTTCAGGCCGAGCAGAATCGAAGCGCTCGGGGCGTAGGTTATTTGGAAGCGCTCGCCGAGATACTGTCCATCGGCGGGATTCTGAAACACTTGAAAGGGCACGTATTGAAGGTCCTCGTGAGGAACGATGACCAGCCGCTCACTGCGCATGTGGGGCAGCACCGGCGCGATGAGGAAGAGAAACAACTCGCGCGCGGTGGCATCGTCGAACGGCGTGTTTCGATCGGACAGGCTTTTTTGCAGCGCGGCAACTTTGACGATGACTTCGCTCCGCGGCAGGAAAA
>CAYWSH010000294.1:0-2576 GCA_964460655.1 uncultured Terriglobales bacterium | reverse complement strand
AATGAGCCGCAAGCCCGAAGTTCGCCGCCGTACCGTTCCCCTGATGGACGTTGCAATCCACCTTCATCGCACGCGTGATTTTTTTATCCTGCTTAAGTCGCCGGATGGCGATGGCCACGTCGTGGATCATGCAAAAGCCCTCGCCGTGGTCGGGAAATGCATGATGGAATCCGCCGCCAAGGTTGAACGCAACGCCGTCGCGCAACGCCAGCTCCGCCGCTTTGATCGAGCCGCCCGCCGCCAGCCAGAACGCCTTCACCAGCTCCTCGGAGAACGGCACCTCCAGCTGCATCTCTTCGCGCATGGAGAGCGTGCCGGTCAGGAGCTTCGCGACATATTCCTGGGTGTGGACCAGCCGCACATCGTCGTCGCTCGCCGGCTGGGGCTCGACGAAATCCTCCGCCTGCGCGATCCCCTGCTCCCCCAGCCGCTCACGCACTAGCCGGTACTTGCGCGCTGGGAACACATGCGCGCCGATAGGCAGGAAGTAGCCGTCGCTGTAGACCAGCTTCATCGCGATGGCTTCCCTACTTCTTTCGCTCCCGCGTCGCTTCCTTCGCTACGGGGATCACTTGGCGACGTACGGGCACGAGCGCGCCCTGTTCGGCGCTCGGCCGAGTGGAGTGTTGCATGACTTCCTGCTGCACGAACTGCATGAAGTCCTGTATCTGGCGCTGCATCTCCTCCATGCGCTCGCGCATTTGCAGGATGATGGCGATGCCGGAAATATTCACGCCCAGCTCGCGCGCCAGCGACAGGATGAATTCCAACCGTTGCAGGTCCTCTTCCGTGTAGTAGCGCGTGTTGCCCTCGGAGCGCGACGGCTTCAGCAACCCTTCGCGCTCGTAGAGCCGCAACGTCTGCGGATGGATGCCATACATCTCGGCTACCGCCGAGATCATGTACGCGCCTTTGGATCTACGCTTCGCCATTGTGGTCACCGAACACGGCAGAATCTCCGCGCTGCGCAAATGGCGATTCGATTACGACCTCCTTGCCGTGTGACCTGTAGGGAAAGAAGATCTCGACTGAATACTTCTCTATGTGATCGAGATTGACTTGAACCGCATCGCGCTTGTCGCGTTCTCCCGGTAGAACAATGCGAACGTCAAACGCTAACGCGGTAGCCTTATAGGAGCCGGCCCGGGCACCTGCCCTGAATCCATCTTTCAAAATGTCGATGAGCTCTTGGGCCGGCGGCTGTTCGGAGCCGCTGGTCGCACCAACCTGTACGACTTCACCCGTAGGCTTCATGGCTGCACCGAACGGATGAAAACTCCCGTGATTGCGAAGCATCTGCTCGGCAAAAGGCATTACGGCATTCAGAAGCACTTCGGTCTCTTCCTTCGGTGTTGCCACTAGTCACACCTCATCGGGCATCAAACCTTGCTCCACAACTCTGCCCTTGGGTCCTCGGGGCTCAGCTTCTGCAATTCCTGCCACAGTTCGCGCGCGCGCAGGTCGTGTGAAGGCGGCACCACGATCTTGATCTCGACGATCTCGTCGCCGCGCGTCCCGGAGCCGCTCGCCGCTTCCACACCTTTCTCGCGCAGCCGCATCCTCTGTCCCGATTGCGTGCCCGGCGGGACTTTCAGCAGCGCGCGGCCATCGATGGTCGGGACCTCGATCTTCGCCCCGAGCGCGGCCTCCATCGCGGTAACCGGCACCGTCACAAAGATGTCGTCCCCTTCGCGGCTGAAAACCGGATGCTCCCCGACCCGCACAATGATGTACAGGTCGCCCGTCGGCCCGCCGCCGGTGCCGGCATTGCCTCTGCCGGCGAGCCGGATGCGCTGGCCTTCGCGCGTGCCCGGCTTCAGCCGCATCTCGAGGGGCTCCGAGCGCTGCTGCACCGCCTGGCCCTGACACACGGCGCAACGGCTGCGCTGCTTGCCCGTACCGTCGCAGCGCGGACACGTAACGTTGAACTTCATGCGGTTCGCCGTCTGCGTCACGTGCCCGGTGCCACCGCACTCGGGACACGAACCCGGCGCCTCGATGAAGCCCTTGCCATGGCAGTTCGCGCAGACCTCCGTGTGCGCGATGTTCAGCCGGATGACGCCGCCCTTGATCGCCTGCCAGAACGGCACGTTGACCTGATATTCGAGGTCCGAGCCCGGCTGCGGTCCCGTGTCGGCCGCACCGCCACGATTGAACAGCGAGGAGAAGATGTCGCGAAACCCACCGCCGGAAGATTTTGGCGCTGCGCCACCGGAGCGAGCGCCTTCGAACAGATCAGAGAAGTCGAAACCGCTGAAGTCGACGCCGCCCGTTTGCCGAGCGCCACCAGCTCCGCTGGGGAATCCGCCGGCGCCACCGCCGCGCGCATAGGCTTCCGCCGCCGCGGGATCGATGTTGTCGCTGTAGAACCCGAGCTGGTCGTAGATCTTGCGCTTCTTGGGATCGGAGAGGACGTCGTTGGCCTCGGAGATCTGCTTGAACTTCTCCTCCGCCACCTTGTCGCCGGGATTTACGTCGGGATGATACTTGCGTGCGAGCTTGCGGAACGCCTTGCGAATGTCATCCGCCGTGGCAGACTTCTTCACGCCGAGCGTGCCGTAATAGTCTTTGGTCTG
>CAYWSH010000293.1:0-2577 GCA_964460655.1 uncultured Terriglobales bacterium | reverse complement strand
TCACGACCGTCTCGAGCCCGTAGATCTCGTTGAATTCGTACGCTTCGGTGTCGGCGGTGCCGGTCATGCCGGCCAGCTTCGCGTACATCCGGAAGTAGTTCTGGAACGTGATCGATGCGAGCGTCTGGTTCTCGCTCTGGATCTTGACGTGCTCTTTCGCCTCGACAGCCTGGTGCAACCCGTCCGACCAGCGGCGGCCCGACATCAGACGGCCAGTGAATTCGTCGACGATGACCACCTCGCCGTTCTGCACGACGTAGTGCTGGTCCTTGAAGAACAGCGTGTGTGCGCGCAGCGCGGCGTACACGTGGTGCATCAGCGTAATGTTCTGCGGTGCGTACAGGCTTTCGCCGTCACCGATCAGGCCCCACTCGGCGAGCAGGCGCTCGGCCTTTTCGTGACCCGACTCCGTCAGGAACACCTGGCGGCCTTTTTCGTCCAGCGTGTAGTCGCCCGGCTTCTCGACGCCGGTGCCGTCTGCTTTCTCTTCGCCGATCTGGCGTTCGAGCAGCGGCGGCAGCGCATTCATGCGCACGTACAGCTCGGTGTGATCTTCAGCCTGGCCGGAGATGATCAGCGGCGTACGCGCTTCGTCGATCAGGATCGAGTCGACCTCGTCGACCACCGCGAAATTCAGGGCTCGCTGCACGCGCGCGTCGGTCTCGTAGACCATGTTGTCGCGCAGGTAATCGAAGCCGAATTCGTTATTGGTGCCGTACGTGATGTCGGCAGCGTAGGCTTGCTGCTTGGTACCGTGATCCATCTGCGACAGGTTGATGCCGACCGACAGACCGAGGAAGTTGTACAGGCGCGCCATCCATTCGGCGTCGCGCTGGGCGAGGTAGTCGTTGACCGTGACGACGTGCACGCCGCGGCCCGACAGCGCATTCAGGTACACCGGCAGCGTGGCGACGAGCGTCTTGCCTTCGCCGGTGCGCATTTCGCCGATCTTGCCGTAGTGCAGCACCATGCCGCCGATCAGCTGCACGTCGAAGTGGCGCATTTTCAGCACCCGCTTGCTGGCTTCGCGGCAGACCGCGAAAGCCTCCGGCAGGAGCTTGTCGAGCGACTCGCCGCTCGCGATGCGCTGGCGGAACTCACCCGTTTTGGCGCGCAGTTGATCGTCCGTCAATTGCTCGATCTGCGGTTCGAGCGCATTGATCGCCGCGACGGTCTTTTGATATTGCTTGACTAGCCGCTGGTTGCGGCTGCCAAAAATCTTCTGTAGAAAACCGGTGGTCATCGGATCGGTGTCTGCGTCGCGGCTTCGGCTGGGTTGCGGCGTGCGGTTTTATGCACGTGCGCTCCGGGGTCGGAAGGGCCTCGGCGGCTTAGTCCAAGAGTGAATTGTCGGGTAGCCCGACCTTCTTACGAAGATCGGGCCCCCCGAGAACCGTACGTGCGAGTTTCCCCGCATACGGCTCAAATCTACAAACAAAGTTCTGTCTACGACAGAACCGGCTTAGTTACTACAAGTTTACCAACGTGTACCTGCTGGTGACAGTGCGGGTGAAGCAAGACCCGGTTGGACAACTTGTCTGACCCGCCATGCATCCGATATTCCAGATGATGGTCGTGCCAGCCTGTTTCGTCCGTCAAGGCACAGCCGCAGTGCGCACACAACCCGCTCTGCGACATGTATAGCTTTGCCCACTGCTTCCGGTAGCGCATCGAATCCCACAGACGCGTCTGCCGCAGTTGCTCGCCATATTGCTCCCACTTCGGATCAAAGGGATTAAATTCGCCTTGGATCTTCTTGTGTCTCCTGATCGCCGTACCGCTGAGTTGGTACAGCTCCATCAGGCCCCAACTGCCATCGTCTCGAACCGTCCGGACCGCGAACACCCACTGTCGAGCGTCGATTGAGTGGAAGTACTTCTGTCGCACCCAACTACTGCTCTTTCGCGGATGTCGCCGCTTGGACCACCACCAGAGCCTCCGGAACACCAGATGCTCCATGCGGGTGTACGCCCTTTTGGCCGTAACCGGATGGTGATACTGCGCCCATCCGCGCAACATTGGGTTGAGCAGTCGGATCATCTCCTCCTGCTTCACCGTCTTGTTGCTGCTGATCGTTTCCGCCACCTTGCTGTAGAACGCTTTCGCGTTCTTTTTGCTCGGTTTGATGAGCATCTTTCCCGAGTACTTCCGGAAATTCCACCCAAGGAAATCGAAGCCGTCGTCAATGTGAGTGATCCGCGTTTTCTCCTCCGATAACTGCAACCCTCGAACCGCAAGGAATGCCTCCACCCAAGGTCGGACCTCTTGATCCAGTATCTCTTTCGAGTCACCGGTTATCACGAAGTCGTCCGCGTACCGCACCACATTCACCTTCAGCCTTCTGGCTTTCATGATCCCCAGTTTTGCACCGAGATGCACCGCCAGTTCTCGCTCCAGCCCGTTCAGCGTTACGTTTGCCAGCGTCGGGGAAATGATGCCTCCCTGCGGCGTACCGGCCTCAGTCGCCCGTAGCTGGCCTTGATAAATCAGGCCAGCCTTCAACCATTTCCGGAGGATTCCTCTGTCCATCGGGACATTGCGTTCCAGCCAGTCGTGACTGATATGGTCGAAGCACCC
>CAYWSH010000292.1:0-2627 GCA_964460655.1 uncultured Terriglobales bacterium | reverse complement strand
CAACCACCGGCGCCGGCAGGACTCCACCCGCTAAGCGGGGTCGGGCGGCAGATCTTTCGAAAGCACGACCACGCGCCCACGGCTGCGCGTGATGGCGCCGCGCCGCGCCCATTCGCTCAGGATGCGGCTCGTGGTGAACTGGCTGATGTGCGCCATGTCGGCCAGGTGCTCGTTGGTCACCCGCAGTTCCACGCCGCGCGCATGCTTGCGCCCCACACTCTCGCTCATCTCCAACAATACTTGCGCCAATTGGCCTTCGGCCGTCTGGCTCGCCATGGCGATGCGACGCTCGAGCAGCGTCCTGATGAATTCGCCGGCGACCGAGAGCGCATTATCAATAATGACCGGGAAACGCTGCGCCAGAGCGCGGATCGTGTCCCGCGTCCAGACGAGTGCCTCGCCGTCTTCCGTGATCTCGGTGGTGACCAGGTAGATCGACCGGTTCTTGATCAGCGCGGAGCCGCCCGCGATGCCGCCCACCCCGATGCCGAAGATGATGACGCGCTGGCCTTCGTCGGTGAGCGCATAGGTCTGCCCGGCGCCGGCGACCAACACAGCGAGCTGGCTGGCCGGATCGCCCGCATTGAACAGGACCTGGCGGGCCCGCACGCGCTGTACCCGCGCCGCACCCAGGACTTCGCGCAGCGCCGCCTTGTCCAGGCCGTCAAACAGGGGACAACGGAACTCCGGCTGCAGCGCGACCTGCGTTGCTGATGTCACAACCTGCCTTTAGGCGATAACGTGAGCGGATTGTATGCCGGGAGTGTGAAGGGACGGTAAACGTATTAGAACCGTTCTAAATATTCCTTGACAAGTATATACTACTACGAGTATATACAGCACGTGGAGTCCGTCTTCGCGATCATCGCCGAGCCGAACCGCCGGGCCATCCTGGGTTTGCTGATCTCGTCCGAGCGGTCAGTGGGCGAGATCGAGCGCCAGCTACGGATGTCGCAGCCCACCGTGTCCAAGCACCTGCGCGTGCTGCGTGACGCCGGCTTCGTCGAATCCACAGTGGCCGCTCAACGCCGGCTCTACCGGCTGCGGCCGGAACCGCTGCAGGAACTCGACGCCTGGCTGGCGCAGTTCCGCCGTTTTTGGTCGGTCCACGTCGATGCCCTGGAGCGCCACCTCGATCGCCTGGACCGTTCCACACCAACCAAGAAGAACAGGAGCAAGCAATGATCGAACGTGCACATTACACACCAGGCCCGGCCAGCGGGGCAGAAGTGCGCCGCCTCGACGGCGAGAAGTGGACCCTCATCCTTGTCCGTGAGCTGCGGCACTCGCCGGAGAAAGTCTGGCAGGCGCTCACCGACCCGGCGCAGTTGCGCGAGTGGGCGCCCTTTGTGACCGATGGGAGCCTGGGTACGGTCGGGACCGTGAAGCTTACCTGGATGGGAACTTCCACGCCGATCGCAATGCAAGTGACGCGCTCCGATCCTCCCCGTTTGCTGGAGTACACCGACACGCGTTGGGAACTGGAAGCCAGCGGTGGCGGCACGCGCCTTACGCTGTGGGCCAACATCGATCGTCGCTTCATTGCGATGGGCGCCGCGGGGTGGCACATCTGCTTCGATGTTCTGGATCACCTTCTCGGTGGACATCCCCTTGGCCGCATCGCCGGCGGCGACGCAATGAAAGTCGGTGGCTGGCAGCGCCTGCATGGCGAGTACGCCAAACTGTTCGGCGTTGCCGCGCCCAACTGGCAGCCTAAATCCTAAGGAGTGGCATCGTGGCCCAATCCGTCATCGCGCAACCGGTGAACCAGGGCATGCCGCGTTGGATCTTTCGCTGGATCCACATCGTGCTGAGCATCCCGATACTCGGTTATATCTACAGTCCGTTCGATCAGATCCCCAACTACGCTTTCCCTACGCGGTTTATCTTCGTTCCCGTGCTCGTCCTCTCCGGGCTGTGGATGTGGAAGGGTCATGTCGTACGACGACTTTTTGCGAAGTGAACGCCGTACTCCGGCCGGCGCGGCGATGCGAGCAGGATTGCTGCGCTGCAACGGCACGCGCGAGCGCGATCCTGCGATCGATGCCTGGATGAAGCAGCGGGGTGAACTAGGGGCCATCGCGCGCCGGTGGTTCGAAGTGATGCGTCAGTGCGGCGATGAAGTCCGCGAGCTCTTGCATGACGGCCATCCCATCGCGTGCCTGGGTGATGTGCCATTCGCGTACGTCAACGCCTTCACCGCGCATGTGAACGTGGGATTCATGTACGGCGCCGCGCTGCCCGATCCGGCGCGCTTGTTGGAGGGCACCGGCAAGTTCGGGCGTCACGTAAAACTGCGACCAGGAGCACCGATCAACGACGCTGCGCTGGGCCGGCTTATCGCAGAAGCTTACGCAGACATCAAAGCGCGCGATGAACACGGCTGACAGTTTGGACAGGCGGACTTCCGTGCGTCGCGGGATGACCAGGAAAATGCTTGAAGTGTCGGCTTTCTCTCCTAGCGCTCCGCTCTAAAGCCGCCGGAGAGCAGCTAACGCTCTGGTTTCCTCTTGCACCCCGCAAGTCGATCTGCTATATACTGAACCATATGGTTCAGTATCACGAAACCCGTCTCGACGCTTCGTTCGCCGCGCTGTCGGACGCGACCCGGCGCGGCGTGCTGGAGC
>CAYWSH010000291.1:0-2702 GCA_964460655.1 uncultured Terriglobales bacterium | reverse complement strand
AGATCAAGGGCGTGACGCAGATCCCGGTGAACGAGAAGAAGGGGCTGACGTTCGCCCGCGGCCTGCGCTCCATCCTGCGTCACGATCCCGACAAGATCATGGTGGGCGAGATCCGCGACACCGAGACGGCACAGATCGCCATCCAGTCGGCGCTCACCGGCCACCTGGTGTTCACCACGGTGCACGCCAACAACGTGGTGGACGTGCTGGGCCGCTTCCTCAACATGGGCGTGGAGCCGTACAACTTCGTCTCGGCGCTGAACTGCATCCTGGCGCAGCGCCTGGTGCGCATGATCTGCCCGAGCTGCAAGAAGCGCATCGAGGTCTCCGACGAGCTGCTGGAGCAGAGCGGGCTCGAGCCGCAGCGCTGGCGCAGCGTCGCGTTCTACGAGGGCGATGGCTGCTTCGATTGCAACGGCACCGGCTTCCACGGGCGCACCGCCATCCACGAGCTGCTGGAGTTCAGCGACCGCATCCGCGAGATGATCCTGGAGCGCAAGCCCTCGAGTGAGATCCGCAAAGCAGCGCACGAAGAAGGCATGCGGCCGCTGCGCGACGCGGCGTTGCAGAAGGTCGTGGATGGCGTGACGACGCTGCGCGAGATCAACAAGGTGACCTTCATCGAGACATCGCGATGAACAAGCTGTCGGCAGTTGGCTATCGGCTGTTGGCGGGAGTGGGTGGAGCAGGTCTTCAGGCCTGCGCTAAGAGCTTGCTTTTGTAAGAGGAGCCGGCCTTAGCCGGCGACACAATGTCCGTGACCAACAATTCGCGCCCACGGTTGGCCTGCGAGGTGATGCCCGACCGCGTAGTCGCGGCACGCGCTACTGGCGCGGGCGACGGCGTGGAATCTTACGGCGGACGCTCCCTGGCGGCAGGCGTCGTCGCACCCTCACTGGCGGCGGAGAACATCGGCGACCGCGGCACGCTGGCGCGGGCCATCAGCGAAGCGATCGCGCTGGTCGGCGCGCGCAGCCGCGACGTGACGGCCATCCTGCCGGACGCTGCCGTGCGCCTCATGATCCTGGATTTCGACAATCTGCCGGAGCGCGCGGCTGAAGCCTTGCCGCTGGTGCGCTTCCGGCTGAAGAAACTGCTCCCGTTCGACTCCGAGCGTGCCGCCGTTACCTACCAGGCGCTCCGGGCGAGCGCGGGCGTGCGAGCGGTGGTGGCGGTCGCACATCAGGACGTCGTGGCGGAATACGAAGGGGCATTCCGTGATGCCGGCTTCAACCCCGGCGTCGTGTTGCCCTCGATCGCGGCCGCGCTGGGTGCGATCGACGGTGCGTCCCCAACGTTGATCATCAAAGGCGATCCCGTTACAACGACGGTGGCGATCCTGGACCAGAACGAGCTGCGACTGGTGCGCACGCTGGAAGTCGGCAATATGTCGCCGCAACAGCTTGCGGAAGAGATCCATCCGCTGCTGGTGTTCTTTGAGGACCAATACGGCCGGCGCATCGAGCACATCCGCGTGGGCGGGGCGATCGGCGCGGAGGAGTTTCGCGGCGCGCTCGCTTCGCCGCTGCAGGCGCGCGTCAGCGACCTGCTGAACGGCACCACGCTGGAGTCGAGCGCGAGCGTGGGCGGCGTGCCACGCGGGAGCCTGGCGGGTGTGACGGGAGCGCTGCTCGGATGAAACCATTTGGCGATCTGGTGAATTGGCGATTGCGAGATTCAAATCGCAGTACAAACGCGCGTTTCCAATCACCAAATCACCCAATCACAAATCACTAAATGCGCTTAGCCCTCAATCTCGCCTCGCAGCCCTACGAGAATGCGCGGGAGTTCTACACGCGCTGGATCACGTACCTGGTGCTCGCGCTCGTGGTGACCGGTGGCCTGGTGTGGATGGCGATCGCCGGGTGGCGGCAGAGCCGCAAAGACAACGCCTACATCACGAATACGCGCGAGCAGATAGCCCTGCTGCAGAAGGAAGCCGCGGCGGCCCAAACCATCCTCGATCAACCGCCGAACAAGGACGTGGCGCAGCAGTCGGCGTACATCAACGAGTTGATCCTGCGCAAGTCGCTCTCCTGGACGCAAGTATTTGCCGACCTGGAGAAGATGATGCCGGCGGAGCTGCGCGTCATTCAGATGCAGCCTGTCTTCGACAACGAAAGCCGGCTCGAGCTGCGCATGACGATCGAAGGCGGCTCGCGCGACAAAGTCTTGCAGCTCTTGCGCCGCATGGAAGACTCGCCGCGTTTCAGCGATCCGGGGTTGCGCGCCGAAGTGCATCCGGAAGGACCGGGAGCCGGCGGGATGCAGTTCCAGCTAGCGACGTATTACGTGCCGCAGGCGCCGGCGCCGAAGGAAACGCCGAAGCCGGACGCGTCCGGAGGCCAGCCATGACGGTGCGGGAGGCGCGCCGCCAGTTCACCGTGGTGTTCGGCGTGTTCGGCGCGATCGCGCTGGTCGCCCTCGTGGTGCTGCTGACGCCGCTCGGCGGAGCGCGCAAGGACCGTGACGCCGAGTTCAGCGCGGTGCGCGAACAGTTGCATGATCAGCAGGTGAAGTCGCTGCCGCTGCGCAACATCGACCAGAAGCTGACGGAGGCGCGCCAGCAGATAGCCGCCTTCACGCGTGACCGCTTGCCGGTGCGCGATTCGGCCATCCCCGAGGAACTCGGACGCGTGGCCAACGAGAACGGCGTGCGTTTTGCCAGTATCCGTTACAACCCGGAAGACACGGCCACCGAA
>CAYWSH010000290.1:0-2707 GCA_964460655.1 uncultured Terriglobales bacterium | reverse complement strand
TCTGGGGCGACGGCAGCACCTTCAAGGGCAACGACATCGAGCGCTTCTATCGCTATGGCCTGCTGGCGAATCCGAACCTGCGGATCTACAAACCGTGGCTTGACCAGCGTTTCATCGACGAATTGGGCGGCCGGAAGGAGATGTCCGAGTATCTGAACCGCGCCGGCTTCGGCTACCGGATGAGCACGGAGAAAGCCTACTCGACCGATTCCAACATTCTCGGCGCTACGCACGAGGCTAAAGACCTCGAGTTCCTGAACAAGGGCATCAAGATCGTCGAGCCGATCATGGGCGTGGCCTTCTGGAAAGAAGACATCGCCGTCCAGCCGGAGAGCGTGACGGTGCGGTTCGAAGCGGGCCATCCGGCCGCGCTGAACGGCAAGGCCTTCGCCAATGACGTCGAAATGCTGCTCGAAGCCAACCGCATCGGCGGGCGGCACGGACTCGGCATGTCCGACCAGATCGAGAACCGGATCATCGAGGCGAAGAGCCGCGGCATCTACGAAGCACCGGGTCTGGCACTGTTGTTCATCGCGTACGAGCGGCTGGTGACCGGCATCCACAACGAAGACACCATCGCGCAGTATCGCGACGACGGTCGACAGCTTGGTCGCCTGCTCTACCAAGGCCGCTGGTTCGATTCGCAGGCGCTCATGCGGCGCGAAGCAGCGCAGCGCTGGATCGCACGCGCCATTACCGGCGAGGTCACGCTCGAACTGCGCCGCGGCAACGACTACTCCATCCTCGACACCGCCAGCCCGAACCTGACGTACAAGCCCGAGCGCCTGACGATGGAGAAGGGCGAGGCGTTCTTTACCCCGGCCGACCGCATCGGCCAGCTCACCATGCGCAATCTCGACATCGCCGATACGCGCGCCAAGCTACAGGAGTACGCCAAGACCGGCTTGCTCGCGCCGACAGTGGGAACGTCCATGCCGCTGCTCTCCGACGAGGCGGGCGAAAAGAAAAAGAAGTAAGGTTTCCAGACCAGGCCTGGTACCGGGTTTTCAGCTAGAATTTCACCCCACATGGTCAGCTTCGCGCTGCTGAGGCTGGTTTCCATCCTGCTGCTGGTCGCGGCCAACGCCTTCTTTGTGGCCGCGGAGTTCGCGCTGGTCAGCGTGCGCGATACCCGCATCCAGCAGCTCATCGCGCAAAAACGCCTGGGCGCCCGCACCGTCCAGCGCCTGCACTCGCGCCTCGACCAGCTGCTGAGCGCGGTGCAATTCGGCGTCACGCTCGCCTCGCTCGGACTCGGTTGGATCGGCGAGCCCACGATGGCGCGCCTGGTCGAGCCGCTCTTCGGCGGACTTCCGCGCCACGAGGTCTACGCGCACGTCGTTGCGGTGACGCTGGCCTTCCTGCTGATCACCTACTTCCACGTGACGCTCGGCGAACTTGTGCCGAAGTCGCTGGCGCTCTTCCGCGCGGAAGGCGTAGCACTCGCCGTGGCCGGCCCGATGGAAGTCTTCATGACGATCGCCTCGCCCGCGCTCTACGTCTTCAGCCGTTCGGCGGGCATGGTGTTGCAGCTCTTTGGTCTTCGCCAGGTGCGCGAAGGCCGCGTACATTCGCCCGAAGAGCTGAAGATGATCGTCACGGCCAGCCGCCGCGTCGGGCTGCTGCCGCGCACGCAGGAAGAAGTGATCCATCGCGCGCTCGATCTCGGCAACCTGACCGTGCGCGAGATCATGGTGCCGCGCCACCGTATCTTCTCCCTGCCCGCCAGCATGCCGCTGGAGCAGGCGGTCACGCGAGTCGTTGAAGAGCAGCACTCGCGCATCCCCATCTACGACCCGCAGCGCGGCCCGGAGCACATCATCGGCGTGCTGTATTCGAAGGAACTTTCGCGCTGGATGCATGCGCGCATCACGCGCCCCGAGCGCTGGGCGGGGCCACCCCTGACTATCCGCGCACTGATGAAGAACGTGATGATCGTACCCGAGACCAAGCCGCTCGAAGACCTGCTGCAGGACTTCAAGACGCGCCGCCGCCATCTCGCCGTGGTGGTCGACGAATTCGGGTCGACCTCGGGCGTCGTCACCGTGGAAGATGTGCTGGAGCAGATCGTCGGCGAACTGGAAGACGAATTCGACGTCGCCCCGGCGGCACCAGCCCCTCTGGGCAGCACCCTGCTGCTCGATGGCCACGTCACTCTCCGCGACCTGGAGACGCAGAACATCCTCGCGCTGCCGCGCGACCAGGGCTTCGAGACCCTGGCAGGCTTCGTGATGGCGACCATGCAGCGCATCCCGCGCCCCGGGGACACGCTTGACTACGACAATCACCGGTTCCAGGTGCTCGAGATGGATGGACACCGGATCACTAAGGTGAAGGTGGAACCGCTGGGGACGCCGGTTCAACCGGAGAAGGCCGGAAGATTAACGGGAGATTGAGTCATCGAGCCATTGAGTCATCGGGTGATTGAAGAAGGAGATCGTGGACCTACACGTCTGCGTGATCCGCTCCAATCCACGTAATCTGCGTCTTAAGGTTTTGCTGTTCAATGACTCAATGGCCCGATGACTCAATGACCCGATCGAGATGAAGGTTTTCCGCTACATCGCCGTGCGTTTGGCCTATATGGTCCCCGTCGTGTGGCTGGTGGTCTCGGTCGTCTTCCTCCTCATCCACATCGTTCCCGGCGACCCGATCGCGCAAATGCTCGGCGAAAGCGCCTCCACCGCCGACATCACCGCCGCGCGCC
>CAYWSH010000289.1:0-2733 GCA_964460655.1 uncultured Terriglobales bacterium | reverse complement strand
ATCGGGCTGGTGCAGAACGACATCAAGCGCGTGCTCGCGTACTCCACGGTGTCGCAGCTCGGGTACATGTTCCTGGCGCTCGGCGTGGGCGCCTTCGCGGCGGGCGTGTTCCACGTGTTCACGCACGCGTTCTTCAAGGCACTGCTGTTCCTCGGCGCGGGCTCGGTGATCCACGCGCTCTCGGGCGAGCAGGACATGCGCAAGATGGGCGCGCTGCGCGAAAAGATCCCCATCACGTATTGGACGATGCTGATCGGCACGCTCGCCATCGCGGGCATTCCGGGCCTGGCGGGCTTCTTCAGCAAGGACGAAATCCTGTGGCAGACGTGGTCGAGCCAGCAGGGCACGTATCGCTTCCTGTGGTACATCGCGTTCGCGACGGCGCTGATGACGTCGTTCTACATGTTCCGCCTCATCTGGCTGACGTTCTTCAGCCGGTCGCGCGTGGAGCCGGAAGTCGAGGCGCACGTGCACGAGTCGCCGCCTGCGATGACGTTCCCGCTGGTGGTGCTGGCGTTCTTTGCGATCTTTGCAGGATATCTCGGCTTGCCGCATTCGCTCGGCGGAAGCAATCGGTTTGAGAAGTTCCTTGGGCCCGTGTTCGAAGCCGAGGCGCCGGCGCTGGAGCGAACCGGTGAAGCGGGACAAATCGCGGCCGGGCAAAGGGAAGTCGAGAGGACCGATTCGAGCGAATACCTGCTGATGTTCTTGTCGGTCGGCGCGGCGTTTGCCGGACTCGGCCTCGCGTGGCGCGCGTATCGCGATGCGGGCACGGGCTACCGCGAGCCGATTCAGGTCGCGGCGGCGCCGGTGTACGCGACACTGCTCAACAAGTATTGGGTCGACGAGCTCTACGACTACCTGTTCACCGGGCGGAAGCCGATCACGGCTGAAACGCGCCTGGGCGCGATGGGGGCGGGGAACGCGCTATGGGAGTTCGACGCCGAGGTCATTGACGGCGGTGTGAACGGCGCGGGATGGCTGACGCGGCTTTCCGGCACAGTTTCGAGTTGGTGGGACAAGTGGATCATCGACGGCCTGCTGGTGAATGGGCCGGCGATCTTCACGCGCATGATGTCGTATCCGGTGCGCGTGGTGCAGTGGGGTCTGGTCCAGTTCTACGCGCTAGTCATGGTGGCGGGCTTGCTCGGTTTTATTGCGTACTACATGTGGCGGTAGGCCCGAGTGCGAAACTGCGAAAGCGCGAAAGTGCGAAAGTGGAAACCAGCTACGACAAGTCAGAGCAGTTGCGGCAACGGACGAAACGATTCGCGATTCGCGTCACCGCGATGTTCGACGCATTGCCGCACAAGGCTTCGGCTTACGTTCTGGGAAAACAGGCTCTGCGGTCGGGGACGTCGGTTGCCGCCAACTACCGAGCGGCCTGCCGGGCAAGGTCCAAGGCTGAGTTCATCGCGAAGATCGGAGTCGTTGCTGAGGAAGCGGATGAATCTGTGTTTTGGCTCGAAATGTTGCTAGATACCGAAATTGTGACCGCGAAGAAGTTGGAGTCGTTGCTGAAGGAAGCGCGCGAATTATCGGCAATTTTTACGGCGTCGTATGACACTGCTCGCAAAAAGTGAATTTCGCAGTTTCGCACTTTCGCAGTTTCGCACTGGTCGTCGCTGTCGTCTCCTGAGGCGAGAGTTCTGATGGAACAACACATACTGTCGATCATCCTCTACACGCCGCTGGTGGGCGCGGTGCTCCTGCTGCTGATCCCGCGGGAGAACAAAGACGCGATCCGCTGGGTGGCGAACATCTTCGCGTTCCTCGGCTTTGCCGTGTCGCTGCCGCTGGTGCCGATGTTCTGGGCGGTGAAGGACCAGCCGGGCTTCAAGTTCGTCGAGGGCGCGGTGAAGAACTGGATACCGTCGATCGGCGCCGGCTACTACGTGGGCATCGACGGCATCTCGTTCCTGCTGATCATGCTGACCACGCTGCTGGGATGGATCTCGATCCTCTCGTCGTGGGACGCGATCCAGGACCGCGTCAAGGAATACTACGTCTGGTTCCTGCTGCTGCAAGTCGGCATGCTCGGCGTCTTCATGGCGCTGGATTTCTTCCTGTTCTATGTGTTCTGGGAAGTGATGCTGGTGCCGATGTACCTGCTGATCGGCATCTGGGGCGGCCCGCGCAAGCTGTACGCCGCGATCAAGTTCTTCCTTTACACGCTGGTCGGCTCGGTCCTGATGCTGCTCGGCATCCTGTTCCTGTATTTCCATCACCACGCAGTGACGGGCGAGCACACGTTCAGCATCCAGGCGCTGTACCAGACGGCGCCGCTCATCCCATTCGAGACGGCGGTCTGGTTGTTTATCGCGTTCTTCATCGGCTTCGCCATCAAGGTACCGATGTTCCCGTTCCATACGTGGCTGCCTGACGCACACGTGGAAGCGCCGACAGCGGGCAGCGTGATCCTGGCCGGCGTGCTGCTGAAGATGGGGACGTACGGCCTGGTCCGCTTCAATCTGCCGCTGTTCCCACGTGTAGCGATGGATCCGCGCGTGCGGGGCTGGATGATCGGGCTGTCGATCGTCGGCATTATTTATGGCGCGCTCGTCTCGCTGATGCAGAAGGACATGAAGAAGCTGGTGGCGTATTCGTCGGTGAGCCACCTCGGCTTCTGCACGCTCGGCATCTTTGCGCTGAATCCGCTGGGCCTGAGCGGCTCGGTGATCCAGCAGATCAACCACGGCATCTCGACCGGCGCACTGTTCTTGATCGTCGGCA
>CAYWSH010000288.1:0-2766 GCA_964460655.1 uncultured Terriglobales bacterium | reverse complement strand
GGTGGAGGTCGTCGCGGCTCTGGTCCTCGTAAAGGTCCCAGCCGACGCGGCCTTGCAGGGCACCGGTGGCGGCGCCGTCACCCGAACCCAGAAGCTCGCAGCGGGCGAACAGATGCCCGCCGTCGGGCATTTGCTTCTTGGCAGACTCCTGGTAAGTCAGCGTCAACTCCGCCACGGCTTTGGGTGCTGCCAGCGCCGCACCGGCTATCAGCATCAGCGCCGCAGCAACAAGTCGGCGGGAAACAGCATGAACATTGGTTTTCATCATGGATCTCCTGGGTGGGTTACGCGGCGCAGCAGGACAATTGCTTTACATCCCTGGTAAAGGTCTGCGCCGCGAGCTTCAGGCCTTCAACCATCGTCAGGTACGGGAATAGCTGGTCGGCCAGTTCCTGCACGGTCATGCGCGCCCGAATCGCGAGCGCCGCGGCCTGGATCAGCTCGCCTGCCTCGGCTGCGACCGCTTGCACGCCCAGCAGGCGGCCGCTTCCGGCCTCGGCGACGATCTTGATGAAGCCGCGCGCGTCGAAATTGACCAGCGCACGCGGAACGTTGTCGAGGGTGAGAACGCGGCTGTCGCTATCGATGCCTTTCAGGCGTGAAACCGCTTCAGATAAACCCACGGTCGCAATCTGCGGATCGGTGAAGACCACCATCGGCATAGTCCGCAAGTCGAGGGTCGCCTCGCCCCCGGTCATGTTCTGAGCCGCGCGCGAGCCAGCCGCGGCTGCCACATAGACGAATTGCCGCTGGTCGGTGCAATCGCCCGCTGCGTATATGTGCGGTACGCTGGTCTGCAGCTGCTCGTTGACCTCGATGACGTTGCCGTTGGCTGTTTCGACACCGATCCCTTCCAGGTTGAGCGCCTCGATGTTTGGTGCACGGCCGGTGGCCATCAGCAGCGCATCGGACCGAAGCGCCCCTGCGGATGTCTCGAGGACGAACTCGCGATTGATGTAGGAGACAGAGTGCGTTTGTGTCTGGCGCAATACCTGAATGCCCTCATCCGCGAACACCTTTCCCAAGGTTTCGCCAATGGCGGGGTCCTCTCGGATGAGCAGCGTGCTGCGGGCAATGAGGGTCACCCGACTGCCCAGCCGCGAATACGCCTGTGCCAGTTCCACGGCAACGACCGAGGATCCGATGACCAGCAATCGCCGCGGAATTGCCCCGTTGCCGAGCGCCTCGGTCGAAGTCCAGTAGGGCGTGTTTTTCAATCCGCGCATCGGCGGAATGGCCGGACGCGCGCCCGAGGCGATCAAGGCGCGATCAAAGGCAACGGTCCGTTGTCCGCCATCCTTGAGTTTCACGGTCAAGGTCTTGGTGTCTTTGAAACGCGCCTCTCCGCGCAGCAGGGTAATGCTGGGGTTACTCTCGATAAGGGCTTCGTACTTGGTCGCGCGCAACTCCTCGACTCGGGCCTGTTGTTGCACTAGCAGCAGTTTGCGGTTGATTTGCGGCAGGCTGGCGCTGATCCCCGCATCAAAGGGACTCTCCTTGCGCGCGTGGGCGAAATGCGCCGCGCGAATCATGATCTTGGAGGGCACGCAGCCGATGTTGACGCAGGTGCCGCCGATCGTGCCGCGCTCAATCAGGGTCACCCGCGCACCGCGTTCCGTTGCGGTGATGGCGGCGGCCATGGCGGCACCACCGGTGCCGATGATCGCGATGTTGAGTGGCGCTTGCGAGCTGGGTCGCGCAAGGTGCGAGATACCCAACGCTCGGATAGCCTTCCCCTGCGCGTCTTCCGCGGCCAGAGAGGCTACTCTGTAGCTCTGGGGCAGCGCGGCGTTGAGTGTGTCGATCGCGAGCGGGAATTCGGTGTCGATGCTCGCGACCGCCTTCGGATAGTCCACACGCACCTTGCGCACGCCCGAGATACTTCTGAGCGCCTGTTCGACCTGTCGGGCGCAATCCGCGCAGGTCATGCCAGTCACCGCCAGCGTGGACTCACTCATTGCGCTGCGCCCTTGACGGCCGTCGAGGGATAGCCGGCATCTGTGGTAGCACGGGTCAGGGCCGCCACGGTGGTTTGGGCATCGTCAAAGATCACCGTGGCCTGTTTCTTTTCCAAGCTCACGCTGACTGCGGTCACGCCCGGAACGCGAGACAGCGCCTTCTTGACCGTGATCGGGCAGGCTGCGCAAGTCATTCTCGAGACCGCCAGCGTGACGGTTTGGGGGGCGGCCCAGACGGTTGCGGCGATAAGGGAGCCAAGTGTGAATGAAGCAAGTAGCTTGTACATGGCGAGCTCCGGATCAGTAGAACAAAGGGAGAACGTAGGGGAAGAGAAACGCGACCAACACCAACGCGGCCACTACCCAGAAGATGATCTTGTAGGTGATACGCACCTGGGGGATCGCGCAGACCTCGCCCGGTTGGCACGCTTGCACCGGACGAAAGATGCGCCTCCAAGCAAAGTACAGCCCAACCAACGCAGCGCTGATAAAGATCGGGCGATACGGTTCCAGTGCTGTCAGGTTACCGATCCACGCACCGCTGAAACCGAGCGCGACCAGCACGAGCGGGCCCAGACAGCAGGTCGAGGCGAGGATGGCGGCCAGGCCCCCGGCAATCAGCGCTGTGCGCCCGTTTTGCGGCACGGACATGGGCAGCCTCCTTTTGCGTCTTCGGCAACTGGCGTAAGCTACTTCCGTACTCAAGTACGGAGTCAATATGGCTGAGCGATACACAATCGGCACCCTGGCGCGGCAGGTCGGCGTCAACGTGGAAACCATCCGCTATTACCAGAGGCGCGGCCTGGTG
>CAYWSH010000287.1:0-2783 GCA_964460655.1 uncultured Terriglobales bacterium | reverse complement strand
TTCTGGATGAAGTAGTTCAGCATCTTCTCGGTGTGACGGAAGTCGGCGATCACGCCATCCTTCATCGGCTTGATGGCAACGATGTTGCCCGGCGTGCGGCCCAGCATCTCCTTGGCTTCCTTGCCAACGGCCTCGACCTCGTTCGTCGTCTTGTTCACCGCGATGATGGAAGGCTCGTTGACCACGATGCCCTTGCCCTTCGCGTAGACGAGCGTGTTCGCCGTACCGAGGTCGATGGCCAGGTCGCTGGAGAACATGCTGAACAGCGAGCGCAAATTGCTGAAGCGAGAGGGAGTATGGAATCCGTTCGATGCCATCGCTTTAAGACTTCTTTCTACTGCGAAGCCGCTTTGGGGCGCTCAAAAGGGGTGCAGTTTTGCCGCTTGCGTCTGATTGTAATCCAGTTCGGCACGCCGACGATGCCCGTTCGGACATGGCCCTAAGTTAGTCAACGGCCTCAGGCCTTCGCCGCATCCGGCGCTTCAGTCAATGTTCACGCGTTTCTGGATGGTTTGCACGCCGCCATTGGTGTTCTGTGCCGTGATGGTCAGCAAGCTCTCCCCCGAAGGTAGTTGCCTGCTGAAGAAGCTGAACGAGCCATCGGCGTTCACCGTCACCTCCTGACCGTTGACCATGACGCGCGCGCCCGGCTCGGTCTTGCCGTTCAGCTCGATGATGCGACCGTGCTGTACCGGCGCTTGCAGGTCCAACTGGATGGTCGGCTTCTCCGGCGCCTTCGCGATGACGGTGAAGCGGTTCTTCTCACTCTCGACCGACTCGCGGCCGTCACCGTCGACCGACTGCACTACCCAGTAGTACGCGCCATCGGTCAGTCCGGGTACGTTCATCGTCGTCGTCGGCGAGCGCTTGTCGAACACGGTGGAAGAGAAATACGGATTCTTCGAGACCCGTAGCCGATAGAGCTTCGCCTGCGATATGGGCGACCACGAGAACTCCACCGGCTTCGGTTGCCCCATAAAGATCGGCGCCATGTTCGCCGGCTGGATGAGCGTGGGCGGCGCGATCTCTTTCGTTTTCGTCATTTGTGACGAGGAAGTGAAGCTAGCGCGCTCGTAGTCCGTCAACCGCATGGACTCGTTCCCACGCTTCACCTCGGCAGAGCCCTTCTTGACCATGATCTCGTGCTGGTCGCCGCGCGGGTCGTTCTTCACTTGCGCGGAGGTGTCGGAGGCAAGGCTTGCATTAGCGCCGGCCACCGTCACCTGCGAGCGCGACCCCTGCGTATTGGTCGCAGTGGAAAGATCGACCGTGCCGGTCGTCACCGTGACCGAAACGTTGGTCTGTTGCTGCTGGTTCATCGAGTTCTCCTCGATGACGATGAGCGAATCCGGCTTCATCACATACGTTGAGGCGTCGGCGAAAACGATGCGCGCCAACCCTTCCGAGCCGGTCTGGACGTAGTCGCCTTTTTCGAGTGCCGTGTCTTGCCTCGCGTCGACCCAGTTGTTGCTGGTCGCCTTCTTGACCCGTACCGTGCCGTCGATAGCGGTGAATTTGGCCTGCTGCGAGCCCGTGAGCGCTTGCTTGGAGGTGTCACTGCCGCCGAACTTGGAGGCGATCTTGCCGGCAGCACTAGCCAACAGGTTCTTCGTCTGCTCGGGGTACATGAAATAGAGAACGATGCCCACCAGTGCCACGAAGGCGAGGATGGCCGCGAGCACGCTGCGATACGTGATCGTGGTCCAGCCAATCAGCGGATCGTTCTTGCGAGGAGACACGGTTTCGCCCGCAGTTTAAGCTTGATTCGGCGCCAGACTAACACAGGAATTCTGCCTGCGACATACCCGCAAGTGGCTGACCGTTGGCGACTTGTGAACCTGTGGGCGGCTTGTGGCTGGCCCGGAGTGGCCTGTAGCATGGAGTGTTCCCATCCCTTGTGAGGGCACTTATGGCGACCCAGACCCTTTCCAGCACCGAGCCCGGCAAAGCGACCCGCGCCTTCAAGAACCTGATCGACGGCGAGTGGGTCGAAGCCCACGGCGGCCAGACGCACGAGAACCTGAATCCCGCCGATACACGTGACGTTGTCGGTGTTTTCCCCGCATCCGGCCCGCGCGATGTCGAAGCCGGCGTCGCCGCAGCGAAGCGCGCGTTCGAGACCTGGCGACTGGTGCCTGCTCCGCGGCGCGCCGAGATCGTTTTTCGTGCCGCCCAGATCCTCGAGACCCGCAAGGAAGAGCACGCGCGCGACATGACGCGCGAGATGGGCAAGGTGCTGAAGGAAACGCGCGGCGACGTGCAGGAGGCCATCGACACGGCCTACTACATGGCCGCCGAGGGCCGCCGCCTCTTCGGGCCCACCGTGCCGTCGGAGCTGCCGAACAAGTTCGCCATGGCCGTGCGCCAGCCCGTCGGCGTGTGCGGCATGATCGCGCCCTGGAATTTCCCCATGGCGATCCCCTCGTGGAAGCTGCTGCCGGCCATCGTGTGCGGCAATACGTGCGTCATCAAGCCGGCGGAAGACACGCCGCTCTCCACCCTCAACCTCGTAAAAGCCTTGCTGGACGCCGGTTTGCCGAAGGGGGTCATCAACATCGTGTGCGGCCACGGGCCGGACGCGGGCGCACCCATGCTCTCGCATCCGGACGTCCGCGCCATCTCGTTCACCGGTTCGAGCGAGGTGGGCCGCATCATCGGCGCCGAGGCGGCCAAGAGCTTCAAGCACTGCTCGCTCGAGATGGGCGGCAAGAACCCGATGATCGTCCTCGACGACGCCAACCTCGATCTCGCCCTCGACGGCGCGCTGTGGGGCGCGTTCGGCC
>CAYWSH010000286.1:0-2800 GCA_964460655.1 uncultured Terriglobales bacterium | reverse complement strand
TGACCAGAGTGGCTGGATTCTATCCCGGTTACCACTCGGGAAACAATCAGGGAATGTCTTAGGTATAACGGAAGTACCGGGCCCGATGGCGCTGGCAATCTCGCGTGGGACGGGCGCCCTCGCAGCGGGGTCCCCGCGAAGCCCGCTTTTGGCTTCGTGGGGTGATCGTCCGTCCCACCGCTGCGTAGGCCGCGGATCCTGTCAGTTCCCCTGAGATCCGCTCATCCTGAGCGCAACGAACCGGCGAGAGTCGGTTCGCGAAGTCGAAGGGCCCCACATAGGTCCGCGCCACGACGCGCCTTGTAGCTTTCTCCCGCAAGTCTGTTAACCTCGCGCGTCCATGAAGCGGAGGTTGCAGCCATGCGTAAAACCTTGTCCCTGCTCGCCACGTTCGTCCTCACTTTCAACCTTTTCGCCCAGGAAGCTCCGGCCCGCGGCCCTGCCAGGCTGCCGGTCAAGCGCATCGTGCTCTATAAGAACGGTGTCGGCTACTTTGAGCACGTCGGCAAGGTGCGCGGCAACCAGGACTTGACCATCGATTTCACCAGCGCCCAGCTCAACGACGTGCTGAAATCGCTCACGGTCATTGACATGGGCGAAGGCCGCGTCACCGGCGTGCGCTACGACTCCACCGCGCCCCTCAGCGAACGCATGAAGACGCTGCGCCTCCCCGTCGGCGAGCAGACCACGCCCGATCAGTTCCTCAACGCCCTGCGCGGTGCGCGCATCGAGGTCAGGTCCGCTGCCACCACGACCATCGGTAAGCTGCTTAGCGTGCAGAAATCCGCGCGCACCGACGACAAGGGCAATACGCAGGAGATCACCGAGGTCGCCCTCGTCACCGATGCCGGTGAGCTTCGCACCTTCGACCTGAAGCCCGGTGTGGGCGTGCGCTTGCTGGAGCGGGACCTGAGCGAAGATGTCGGCAAGTACCTCGACCTCGTCGGTTCCACGCGCAGCCGCGACCTGCGCCGCATGGTCGTCTCCACCGCCGGCACGGGCGAGCGCGACCTCTACGTCGGCTACATCAGCGAGGTCCCGGTGTGGAAGAGCACCTACCGCATCCTGCTGCCCTCACGCCCCGGCGCTAAACCGCGCATCCAGGGCTGGGCCATCGTGGACAACACCATCGGCGAGGACTGGAACGACGTGCAGCTCTCGCTCGTCGCCGGCTCCGTGCAGTCGTTCGTGCAGCAGATGTCGACACCGCTCTACTCGCGCCGTCCGGTCGTTGGCTTGCCGACCGCCGCGCAGATGACGCCGCAGTCGCACGAGGCGACGATGAATGATCGCGACGCACTTGCGATTAATGGACGTTTGGTGCAACCGCCCACTGCGAAAGCAGCACCATCAGCAGGCTTTGTCGGCGCCGGCTCCGGCGGAGGCGTCTCAGCCGGCATTGGTAGCGGCTTTGGCGGCGGGATGGTGGCTGGAAGGGTTGGCGCCTCCGCGCAAACGGTGGAAGTGACTAGCGAAAATCGGAGCTGGCTCGACTCCGCCGTCGCCGAGCAGATGCCCATCATCGCCGCCGGCGTCGCCGCTGCCGACCTCTTCCGCTATGACCTGCAACAGAAGATCACCATCGGCAAGAACCAGTCCGCGCTTGTCCCCATCCTCAACGCGCCCATCGACGCCGAGAAAGTCACGATGTGGTCCGGCGGCCGCGCGCTGCGCGCCCTCTGGCTCAAGAACACCAGCGACCTCACACTCGATTCGGGCACCTTTAACATCCTCGATGCTGAAACGTTCGCCGGCGAAGGCCTGATCCAGGAACTCAAGCCCGGCGAACGCCGCCTCGTCTCCTATGCGCCCGATACGGCGGTTCGCGTTGCGCTCAGCGAAAAAGGCGACATCGAACCCGTGACCAAAGTCGCCGTAGCCAAGGGTACGGTGCGGATCACGCGCGGCGAGCGCCGCACCACCACGTACGAACTCCGCAATGCCGACAAGGAAGCGCGCAACGTCGTTGTCGAACACATGCTGCGCGCCGGCTGGAAGGTCACGGGCGATGCGAAGCCGGAAGAATCATCAGCGTCCTACCATCGTTTCCGCGTAAAGATCGATCCCGGCAAGACTGCAGAACTCAAAGTCGAGGAGTACCACCCGCAGCTGACCACGGTCGCACTCAGCTCAGTCACACCCGAGCTTGTCGCCACGTGGGTCGAAGGCAAGGCGCTGAACCCGGCTCTGGAAGCCGAGTTCCGCCGCATCCTCGGCAAGAAGTTTGAGATCAGCCAACTCGATGAGCAGCTCAAGGCGCGGCAGAACGAGGTCGATAGCATCAACTCCGACCAGGCGCGCGTACGGGAGAACATGAAGGCGCTTAAAGGCAGTGTGGAAGAGAAGACCTTGCTGCAACGTTACGCCCAGCAACTGAACCAGCAGGAAGACCGGCTCGTCGTGCTGCGCAAGGAACTCGACGACCTGCGCGGCAAGAAGACGCTCGCCGACGGCCAGCTCGCACTCATGGTGCAGAACGTCGCCTTCGATGAAGGGCAGTGAAAGGATTGCGTGACGGTGCTCAGCCCGAAGGGCGGCTGAAGTTAGCCCAGGATGGAGTCGCGCGTTGTTTGCGCGACGGAATCCTGGGTAGGCTTGCGATAAATGGGTCCAGCACGAACGAGACGAGCGAGAGCGAGTCGTAGTGAGGGCGGAGTCCCGTCTGCGGATCTTGCGTCTGGCGGGTAGTGTCCTAAAAATTAGGACACCACCGTCGCGGTACCGCTTGACGAGGTCAGGTCAATCGCGTACAGTGTTCGCCTTATCTTCGCCTAAGGAGAATCCGATGTCTGCCGCAGCA
>CAYWSH010000285.1:0-2829 GCA_964460655.1 uncultured Terriglobales bacterium | reverse complement strand
TCGCGGGCGCGGCGAAGAATGGCAGCTTCGAGCAGATGTTCCGCGCAGCGATCAATTCCCTATCGAAATAAACCCACCACGAAGTCACGAAGGCAATCCCATCCTTTTTCATGGGGCGTAGACTTCTTTTATGCGTCGTTTGCTGCTGGTCGGAGTCCTCGCGTTGGTTGCGATGGCGCACGCGGGCGACAAGAAAAAGCTCAGCCCCGCGTGGACGCGTCCTGATCAGAAAGCTGACCTGGCGGCTCTGCCGCAGGTCGTGGGCAAGCAGCATTGCGCGAACTGGGCGTGGGCGGCGGCCGTCGAGGCGGTGCTGCGCGCGCAGAATGCGCCGCTGGGGCAAAGCTACTGGACGCAGCGGCTCAGTGGCGGCGAGGTGTGCCGCGAGCAGGTGGATTACAGCGAGCTGGCGCGCGGACTGGAATCCGACTACCACGTCCTCGACGACAAGCGCCGGCTACGGTTGCGCGCACAGTTCGTGCCCGGTGCGCCGGCGTTCCTCGACGACGTGATCCTTGGCCTGCGCAGCGGGCGGCCGAGCATCTTCATCTGGCGCGGGCACGCGTACCTGCTGGTCGGCATGGTCTACGACGAGCTGATCGGCGCCAACGGCGCGCGCTACTTCGAGGGCAAGCAGTTCAAGTTAGTGGATCCGCTGGAGCCGGTCGGGAGCAAGCAGCGCACGTTGACGTTCGTGCGCGGCGAGAATGATCCGACGGAGATCGACGGGATGTTCAAGGTCGCGGTCGTCTGGCAGTGACACCAACTGGATTGACGCACACAAAACCCGTAGATCCTTCGGCCAAAGGAAGGCCTCAGGATGACGCTGCTTAGCCTTTCTTTCTTACCTACTTCTTCTTCCCGCTGTGTCTCTGTGTCTCGGTGGTGGATGTTTCGGCGGCTGGAACCGCGGCAGGCGACGGGCCGACGGCGGGCGGCGGTTCGGCGGCGAGCTTCGTCAGCGCGCCGATAGGGACGTCAGCACGCAGAGTGGCGCGCTGATCGGAAGTCTCCACCTGGAAGCTGTCGAAAACCGCTTTGACATCGGCGTCGGTGCCGCTCTGCGGAACGTTGGCCTCGATGGAGCGGAAGAGATTGAGGTAGACGCTGACGTTATCGCCGATCTGCTTCGCCTGCGCAGCGTTCTGCGCGAGCGCGTCGATGCGCAAGCTCACTCTGCCGGTGAAGCGCAACGAGGCCACGACCAACGCGCCGGGTGCGAGGTCGCGCAGCGTCTGGTTGAGCAATCCGGGACCGCTGGCGGGCAGCGCGGGCGCGACGCGGGCGATGCACCACGCCAGGCTGGCGAAGGGCACGTTGGAGTAATGGTCGGCGAGGAGTGAAGGCCCGCGGAAGGGCAGCGCGACGCGGCGGTACTGATCGATGATGTGGTGGATCGCGTCGGCGGAGTCGGTGTTGGATGCGGCGACGACGCCGGCGCCGAGCAGCGCGACACGTACGCTGCGGCCTTCATGGTGAATGCGGTAGATAGTGACGTCGCGGTATACCTCGACGCCACGTGACTCGCCCATCATGTGCTCGAGGTATTGCTTCATGCGCTCGGCCTGATAGCGCCCGATGAAGACCTCGGAGAAGCGCGGATACGGGTCGCCCGGCTGCGCATGCAGCGCAAAGGCGGCCTCGTCGAGGTCGCGTTCGAAGTGGAAATCGGTTTGGTTCAGAAAGCTGTCGTACTCGGTGCCGGTTGGCTTGTCGCTGGTGTGGGAGAAGACGCCGAGACGACGCAGCAGGCTGACATCGATGTAGAGGACGCCGTCGGCGGCAGGCAGCAGACGAGCAGCTTCCGGCGGCGCAGACCGCCGCAGCACCGCAAAGATCATGAGGGCGGCGGCGACCACCGCAGCCGCCAGCAGGACAGGCACCCAGCGTCGACGCATAGGCAGCCACGATTGTCGCACAGCGGGCGCACGGGTAGCCGCGTGGTCCGTTTTTCGGATACAATCGGAGAGATTCAGCGCGTTAGCGCAACCTTCCGTGTGCCCTGTCCTCAAAGATAGAAACCAGTGATCGAAGAGTGGTGTGTTCCCCGCTCGGCAGGGGTGTGGGAGGGTCGGTTTTTGAGGCGGTTTTGACCCCAGGTGGCGCGGGCTGTTGCACGTCAAGGGCCGTCGTGCTAACCTAAATCCTTTGTGTCCCCTGGGGCGGAAGGGACTAGGCTGGCGTAGCTCAGCTGGTAGAGCATCTGATTTGTAATCAGAGGGTCGGGGGTTCGAATCCCTTCGCCAGCTCCAGTGTGACAGGACGTTGCCGGGTTTTGGGCGAACACGGCGACACAGAACAAGACAAAGGCGGCGCAGCAACTCTTCATCGCAGTCTCCACCTCTACCTCCGGGTTGTGGTCGAGTTAACGAGTGCAGTCCCATGCGCGCGCGGATTTGTGCCTGCGGCGAGTGTTCGTCAGCAAGGACTCGGTGAGTAGCCGGAGACGCGAGTCGAACGGCTGCGAGGGCGCGATAGCGAAGTGTTGTCGCGACCTCATAAAAAGGACAGGTGGCCGAGTGGTTAATGGCAGCAGACTGTAAATCTGCCGCTCCTTGCGAGCTACGGAGGTTCGAATCCTCCCCTGTCCACCAGGATTGATCGGTTTTGAGTAGGTTCTCGATAGCGATGTTGGGATTTGCGGCGCTGGCGATCTTGGCGCTGACGACGTTACGCGACGAGAAGGTCCAGACCGTAACGCTGCTGTTGCTGGCGCTCTTCGCATTCAAGACGTGGTTGCAGCACCGGAAGCAGCGCGAGTCGGAAGAGAATTGAGGCCGATGTAGCTCAGTTGGTAGAGCACTCCCTTGGTAAGGGAGAGGTCACCAG
>CAYWSH010000284.1:0-2838 GCA_964460655.1 uncultured Terriglobales bacterium | reverse complement strand
CGGTAGTTGATGGTCTCGGGCTTGGTGACTTCGCCGTGCGACCAGCTGCGGATCTTCTCCGCCGACGCGACGCTGATCTTGATGGCGTCAAAATCCTGGACCGGGTTCTGCATTTCAAACGGGCTTGAGCGGTACAAAGTGACCTCCGTTGGCGCCGCCAGTACTGAGTACCTGGTACTGAGTACTGAGTTCTATGCTCGGGACCGGCGCGCCTCCCAAGCTGTCATGCCGTTCTCCGAATGGCGCATCCTCGGTACTCGGTACTCGCCACTCGGTACTCGACTAATCTGCCGCGGCCGCGACCTGCTTCTTGCCGCCGATGTTGATCAACTCCACATCCAGGCACAGCGACTGCAGCTCGCGGATCAGAACGTTGAAGCTCTCGGGCACACCCGGCTCGATGGCGGCTTCGCCCTTCACGATGGCCTCGTAGATCTTGGTGCGGCCATACACATCGTCGGACTTCGCCGTCAGCAGCTCCTGCAAGATGTACGCAGCGCCGTATGCTTCGAGCGCCCACACTTCCATCTCGCCGAAGCGCTGGCCGCCGAACTGCGCCTTGCCACCCAGCGGCTGCTGCGTGATGAGCGAGTACGGGCCGATGCTGCGCGCGTGGATCTTGTCGTCCACCAGGTGCGACAGCTTCAGCATGTAGATGTAGCCGACCGTGACGGGCTGCTCGAACCGGTCGCCCGTCATGCCGTCGTACAGGTCAGCCTTGCCTGATTCCGGCAAGCCGGCCTCGCGCAGCAGTTGCTTGATCTCCGTCTCGCGCGAGCCGTCGAACACCGGCGATGCGAAGAAGACGCCTTTCTGCATCTTCTCGGCCACGCCTTCCAGCACGTCGTCGTCGAGGTCGGTCAGGCTGTCGAGGAACGGCAGGCCCTTGAACAGCGACTTGATCTCGCGCCGCGCCGTCTCCGCCTTGCTGTTCTGTTGCAGAAACTCGGTAAAGCGCTTGCCGAGTTCGTGCCCAGCCCAGCCGAGGTGCGTCTCCAGGATCTGGCCCACGTTCATACGCGAAGGCACGCCGAGCGGGTTGAGTACGATCTCCACCGGCGTTCCGTTCGCTAGGTAGGGCATGTCCTCTTCCGGCAGGATGCGCGCGATCACACCCTTGTTACCGTGGCGGCCGGCCATCTTGTCGCCTACGCTGAGCTTGCGCTTCATGGCGATGTAGACCTTCACCAGCTTGATGACGCCCGGCGGCAGCTCATCGCCCTTCTTCAGTTTTTCCTCGCGCTCCTTGGCGATCTTGCGCAGTACGTCGATCTGCCGCGACGTCATCTCTTCGATCTCATCGATCTGTTCGTTGACGCGCGGGTCCTTGTCGGCGTACTTGATGCGCTTCAGGTTGCGCGTCGAGATGCGCTCGATGGTGTCGCGATCGAGCATCGCGCCCTTGGTGAGCAACCGCTTGTTGGTGCGCTCGTCGTGCAAGTCGGCCTGTACTTCCTTGTCGCCCAGCAGCGATTCGAGGCGCTTCAGACGCTCGTCGGTCAAGATGCGGATCTCGTCCGAGAGGTTCTTCTCGATCTTCGCGATCTGCTCCGTCAGGATCTGCTCGGCACGGGCGTCGCGCTCCTGGCCCTTGCGCGAGAAGATCTTCACGTCCACCACGATGCCCTCGATACCCGGAGGACAAGTGAGCGACGCGTCGCGTACATCGCCGGCCTTTTCGCCGAAGATGGCGCGCAGCAGTTTTTCTTCCGGCGTGAGCTGCGTCTCGCCCTTCGGCGTGACTTTGCCCACCAGGATGTCGCCCGCGTGCACGTTCGCGCCGATGCGGATGATGCCGCTCTCGTCGAGGTCGCGCAGCGCCGATTCGGATACGTTCGGGATGTCGCGCGTCACTTCCTCGGGACCGAGTTTCGTGTCGCGCGCTTCAATCTCGAATTCCTCGATGTGCACGCTGGTGTAATAGTCCTCTTTCACCAGCTTCTCGCTCACCAGGATCGCGTCTTCGAAGTTGTAGCCGCGCCACGGCATGAACGCGACCAGCACGTTGCGTCCCAGCGCCAGCTCGCCTTTGTCCGTACACGGACCGTCAGCGATCACCTGCCCCTGGAAGACTTTGTCGCCTTTCTTGACGATGGGCTTCTGGTTGATGCAGGTGTTCTGGTTCGAGCGCTTGAACTTGGTCAGCTGATAGATGTCGCTGCCGACTTCGCGCGAGAGCTGCCCGGGATGGTGCTCGCCCTCCACGCGCACGATGATGCGCTCCGAGTCGACCGAATCGATCGTGCCCGAGCGCCGCGCCAGGATGACCGCGCCGGAATCGCGCGCCGTCACACCTTCCATGCCCGTGCCGACGATCGGCGCTTCCGCCACGAGCAGCGGGACGGACTGGCGTTGCATGTTCGCGCCCATCAGCGCGCGGTTCGCGTCGTCGTGCTCCAGGAACGGTACGAGCGAAGCGGCGACCGAAACGAGCTGCTTCGGGCTGACGTCGATGTAATCGACCTCGTCACGCGGCACCAGCACGAAGTTGCCGGCTTTGCGCGCGTTCACCAGTTCCGCTACCACGCGGCCCTTGTCGTCGAGCTCGACGTTGGCCTGCGCGATCACGTGGCGGTCTTCTTCCCACGCCGAGAGGTAGAAGCTGAACGGGTCCCAATCGATCGCCTTGCGGCGGCGCTCGCGCAGGTCTTCGTTTGCCTTCAGGACTTCATGCTTCTCGATGTGGTCGCCCACGCGATAGTCGCTGTCGCCCGCATTCACCACACTGACGAAGTCGAGCACGCGCCCGCTCTTCACCTTGCGATACGGCGACTCGATGAAGCCGTAGTCGTTGATGCGCGCGTAGCACGAGAGCGACGAGATCAGGCCGATGTTCGG
>CAYWSH010000283.1:0-2843 GCA_964460655.1 uncultured Terriglobales bacterium | reverse complement strand
TTACGCCTTCAACCCTCGCAGTGCCAACGCCCCCAGCCCCGCCACCGCCGCCACCATCGCGCCCCACAACACCGCCGGATGCTTATCCGTCCACGGACGCTCATCCGGCCGTGGCACATACGCCGTGTTCTTCTCTTCGGCGCTGAGCTTTGCCTCGGTCGCGTTGCTCTCCCGCTGAAATAGGCGTGCATATTCGTAATCGGGCGGCGGCGAATGTTCATCGCCGTAATACAGCCGCACATCCGCTTGCGGCGGATCGAAGTACATGCGCCGCTCCACCAGTTGGGGCTGTACCCGCAGCCCCGGCAGCACGGGATCGTCACCGTTCTTGATCACCAGTTTGTACTTCTCATTCCTCTGCTGCCACGTATCAAGCCACAGCTGATCACAAACCAGCGCTCTGCCTTCTCGCATCAGGTGAACGCGCTGCACCTGCCCGGCCGAAAGCAACCTGCCTTTGTCGCCCAGCAACTCCGCACGCCGGCTGAAGTTCTGCTTGCCATCTACCGTGAATAGCACGCGCTCCATCGGCTCGTTCCTTTCTTGCTCCCACGTGCAGACCGTTTCCCGCCCCTGCGTGCTGCACGTCGGCGTCACGCCGATGTCTCGCCACTGTGCCGCACTGCTCGCGTGCAGCACAACGTTCGCCGCGTGAATGTCCTCCGGCTTCAGCGGTGAGGTGACCACGACCTTCAGGTAACGCATCGTCACCGGCGATGCCAGCGTGATGGCATTGTTCTGCCCCAAGCGCTCGCGCGACAGCTCGAACAGCGGGAACGTGCCCAACTCGACCCACTTCGTCGCCTTCACGTCGTCGGCCGCCGCCACGTGTGCTTGCGCCACGAAGTTGGATCTTGAGATCTCCAGCTCGATGCGGTTGTGTGCGCCGCTCGCCGCACCCGTATCCACGATGAACTGCACGCCTTCTTTGGTCGCGCCCAGATTGAGGATCCGCGTCGCCACGTGCATGTGGTTGTCGCTCGCGTACTCGATGCGCCACGCGAAGGGGACTTCGTTGCCACCGGAATACAGCCGCAGGTCCGTCAGGTCGGGCCTGGCGTGTCGCCACACGTCGTCATCCAGGACGACATAGTTCTGGTGTCCACGCTCCGCGATCGTGATTGCGCGCGTCGTGCTGAAGTACTCCGGCCGCGACGACGAAGGCCCTTCCGCGAGCGCAAGGCACGCAGCGATCAGCACAACGGCAGCAATAACGCCAGCCTTCATGCCTTCCGCTCCGCCAGCTTGAACCAATCCTTCTGATACGCGAACGATATCCCCAGCAGCAGCACGCCCAGTACCAGGAAGCTCAGCACGCGATATCCCTGGCTCAGCTGCGACACGTCGTAAATGAATACTTTCCCGATCGTGAACGCGATCAGCACCAACGCCTGCCAGCGCTCGAATGCCCAGCGCTTTACGAATCCCACCGCCATCAGGATCGCCCCGTACGTCATGTACAGCGCCGAATAGCTGAAGTCCCTCGCCAGCGCGAGGCTGCGAGCGTCGCGGAATCCCTGCTCCACCATGGCACGACTGAATACGTCGTGCACTTCATAGGTCAGTCCGATGAGTGCCAGCACGTTGCCCGCCGCGCCGGCGGCGGCAGCCAGGTTGCGATTCTCTTCCGTCGGCTCGGCGCGCCCGAAGTACTGCACGGCGAACAGGATCGCGACTGCCACCACGTAGCACGCGAACCGCGCGTTGAAGACGAGGTGCTCCGGATGGAAGCGATCGAGCACCACCAGCCGGAAGACGCCGAGACCCAGCGCCAGCGCCCCGAGCCCTTGCAGCAACGTGATCTGCACGCGCCGCCCAATCCAGAGCAGCACGCCCGACTCCGCCAACCACCCGAGCGTGATCCAGTGCGCATCCAGCTTCAGGGGGATCGCGATGGTGATGAATCCCACGGCAACGCCCAGGTGGAGCAGCCGCGATGTCTCTTCCGTCGCCGCATGTTGCGTCGCCCGACTGATACCGATGTAAACCGCCGCTAGCCCTAGCGCACACCACGCCAGCGCGCTGTAGTGATGCGCCTGCAGCATGGCGTAGAGCTGCAGGAAGAACACGCCGGCGTTCAGCAGCGGCAGCAATACGACCGCTTTCTGCGCACTGCTCGCTCCCTCGACGTGTCTCGCCGCCAGCAGCGGCGCGGCCGAGAAGACGGCAAAGAACAGGGTCGCAAACAGCAGCGTAGTCGCCAGTTGGCTCTCGTCGTAATACGACGAATGCCACCCGACATAAAGGATCAGCGTTCCCGCGAACGCCAGGAATATCAGCCGCTGCCACGGACGGAACGCGATCAGCGCCAGCGCTCCCAGGTCGAGCACCGCAAGATAGGCGAACAGCGCGATCTCATGGTTCTCGCCGGTCGAGACCATAAGCGGCGTCGCGAACCCGCCAATGAAAGCGAAGGCGGCGATGACTTCCGCATCCTGCTGCAGTGCGATCGTCACCGTCGCCGCTGTCACCATCATCATCGCGAAGAACGCCGCGCCCGCTGGGATCAGGTGATAGACCTGGAACGCTGCCCAGAGCGATAGATACAGCACGCCGATCCCCACGGCTTTCAGCGAGTATGAGAACAACGTGTAGCCGCGCGCGCGGAAGCGCTCGCTCCACCACACCACGCCGATGCCCGCCAGCAACCCGATGGCGACCCGACCCGCCGGCCCGATCCAGTTGTTGTCGAAGGCATACTTCAGGAAGTACGACACACCGATCAGCACCGCGACGATGCCGATACGGTTCAGCCAATGTGTCCCGATGCGGCTCTCCAGCCCGAGGTCTTCTTCTGCCGCACCCGAGATCTGTGCGAAAGCAGGCGGCGTCACCGCAGCCGC
>CAYWSH010000282.1:2018-3082 GCA_964460655.1 uncultured Terriglobales bacterium | reverse complement strand
CGGCGCGCGCCCAGCGCCTTGCGCACGCCGATCTCGCGCGTCCGCTCCGTCACCGAGACCAGCATGATGTTCATGATGACGATGCCGCCGACTACCAGCGAGATCGAGGCGATGACGATCATCACGATGAAGAACGAGCCGCTCAGGTTCGCCCAGATGCTGAGGAAGCTGTCGTTCGTCTCCAGTTCAAAACTTTCCTTCTGCCCCGGCGCATCGTGGCGGCGCGCGCGCATGATGGCGCGCGTCTCGTCCATCGACTGCTCAAGCTGCGCGCCCACGCCGCCGGCTTTGGCCGCGATGCGGATGCTGCGGTGCGAGCCGTATTGGTGCAGGTACGCGCTGATGGGCATGATGACGTAGTTGTCGCGGCTCTGCCCCAGCGTCTTGCCTTCCTTCTTACCGACGCCGATCACGGTGTAGACGCGGCCATCCACGCGCAGCTCCTGCCCGATGGGGTCGTGCGCGGCGAGCAGGTTGTCGACGATGTCCTGGCCCACTACGACCACCGGTGACGCGTGCTCCAGGTCGGTGTCGTTGATGTAGCGGCCCGCCACCGTCTCGAAGTCGTAGATCGGGCCCATCGACGGGGTGTAACCACGCACGCCCACGTCGGTGATCTCCTGCTCGCCGTGCTTCACGTGGCCGTTGCCATTGGCGATGGCGGCGCCGACCGCGGTGCAGTGCTTGCAAGCGTCAAGGACGGCCTGGTAGTCGTCCATGGTCATGTCTTTGCGCCGCATCTGCTCGAGGAACTCGTCGAAGTTCTTGATGACCGGCGAGACCTTGTCCACGAGGAAGACGTCGGCGCCCAGGCCGAAGATCTTGTCCGCCACGTAGCCGTTGATGCCGTTGACGAACGTCACCACGGCGATGACGGCGGCCACGCCGATCACCACGCCGAGCAACGTCAGCACCGAGCGCAACTTGTTCGCCCAGAGCGATTGCAGCGCCAGACGGACGGCTTCCAGATGATTCATGGAGGGATCCCGGGCGTAAGTTTAGCAGGGAGCCACTGCGTCAGACGCGGGAAAAGCCTTTAACCGCAGATTGCGCAGAAACCCCTG
>CAYWSH010000282.1:0-1918 GCA_964460655.1 uncultured Terriglobales bacterium | reverse complement strand
GTCGACGGAAAGTGCCACAGAAAACATACCGTCCCGCTTTGCGGGATAAGGGTGAAAAGGTGCGGTAAGAGCGCACCGCCGGCGCAGTGATGCGACGGGCAGGGCAAACCCCACACGGAGCAAGACCAAATAGGGAGGAAGGCTCGCCGCAAGGCGGGACACGTGCCGGCCCGGTGCGTCAAACCTTCGGGTAGGTCGCTTGAGCGCCGCAGCAATGCGTCGCCTAGATGAATGACCGTCCTCCGGAGCAATCCGGGGACAGAATTCGGCTTACAGGTCCGGCTGTCTTAACGTGCCCTTCCAATCGCTAATCGGTTGGAAGGGCATCATTCTTTGATCAAGCCTCGATTTCCTTCCGTTTCATTCACCTAGCGACTCTCTCGCAGAATCCTGTTGACAACTCTCGCCAACTGTCCTACTGTCCTATGACAGTGAGCCGATATGATTTTTCAGCTGAATTACAAGTCGGGCAAGCCCATCTACCTGCAACTCGTCGATCAGATCAAGGCGGCGGCGGCTTCCGGGGCGATACAGACCGGCGAGGCGCTGCCTTCCATCCGGCCACTGGCGGAGGAGCTGCGGGTAAATCGCAACACCATCGCCAAGGCCTATTCCGAGCTGGAGAACCTGGGCGTGGTCGAGACGCAGCCAGGCCGCGGCTGCTTTCTGCGTGAAAACCATGCGGCCTTGCGCAAAGATGTGCGGCGCAAGCTGCTGATGGAAGAGATCGACCAGCTCATCGTGCAGATGCACCACTTGCAGGTGCCGCGGGAAGAGCTTTTCGACTTGATTGAAGAACGCCTGGCCGCCTTCGACGGCCGTCGGCGCGCCAGCGAGGAGGTCTAGCGATGAACGCAGCCATCGAGATCAACGACCTGAACTATGCCTACGGCCGCGCGGAAGCTGTCCGCGGCCTGAGCCTGAGCGTGCAGCCCGGTCGCTGCTATGGACTGTTCGGCCGCAACGGCGCCGGCAAGACCACCACGATGAAGTGCCTGCTGAACCTGCTGCGTCCGCAGTCGGGCAACGTGCGCGTCTTCGGCATGGACCCGGCGAAGCACGAGGTCGAGGTGAAGCGCCGCCTCGCGTATGTGCCCGACCAGGTGGCGTTCTATCCGTGGATGACGATCCGCGAGACGCTCGACTACCTCGCCAGCTTCCGCGACCAGTGGAACCGCAAGACCGAGCAGGAACTGCTGGGTCGCTTCCGCCTCGATCCCACGCAGCGCACCGGCAACTTGTCAAAGGGACAGCGCACGCAGGTCGCGCTGATCGCCGCGGTGTGTCCGGAGACCGACCTGCTGGTGCTCGACGAACCCACGTCGGGCCTCGACCCCATCGTGCGCCGCGAGTTCATCGAGACGGTGATCGGCGCGTACCAGGAAGGCAATCCCGGCAACCGGACGATCTTCGTTTCCACGCACCTCATCACCGAGTTCGAGGGCCTGATCGACGAGTTCACCATCATGGATGGCGGCAAGTCCGTGCTGACGCTCGAAGCCGACACGGCGCGCGAGCGCTACCAGAAGATCCGCGCGCGCTTCCCCATCAATGTGCCGCAGCTCGAGCTGAAGGGCGCGATGAGGGTGCGCACCAACGCGCGCGAGCTGGAAGTGATCGCCGATGGCGCCGCACCCGACATCGAGCATGCGTTGCGCGAGCACAAGCCTGAGGCCATGACGACCGAGTGCCTCACGCTGGAAGAGATCTTCGTCGCCACGCTGTCGGCGTAGCGGAAGTACGGAGGGCGCGATGAATACGCGAGTGCAGTTCATGAAAGAAGCGCGCCAGCTGGCGTGGCCATGGGCGCTGGTGATGACGGCGGGAGTGTTCGCCAGCCTGAACATCCCGGTGAGCCTGCCTTTCGCCAGTCACCTGGAGCGCGCTGCATTGCCGATGGGATTTCTTTTCGGCATCC
>CAYWSH010000281.1:0-3106 GCA_964460655.1 uncultured Terriglobales bacterium | reverse complement strand
ACGGTGCAGTACATGGCGCCGGAGCAGATCCAGGGCCTGGAAGCCGACGCGCGCAGCGACATCTTCGGTTTCGGCGTGATGCTCTACGAGATGGCCACGGGTAAGCGCGCGTTCGAGGGAAGGACGCAGGCCAGCATCGTCGGTCAGATCCTGGCGGTCGATCCGCCGCCGGTAGCTTCACTCAAGCCGGCAACGCCCGCGGCGCTCAGCCGCCTTGTGCAAACGTGCCTGGCAAAGGACCAAGACGAGCGCTTCCAGACGATCCATGACGTCAAGCTGCGACTCGAAGAGATCCTGGAAACGCCGGCACAGGTCGCAACGCAAGGGCCATCGCCGGCGAAGAGTGCCAGTCGCAGCGCGTTGTTCGCCACGCTAGCAGGGGCGGTCGCTCTCGCTGCGCTGGCAGGCTACGTCGCCTGGCTCGGGCTGCAACCGAAGCCGGTGCTGCGGACCACGCTGCTGCCGCCCGAGAAGACAGTCTTCGTCACCACGCCGCCCGATTCCGGCGTGCCCGTGCTCTCGCCCGACGGGACGAAGCTGGCGTTCATTGCGCGTGACAGCAAAGGTATGTTGTCGCTCTATGTGCGCGCGCTGAACTCGCTCGACGCGCAGCCACTGAATGGGACGACCGGCGCCATCCATCCCTTCTGGTCGCCCGACTCGCGCAGCCTCGGCTTCTTCGCCGACGGCAAGCTCAAGCGCGTCGACGCCAGCGGTGGTCCGGTGCAGGAGCTGGCAGCCTCCGACCGCGGGCGCGGTGGCGCCTGGAACCGCGATGGGACGATCCTGTATGCCGTCGGCATCAACAGCATCCTCAACCGCGTGCCGGCGAGCGGCGGTACGCCGGTAGCGGCCGGCAAGCTCTTGCCAGGGGAGACCGGCCACCGCTGGCCGTACTTCCTACCCGACGCCAAGCACTTTCTGTTCTGGATACGAGGCGATAAACCCAGCATCGCGCTCGGATCGCTCGATTCGCTCGATCACAAAGTGCTGTTCGAGAACGCGACGAATGCGACGTACGCGCCGCCCGGCTACATCCTCTTCTTGCGCGAATCTACGCTCATGGCGCAACCATTCAGCACGAGCAAGCTGGCGACCACGGGCGACCCGGTCCCCCTCGTTGAGCGCGTGGCCATCAACATCCCGTCGTTCCGCGGCGTGTTCAGCACGTCGGAGAATGGCTTGCTCGTGTACCAGAGCGGTGGAGCATCGGGTACATGGCAACTGCAGTGGACAGGGCGCGACGGCAAGCCGATCGGGACGGTCCCCGAGCGAGCGACGTTCCTGGAGCCGGCTATTTCGCCCGATGGCAAGCACGTGGCCGCAGGCTTCGGCGACAGCAACAACATCGACGTATGGATCCTCGACCTGGTACGCAACACCAAGACGCGTCTTACCTACGATCCTGCGCCCGACTCCTATCCCGTCTGGTCACCCGATGGTAAGCGCATCATCTATGCTTCCAATCGCAAGGGATACTACAACCTCTACGCGAAGGCGGCCGACGGCAGCGGCAACGAAGAGGTCATACTCGAGGACGATGCCGACAAGGTATGGCTGTCCATAACGCGCGACGGCCGTTACCTTGCCTTTCAGCGGAATACGACCGGTGGCCGGACCGGCGCCGACGTCTGGGCGATGCCGCTCTTCGGTGACCGTAAGCCTTTTGCGGTCGTGGCCACACCTTTCTTCGACGCCACACCCGCAGTCTCACCCGATGGCAAGTGGCTCGCCTACTCCAGCGATGAGAACCAGCGCCGTGAGATCTACATCACGCCATTCCCCGGCGGCGGCGCGAAGTGGCAGGTCTCGACCGGGGGCGGCCTCGCGCCGAAATGGCGCGGCGACGGTAAGGAAGTCTACTTCCTGAGTTACGACGGCAGCCTGAATGCCGTCGATGTCACGGCCGGCGCTGCGTCCGTCACCCTGGGTACGCCGCACGCCCTCTTCCAGAGCACGCTCCAAGGGATAAACTTCGGTCCGTTCGACGTTAGCGCCGACGGCAAGCGCTTCTTGCTGAATGGCGCCGGCGCGCTGGAGGGCGGCAGCACGCCGCTCACGCTCGTGACCAACTGGACCGCGGAGCTGAAGAAGCCATGATCGGGCAGGTAGTCGGACATTATCGCGTCACCGGCAAGCTCGGCGCAGGCGGCATGGGCGAGGTGTATCGCGCCGGCGACGAGCGCCTGGGACGCGAGGTCGCACTGAAGGTCTTGCCGGCGACGCTGCATCATGACGCGGCGTCACTCGAGCGTTTTCAGCGTGAGGCACGCGCGGCGTCCGCGCTGAATCATCCGAACATCGCCGTCATTTACGACATCGGCGAGCATGCCGGGCAGCCGTATCTGGTGATGGAGCTGCTCGAAGGCAGTACGTTGCGCGAGCGCATCGCCCTATCGCAGCTCAGTCTCGACGAGCTGCTGGAGCTGGCGATCCAGATCGCCGATGCGCTCGATGCCGCGCACGTCAAGGGCATAGTGCATCGCGACATCAAGCCCGCCAATCTTTTCCTGACAGCGCGCGGGCAGATCAAGATCCTCGATTTCGGCCTGGCGAAGATGCTGCCGCAGCGTGCTGCCGTGGGCGCGGCGGAGACGCGCACGGTCAACGAAGAGCACCTCACCAGCCCGGGCGTGGCGCTCGGTACGGTGGCTTATATGTCGCCCGAGCAGGCGCGCGGGCAGGACCTCGACGCGCGCACCGACCTGTTCAGCTTCGGCGCGGTGCTCTACGAGATGGCGACGCAGCGCCAGGCGTTCGCCGGCGACACGTCAGCCATCGTCTTCGATTCCATCCTGAACCGCGACCCGGCGAGCGCGGTGCAAGCGAACCGCAGCCTACCGCCGAAGCTCAGCGAGATCATAGCGAAGCTCCTGGAGAAGGACCGCGACCTGCGCTACCAGGGCGCGGCCGAAGTCCGCGCCGACCTCAAACGGCTGAAGCGTGACACGGATTCGAGCCGCGCGACACCACCTGCCGCCGCGAAATCGGGCGCGGTCCGCACCGCGCGCGCCTCCGCTACAAAGTGCCTCGATTCGCTCGCCGTGCTGCCGTTTGAGAATTCGAGCGGCGATCCCGCGAACGATTACCTGAGCGACGGCATCAC
>CAYWSH010000280.1:0-3112 GCA_964460655.1 uncultured Terriglobales bacterium | reverse complement strand
TTGTTGTGCCAGCCTTCGCCGAAGGTCATGAGCGCGATGAGGAAGTTGTTGGTGGAATCGTCGCGCGTCTTGAAGCGGCGCGTGCCCCAGATGTGCGTGGCGGAGTTGACCAGCCACGTCACGTGCAGGCCGATGACGGTGCGCAGGAAGATGCCCCAGAACACCAGCGGCCAGCCACCGATGGCCAGCAGCACGATGCCGAGCAGCGTGATCGGTACCCAGTGCCACTTGGTCATGAATACATGGAACTTGTCCTTGGCGAGGTCGGGAGCGTAGCGCGAGAGCAGCGTGGTGTTGTGGTGCAGGTTGTTGCCCATCAGGATCCAGCCCATGTGGGCCCACCAGGCGCCGTCACGCGGCGTGTGCGGATCGACACCAGGCTCGTCCGAGTGCTGATGATGCAGGCGATGGATCGAGACCCAGAAGATCGGTCCGCCTTCGAGCGCGAGCGTGGCGCAGAGCGTCAGGAAGTACTCCACCCACTTGGGCACGACGTAGCCGCGATGCGTGAGCAGCCGGTGATAGCCCATCCCGATGCCCAGGCTGCCGCTGATGTACCAGAAGGCCAGCGCCACGAAAAATGCCGGCCAGGTGAACATGAAGAGCGCGGCGATGGCGCCGGCATGGAACGCGGCCATGGCGCTGGTTGTGATCCAGTTGATCTGGTTGCGCGTGAGATAAAGCTGCTCGGTAACGCTCTGCTCGGGTGCTGTCGCGGTTGCGGCCATGGGTTCTGGTTGAGTCCTTGCGTGGGATGGTGAAGGGATAACGTAACAGCCCGCGGGGCAGGCGTTTGTAATAGTTCTGTAATCGCTGGGACATCCGCGGTAAAGGGTGCAGAGAAGCGCGCGGGATGCGACAATCGGTGCGCCCGCCGATAGAACTAACGCTTGGACCCGATCCTCAATGCGACCCAGCATCGTCCGTGGCCCTTGCCGCGCGGACCGTGGACCATGGTGCAGACGTGGCGCGACCTGCTGTTCGCGCACTGGCCCGTACCGGTGGCCCAGCTGCGGGCGTTGGTGCCGCCTGCACTACAGATCGACACGTTCGGCGGCGAGGCGTGGGTGGCGGTGACGCCGCTCTACATCGATGGTCTGCGGATGCGCTGGCTGCCGCCGCTGCCGCTCGGCTCGATGTTCGCAGAGCTCAACGTGCGGACTTACGTCACCGTGCAGGAGAAGCCGGGCGTCTACTTCTTCAGCCTGGACGCGGCCAGCCCCGCGGCCGTTTTGGGCGCGCGCATGCTCTACAGGCTGCCCTATTACGAGGCGCGCATGTCGCGGAAGCGCGAGGGCAGTGACGTCGTGTATAGCAGCGCGCGGACGGGCGCGGCGCGAGCGGAGTTTGCCGCGAAGTATCGTCCCACGAGCGAACCGCGGCCGGCGCAGAAGGGAACACTCGAGCACTTCCTGACCGAGCGCTATTGCCTGTACACAACGGCAGGCCCCTCGCTGTATCGAGCAGAGATCCATCATGTGCCGTGGCCGCTGCAGGACGCATCCGCCGGGATCACGCAGAACACGATGGCGGCGGCCGCAGGAATCGACCTGCCGGCGAAAGATCCGTTGCTGCACTTCGCCCGCGAGTTGAAGGTCTACGTGTGGCCGCTGCAGCGCGTGAAGGCGCCGGCGTACGTGAAGGACCTGGCGATGAAGCCGATCTGAGAAACATCCACAGGGAGGAAGGGAGAAGGGGAGGAAATCGACGCTCAAGATTAACGCTGAATCCCTCCTATCCTCCCCTCCTCGCTGTAGGTTTGCCTTCCGTGGCTTCTGAACCATGCAAGTAAACGCAACCCCTAGTGGTCACTTCCTCCCGCCTCCACATTTCTAGCGATTTGCACAGGGCATGCACAGACGGGTCTGGTCATGCCCTAAAGACCTTAAAAAAGTTGTTGACAGCAGGAGGTTTCGGCGTAGGATGTGGTCGAAAGTGGTTGAAAGTGGTCAAACACATCGGCCGGTGGAGCGCAGTGGCCGACGGGGCAAGCGTAGCAGGGAAGCTCGACAAATGGCAGAGCCAATCGTCGATAAACCCGCTGAAAAGCCCGAGATCGAAGAAGTTGTGACTGCTTTCGCCTCCCTGGCTGCCGTGGCAGCCACTTTGAGTTTGAGGCCGCATGTTTCGGGGAAATCACCCAACCCGCGTGGACGAAAAGGGACGGCTCAAAGTGCCGGCCGAATTCAAGCGCGTGGTCGACGAAAAATACGGCAATCAGTTCTACATCACGTCCCTCGATGGGAAGAGTGCCTTGGTGTATCCCTTCGAGGAGTGGCAGCGGATCGAAGAGAAGCTGGCGCGCCTGTCGACGTTCAATCCCACCAAGAAGAAGTTCCTGAACCGGACCAACTACTACGGGCAAGTGGTGGAGATGGACGGCCAGGGCCGAGTGTTGATCCCGGCGCTGGTACGCGAAGCGGCGGCGATCCGCGGCGATGTGGCGGTATTGGGGCAGCTGAGTCATCTGGAAGTCAGGAACCTGGAGGGCTTCCGTAAGGAGATCGAGCAAGAGGCGTTCACGGCCGAGGATGAGAAGACTCTCGACGAACTGGGAATTTAACGGACTCGGGTTGGGGTTAAGGGCCGCCCGCGGGAGTCGGGCGTGAATGCAGGATGGGGTTGGGGAGCACGACGCGCCTCAGGGAGCGCATGGCGACGCGACACTTGGCCATGTTTCGGTTCTTTTAAACGAAGCGATCGAGTTCTTAGCCGTCAAGGCCGGTGGGACCTATATCGACGCTACCGTGGGCGCGGGCGGGCACAGTTCAGAAGTGGCAAGACGCCTCGGCGCACCGGGTCGTTTGATTGGCTTCGATAAGGACCCTAGGGCACTTGAGATTGCGCGTAGGCGGCTTATCCCACCCTTCGCACCAAAACAAGGTGCTCAGGATGGGGAACCCGCAGGGTGGCCGCTGATCGAGTTGCGGCAGGCGAGTTTTGCCGAGGTCGGGAAGCTGAAAGCCGGTTCGGCGGACGGCATCCTGGCCGACATCGGGCTCAGCAGCCTGCAGCTTGGTGACGCGCAGCGCGGATTCAGTTTTCAGGCGGAAGGACCGCTCGACATGCGGATGGACCCGCAGGGCGAGCGTACCGCCGATCAAGTGGTAAA
>CAYWSH010000279.1:0-3120 GCA_964460655.1 uncultured Terriglobales bacterium | reverse complement strand
CGGTGACGGAGCGGACGCGCGAGATCGGCGTGCGCAAGGCGCTGGGCGCGCGCCGCATCGACGTGCTGCGGCAGTTCCTGATCGAATCGGCAACGATGGCGCTGGTCGGCGGCTTCATCGGTGTGGCCTTCGGCTCCGGTTTTGCGAAGCTCGTCACGCTGCTGATCGGCATGCCGTCGTCTGTCGAGTTGTGGTCGGTGATCGCCGGGCTGGTCGTGGCGACATCGGTCGGCGTATTCTTCGGCGTGTATCCGGCGAAGCGCGCGGCCATGCTTGATCCCATCGTGGCGCTGAGGTCCGAACTCTGATGCAACGGCGTGACCATCGCGAGAACCTCCTGATGGCGCTCGATACCGTGCGCAAGAACAAGCTGCGCTCGGGACTTACGGTGCTGGGCATCGTGATCGGCGTCATGACGGTGATCGGCATCTCGTCGGTGGTGAACGGGCTGAACAGCAACGTCTCGCAAGTGATCCAGGAGATCGGCTCCGACGTCGTCTTCGCTTTCCACCTGCCGTTCTTCCAGTTCGGGCGGCCGTCGGAAGAGATCCGCAAGCGCAAGGAGCTCACCTACGAAGACGCGCTTGCCATGCGCGACCTGCCGCACGTGAAGGCGGTCAACGCCGGCATCCGGAAGTTCGTGCAGGGCATGGGCATCGGCACGTTCGCCGTGAAGTACAACGGCCGCAAGGCGAAGAACGTCATCCTCGAAGGCGACCTGCACACCGTAGTGGAGGTCTTCGACCTGAAGATCCGCGAAGGTCGGTGGTTCTCGCCGTACGACGACGAGCACCACACCAACGTGATCGTGCTGGGCAACGACACGGCCGACGAACTGTTCCAGCACGAGGCGCCGGTCGGCAAAGAGATCGATGTCGAGGGACAGCTTTACCAGGTGATCGGCGTGGTCGACCGCCGCAAGACGGTGACCGGCGGTGGGAACAATCCCGACGACAACATCGTCTACTTCCCGCTCGGCACGTTCCGCAAGAACCATCCCGAGATCAAGCAGATGTTCATCAGCGCGAAGGCGACGTCGCACGAAGACCTGCCGCGCATGATCGACGAGATGCGCGACCTGCTCCGCCGCCGGCGCAAAGTCCCGCCGATGAAGCCCGACAATTTCGACATCGCCACGCAGGATTCGCTGAACGACGTGTGGAACCAGATCACCGGCGGCGTATTCATCTTCATGTTCGCCGTCTCGAGCGTAGGCCTGATCGTGGGCGGCATCGGCGTGATGAACATCATGCTGGTTTCGGTGACCGAGCGGACGCGCGAGATCGGGGTGCGCAAGGCCATCGGCGCGCGCAAGGCCGACATCATGTTCCAGTTCACCCTTGAGGCCATGACGCTCACCGCGATCGGCGGCATCATCGGCATCCTGGCCGGCGGCATCGTCACCGCAGGCGTGCGCCTGGTCTTCCCTTCGCTGCCGGCGAGTATGTCCATCTTCTGGAGCACCACCGCGTTGCTCATCTCGTGCGCCGTCGGCATCGTGTTCGGCATTTATCCGGCATGGAAAGCGGCCAACCTCGATCCCATCGAGGCGTTGCGCTACGAATAAGCAGTTTCCAGTTTCTCGTTTCTAGTTTCAAGTGAAACCGCCGACGGCTAACGCGCAAGATTTTGCTAGAAACTAGAAACAAGAAACTAGAAACTGAACGCAGATGGAGCTTACCCTCCGGATCATGCAGCTCGCCGGCGCCGCGGGCACCGCCTGCGGCATCGGCTACTACCTGCTGTGCTTATGGGGCGCGCGCAGCTTCCGGCGTGCCGCCGCGGCGCCGCTGCCGGCATTCACGCCGCCGGTCTCGATCCTGAAGCCGCTGCGCGGCACCGACCCTGACATCTACGAGAGCTTCCGCAGCCACTGCCTGCAGGACTACCCCGCTTACGAGCTCATCTTCGGCGTCAGCGACCCCAACGATGAAGCCGTTCCGCTGGTCGAGCGACTGCAGCGCGAATTCCCGCAGCGCTCGATCCAACTGGTGGTCTGCCCGGAAGTACTCGGCACGAACCGCAAGGTCAGCAACCTGATCCAGATGCTGCAGGTCGCGAAGCACGATTTCCTGATCGTGAACGACAGCGACATCAAGGTGCCGGGCGATTATCTGCGACGTGTGATCGCGCCCATGGAATCACCCGACGTCGGCCTGGTCACCTGCATGTACCGCGGCTTCGCCGGCAACAGCCTGGGCTCGAAGCTGGAAGCCATCGGAATCACCACGGAATTCCACGCCGGCGTGCTCGCCGCGCGGCAACTCGAAGGCGAGATACGGTTCGCGCTCGGCTCCACGCTCGCCTTCAGCCGCGTCGCCCTCAAAGCCATCGGCGGATTGCCGGCGCTGGTCGACTACCTCGCCGACGATTACGAACTCGGCAAGCGCATCGCCGATAAAGGCTTCCGCGTGCTGCTCTCGCCGGTCGTGGTCGACACCCACCTGCCCGATTATTCCTTCGCTGAGTTCTTCCAGCACCAGCTGCGCTGGGCGCGCAGTACGCGCCACTCCCGGCGCTGGGGATACTTCGGCGTCGTGCTGACATTCGCCTTGCCGTGGGCGCTGGTTGCGGTGGCGGGATCGCGCGGGGCTGCCTGGTCGTGGGCGTTACTCGGGAGCGCGCTAGCGCTGCGCTTCGCGGTCGCACTGGAGGTCGGACTGCACGTGCTCGCCGAACGCGAGCTCCTTCGCGACCTCTGGCTGCTGCCGCTACGCGACCTGATCGCGCTGGCGATCTGGGTCGGCAGCTACACCGGCCACACGGTGGCGTGGCGCGGCGACCGCTTCGTGCTGCGCGACGGGAAACTCATCCCCGCAGGGAGTTCGTAGGGCGGTAAACTCCTTGTCGGGCGCGCTGTTTCGCAGGATAATCGCGCCGCAACCTCATACCGGCAGGTCATCATGGCAACCACTTCTACTGTCAGCGCTGCGGCGCCGAAGCTGATCGATTTCACTATCAAGAACGATATCGCGCGCATCACGCTCAACCACCCGGACAAGAACGTCCTCACGGTCGGGTTGATGACGCAGATGGCTGACGCCATCGAGAGCCTCAACGGTCGTGGCGACGTGAAGGCCATCTTCCTCGATTCCTCGCAGAAGGCGTTCAGCTACGGCA
>CAYWSH010000278.1:0-3144 GCA_964460655.1 uncultured Terriglobales bacterium | reverse complement strand
GATTGGGCCGGTTTCGGCGCCGAACTCGATGCGCTCCGGCCGCTGCTCGAGGCCCTCGGGGCCGGCCGCGGCGAGGATCGGAAGTAACCGGCCGCGCGGCCACCCCCCTTATAGCGTGGCCAGATTTGTCAATAGATGGGCCGGTTTCGCCAGTCGGCGCGGACGCGATTGGGGCTACGATGCCTCACATCGATGCCGTGCACGACCCCGCAGCGTTCCGTAGCCGCGGCATTCCCGTTATCCGAGTGGTTACTGATTGGAAGACACAGAATGAGCTATACGGCCCCCACCAAAGACATGCTTTTTGCGATCAACGAACTGGCAGGTCTGGATCGCGTCTCGTCGCTGCCCGGTTTCGAGGATGCGACAGCGGAAACCGCGCAGGCCGTGCTCGACGAAGCGGCCCGCTTCAGTGAAGAGGTGCTGGCGCCGCTGAATGTCGAGGGCGACCGTAACCCGAGCAGTTGGAAAGACGGCACGGTGACCGCCACGCCGGGGTTTAAGGAAGCGTTCCGCCAGTACGCCGAAGGTGGCTGGCAAGGTGTCGTGCATCCGGGCGAATATGGTGGCCAGGGCCTGCCGAAACTGCTCGCCACGCCGTGTATCGAGATGCTGAACGCCGCGAATCTGTCGTTCGCGCTGTGTCCGCTCCTGACCGACGGCGCGATCGAGGCGTTGCTGATTGCCGGCAGCGAGCAGCAAAAGCAGGCGTATGTGCCCAAGCTGGTCTCGGGCGACTGGACCGGCACGATGAACCTCACGGAGCCGCAGGCCGGCTCCGATCTCGCACTGGTGCGCACCCGTGCCGAGCCGCAGGGCGACGGCTCGTACCACATCTTCGGCACGAAGATTTTCATTACGTGGGGCGAGCACGACATGGCGGAGAACATCGTCCATCTGGTGCTGGCGCGCACGGCGAACGCGCCCGCTGGGGTGAAGGGCATTTCGCTCTTCATCGTGCCGAAGTTCCTCGTCAATGAAGACGGTTCGCTCGGCGAGCGTAACGACGTGCATTGCGTCTCGATCGAGCACAAGCTCGGCATCAAGGCGAGCCCGACCGCGGTGCTGCAGTTCGGCGACCATGGTGGTGCGATCGGCTATCTGATCGGCGAGGAGAATCGCGGCCTCGAGTACATGTTCATCATGATGAACGCGGCCCGCTTCGGGGTCGGCATGCAGGGCGTGGCTGTGGCGGACCGCGCGTATCAGAAGGCGGTGGCCTACGCGAAGGATCGTGTGCAGAGCCGCCCGGTCGACGGCTCGGCGAAGCAGTCGGTGGCGATCATCCAGCATCCCGACGTGCGCCGCATGCTCGCGACGATGCGCGCGCTGACTGAAGGCGCTCGCGCGCTCGCTTACGTCGCGGCAGCTCACAGCGATATCGCGCATCGCCACGCCGACGAAGCGGTGCGCGCCGACCATCAGGCGATCTATGAATACCTGGTGCCGATCGTCAAGGGTTGGAGCACGGAGCTGTCGATCGACGTCGCGAGCCTCGGCGTGCAGGTGCACGGCGGCATGGGCTTCATCGAGGAAACGGGCGCTGCGCAGTACTACCGCGATGCGCGCATCCTGACGATCTACGAGGGTACGACGGCCATCCAGGCGAACGACCTGGTGGGACGCAAGACCCTGCGCGACGGCGGCTCGGTGGCGAGGGTGCTGCTTGCGCAGATCGACGAAAGCATCGAGGCGCTGTGGGAGCACGCGTCGTTCGAATCCAGCGCCGCGTTTCAGTCAGTGCACCGGCACCTCACGGCTGGCCGCACCGCGCTGGCGAATGTGATCGAGTATGTGCTCGAACACGCGCAGCGCGACCCGAATGCGGTCTTCGCCGGCAGTGTGCCGTACCTGAAGCTGGCCGGCATCGTGTTGTGCGGCTGGCAGTTTGCCCGCGCATTGCTGGTCGCCGCGAGCAAGCGCGACGAAGATCCGTCGTTCTATGACGCGAAGGTTGCCACCGCGCATTGCTTTGCGACACAGCTCCTCCCGCAGGCGCTGGCGTTTGAAGCCGCTATCGTCGAGGCGAAAAACAATGAAGGCGTGCTGGCGCTGACTGAAGCGCAGTTCTAACCACAAGAGGTGCAACTATGACCCCCGCAAGTCTCATTGAGCAGTACGGTCCACGCGAGTCGATGGAATACGACGTCGTGATCGTCGGCGGCGGCCCGGCCGGGCTGTCCGCGGCGATCCGCCTGAAACAGCTGGCGGCTGAAAAAGGCGCGGAAATCGGCGTCTGCGTACTGGAAAAAGGCTCGGAGATCGGGGCGCATATCCTCTCGGGTGCGGTGATGGACCCACGCGCCATCACCGAACTGATTCCGGACTGGAAGGAAAAAGGCGCACCGCTCACCGTGGACGTGACCGAAGACAAGTTCCTGTTCCTCACTGAAACCGGCTCGAAAAGCGTGCCGACGTGGGCGCTGCCGGACAACTTCAAGAACCACGGCAACTATGTGATCAGCCTCGCGAATGTCACGCGGTGGCTCGGTCAGCAGGCCGAGGCGTTGGGCGTGGAAATCTTCCCGGGCTTTCCGGCCGCTGAAATCCTCTACAACGACGACGGTTCCGTGAAAGGCGTCGCCACCGGCAACCTCGGCATCGGCAAGGATGGCGAGCCCACCGAGAACTTCCAGCTCGGCATGGAGTTGCACGCGAAGTACACGCTCTTCTGTGAGGGTGCGCGCGGTCACCTCGGCCGTCAACTGAACGATAAGTTCCGGCTGCGCGACGGCGTCGATCCGCAGGTCTACGGCATCGGCATCAAGGAACTGTGGGAGATCGATCCGGCCAAGCACAAGCCGGGTCTGGTGATGCACACCGCCGGCTGGCCGCTGGAGAACGACACCTACGGCGGCTCGTTCCTCTATCACATGGACAACAACCAGGTGGTGGTGGGGTTTGTGGTGGGTCTTGGCTATACGAATCCGTATCTGTCGCCGTTCGAGGAATTCCAGCGCTACAAGACGCATCCGGCGATCCGCGCGATTCTGGAAGGCGGCAAGCGCGTGTCGTACGGCGCGCGGGCGATTACCGCGGGCGGCCTGATGTCGCTGCCGAAGCTCACATTCCCCGGCGGCGCGCTGGTAGGCGACGACGCGGGCTTCCTGAACGCGTCGCGCATCAAGGGCTCGCATGCGGCGA
>CAYWSH010000277.1:0-3160 GCA_964460655.1 uncultured Terriglobales bacterium | reverse complement strand
AGAAAGCAGGCGCGTTCCTCAGCGTCACCACCTATTCCAATCCCAAACCCGATGCTGCGTGGACGCACATGCGCGTGTTCCACTTGCGCGATCGCGCGCAACAAGCCGCGCTAAGCAAGGCGCTCGACGATGCCAAGCTCAAGCTGCATCCGGATGAAGCCGAGCGCAAGCGCATGGCCGACTACGCTGAGACGCTCCGCGACCTGGCCGGGCACGAGACGCTAGACCTCATGTCGGAGATCGCGCCCGCTAGCCCGCCGCGCCGGCGCTAGCCGCGTCGGTCTGTACGTTGCGCAGGAATTCGGCCGCGGTCTCCGGTGGCATGGTGTTGATGAACATGCCGGAGCCGAGTTCGAAGCCGGCTACGCGCGATATCCGGGGGATCACCGCGATGTACCAGTGGTAGAACTTCACGCCGGCATTCTCGCTGGGTGAGCTGTTCACCGTGTAGTTGAAGTCCGGGTCATCGAGTCCATGGAACAGGCGGGCCAGCACGTTGCGCAGCATCTGCCCGAGGTCACGCATCTCCTCGGGTGTGATCTCGCCGAAACTCGCCATGTGGCGCCGCGGGTAGAGGTGCAGGTAGAACGGTGACGACGACGCGAACGGCGCGATGGTCACGAAGTGCCGGCTCAATGCGACGACGCGCGTCTTGTCCTCGATCTCCTGTGCGATCGAACCGCAGAAGATGCATTCGCCGTACTCGTCGAAGTGGCGCAGGGCTTCGTACATGCGCGAGCGCAGATGGTGCGAGATTACCGGCGAGGCGATGATCTGCGAGTGCGGATGCTCCAGGCTGGTGCCCGCGCCGACGCCGTGGTTCTTGAAGATGGTGACGTGCGCGATGCGCGGGTCGGCGCTCACCTCGTCAAAGCGCCGCTTGTAGGCGCGGATGATCTCGGCGACCTGCGCGTCGCCCAGTTGCGCCGTGGTTAGCGAGTGGTCGCGGCCTTCGACCACGACGTCATGCACGCCGACGCCGTTGATGGTGCGGTGCGCGCGCTCGATGCGGAAAGTCGGCTCGCCCTCGCGCGCCAGCGCGGCGAACTTGTTCGGCACCACCCGCACCTGCCAGTCACCGTTCGGCGGGATCGCCAGCACCGCGGCCGGCGCCAGCTTCTCATTGCCCGGGCAGAACGGGCATGTGTCGGTGTACTTGGGCAGCGGCTTGCGCTCTTTTTTCTGCTTCAACTCCTCGGGCCGCCGGGCGCGCTCGCTGGCGATCACCACCCACTCCTTGGTGTAGCGGTTCTGCCGCAGTTCGGGCATTTTGGGCTCCTTGGAAAGGCGGCACGATTATCCGCCCGCGAGTCAAGATTTCTGGCGTGAATGCAGGCTTTGGCGGTATGATTCGCGCCCTCCCCCGAGAAGACCAGCCGCTAGCTTCTAGCCACTAGCCGCTAGCGAACAACGAGGTTCCATGCTCGAAACCATCGATCTCCACACTAAGCTGTCGAAGACTGCCTACGAGCGGTCGATCAACGACCTGCAGGAGCGGTTGCGCGGGCTGCAGTACCAGGCGCGCGACGCCGGAATCCCGGTCATCATCTGCCTGGAAGGCTGGGACACCGCCGGCAAAGGGCAGATCATCAAGAAGCTGACGGAGCGGCTCGACCCGCGGCTCTACCGCGTATTACCGGGTTCGGCGCCCACGGCACTCGAGGCGCGCTTCCATTTCCTGTGGCGCTACCAGGTCGCGCTACCGAATGACGGCGAGATGGCGCTCTTCGACCACTCCTGGTACGGCCGGGTGCTGGTGGAACGGGCGGACAAGCTGGCGAAGAAGTCCGAATGGCGCGCGGCGTATGAGCAGATAAACCAGTTCGAACGCTGGCTCGCCGATGATGGCCAGCTGGTCATCAAGTTCTGGCTGCACATCTCGAAGAAGGAGCAGAAGAAGCGTTTCAAGGAGTGCCAGAAGGACGCGCTGCTCAAGTGGAAGATCACCAAAGAGTACAAACGCCACCATAAGGACTACGCGCGCTGGGTGGAATGCGTCGAAGACATGCTCGCCAAGACCGACACCGCGCATGCGCCGTGGAACGTGGTGCCGGCGAACGATATGCGGACGGCGCGTGTCGCCGTCTTCCGCGAGTTGGTCACGCGCATCAGCGCGGCGCTGGAGAAAGCGAAGGCCAAGGCGCCAGGCCCCGCGCCATCCAAGCCGGAAAAAGCAAAACCTGCCGCTGAAAAGCCGGCGCTCGTGGAGGCTGCCCATGCTTGAAAAGCTCGACATGACGCAAAAGCTCACGCGCACACAGTATGACGACCAGATTGGCCGCGCTCAGGTGCGGCTGCGCGAACTCGAGTTCCATATCTTCAAGAAACAAGTGCCGCTGCTGTGCATGTTCGAGGGCTCCGACGCCGCCGGCAAGGGCGGCGCGATCAAGCGCTTGACGGAAATGCTCGACGCCCGCGGCTTCACCGTGAGCGCCTACGCGGCGCCGAAGGGCGACGAGAAGACGCATCATTACCTGTGGCGCTTCTGGCGGAACCTGCCGCGCGCCGGCCACCTCGCTGTGTTCGACCGCAGCTATTACGGTCGCGTGCTCGTCGAGCGCGTCGAAGGCTTCTGCAGCGAGGATGACTGGCGCCGTGCGTATCGCGAGATCAACGAATTCGAGGCACACCAGGCATCGTTCGGCATGGTGGTGTGCAAGTTCTGGCTGCAGATCACCAAGGACGAGCAACTGCGGCGCTTCAAGTCACGCGAGACCGACCCTTACCGCTCGTACAAACTCACCGACGAAGACTGGCGGAACCGTGGGAAGTGGGACGTCTACAACCAGGCCGTCGAAGACATGCTGCTGCATACTTCGACGCCGGAAGCGCCGTGGACCGTGGTCGAAGCGAACAACAAATACTTTGCACGCGTGAAGATCCTGCGCACCGTGGTACAGGCGCTGGAGAAGCGGCTGAACTAGATCCCAATCACGGCGTCATCCTGAGGCGGCTTGAAGCAGATCCCTCGCCCCGAGAGGTCGGGGCTCGGGATGACAACAAGAAAAAGTAGGGATGCAACAACCGGGTAGCTACTCGCCCTGGGCGCGGTTTTCGAAGCGCGTGCTGCTCTTCAGGAAGACGAGATTCACGGTGCCGGTCGGGCCGTTGCGCTGCTTGGCGATGATGAGTTCGGCGAGGCCTTCGAGTTCCGGTTCGT
>CAYWSH010000276.1:0-3220 GCA_964460655.1 uncultured Terriglobales bacterium | reverse complement strand
CATGGGCGACTTGAGCGAGAACGCCGAGTACCACATGGCCAAGCAGCGCCAGGAGTTCGTCAAGGCGCGGCTGGGGCAGCTGAAGAAGCGCATGGGCGAGTTGTCGCTGGTCAACATGGCGAACATCCCCAAAGATAAGGTGGCGTTCGGTTCGACGATCGACGTTTATGACAATCAAAAAGACGAAAAGCTGACTTACAAACTGGTGACCAGCGAAGAGTCAGACGTTTCCAAGGGATTGATCTCTACCACTTCGCCCATCGGGCGCAGCTTGATGGGAAAGAAAGTCGGCGACACAGCGGTGGTGGTGACGCCGAACGGCAAGCGGGATCTTGAGATCCTGAAGCTAGTGACCATCCACGACGAGGTTGAGTAGTCCTGTGACCTGGACGAGCGCATTCGGGCGCGGCAGCAAAGTGCCGCTTTACATGATCGTGGATGCGCTCGCGTTGACCAAGATCTCCCCGAACTGGCTCACGTTCATCGGATTGGTCATCAACACCATTGCGGCGATCTTCTTCGGCGCGGCGCGTGTGGACAATCACGTACGCATGTTCCTCTACGGCGGGTTGGTGATCATCGGCGCCGGCATCTTTGACATGGTGGATGGCCGCGTGGCGCGCGCCACTGGCCAGGTGACGTACTTCGGGGCTTTTTTTGATTCGGTGATCGACCGCTACAGCGACGTCGCGCTGTTCTTCGGCTTGCTGGTCTACTACGCGCGCGCGAACCGCTTCTTCTATCTCGTGCTGACTGCGCTCGTCATGGTCACGTCGGTGATGGTGAGCTACACGCGAGCGCGGGCCGAGTCGCTGATCGGCCAATGCAAGGTCGGTTTCATGGAGCGGCCGGAGCGGATCGTGCTGGTCATCATCGGGGCGCTGTTCAACGTAATGGCGCCGGTGCTGTGGGTGCTGGCCGTGCTTTCCACCATCACGGTGATCCACCGCATCGTCTACACCTACCAGCAGACGCGCGAGCGCGATCTGCGCGCCGCCGCGGAGCAGCAGCCGCAGTTGGACGAGATCATTGTTTGATCTGTCGCTCCCGCTCCCAACCCGCTCGAGGCTAATGCTCGCCCCTAAACCCGTCAGGCCTCTCATCGCGCTTCGCGGGCTGAACCGCCCGCTCCGCTTCATTCATCCCGCACCGAGCGAGGATGACAATCGCTCGAGAAGTCGCAGACGCCCGTGAGAGCTGGCCTTCCAGCTGCGTCATCTGTGGGCTTCATCTGCGGAATCTGCGGTTAAAGTGTTTTGATAGCGAAACAAACAAATCCTAAACCGCAGATTTCGCCGATATCCACGCAGATTTCGCTGATTGTGTGACGATATGGATCTAATCGATCGGGGTTTCAGAACGAAGCGACGCGCGCTATCGGCACATCGTTGTCTTCTCCCCAACGCTCCCACTCTTCCGCAGTGCGCGTGCGCATGATCTCGTCGAGGGCGCTGCCCGGCGCGAGCTTGAGCAACTCATACATCCGTGCGCGGAAGTGGGGCTCGAGCGCGGAGACAGCAACGTAGCCCTCTCTCGCGCGGTACACGCCGTATTCCGGGATCGCGCCACCGAGGCGGCCGCCGTCGCGGGTGATGCCATGACGCAGCGGTGCAGTAAGCGGCGCGACGCTGTCATAGAGGCCGATCTCTTCATGCGTTCCCACCGGCCCGCGCAGCAGCAACAGCATCGCGGCGAAGGCGCGCTCGGAACCCATGATGTCGGCAACCAGCGTCACCGGCAGGCGATCGCGCAGGAGACCGGCGCGGGCTTGATACGTCACGTCGTGTCCGGCGACCTCGGGACGCGCGCACTCACCGACGATGTTCACCCAGCGCGTATGCGCCATGGACTTTGCGTCGATGCCAAGCCGCGCTAGCGCCGACGGCCGCTGGCTGCTGAGAAAGACACCGGCATCGGCGATAAGCGTACGGAATTCCGACTTCCCTGCTTCGGACTTCAGGTCGACGCGCTTGACGTCGACCTTTTCGTGCAGCTCGCGATACCACGCCGGCGACATTGCAGCCAGCGGATCGCCGCTCGGCGGTTCGATCTTGGTGACACTCGCCCCATGCCCTGCGACGTGCGCTGCCGCGAGCGGTCCGGGAACGTTGAGCGCCATGGTGATAAGGCGGACGCCGGTGAGAGCCGTGCTCATCTATTGTTGTCCCTCGCTGCGCTCGGATTCTATTCGTAAGACCGCCTGCTATCATCGTGCGCGTGCCGGCGAAACCCATCCTCATCGTCCACGGTGGCGCATGGGCCATCCCTGATGACATGGTCGCGGCGCACGAGAACGGCGTGCGCAATGCGCTGGCGGCGGGCTGGCAGGTGCTGGCGCGCGGCGGCGAGGCGCTTGACGCGGTCGAAGAAGCGGTCGCCGTCATGGAAGAAGACGACACGTTCGACGCCGGCCATGGCAGCTTCCTCAATGCCGACGGCAAGGTACAGCTTGACGCGCTGATGATGTGCGGCGCGACGTTGCGTGCCGGGGGTGTGGGATGCGTGGAGCGCATCCGCAATCCTATCCGCGCGGCGCGGCGCGTGCTCGAAGACAGCCAGCATGTTTACTTTGTCGGCGAAGGCGCGGAGCGCTTCGCCGCGCAGATGGGCATCCCGCTCATCGAGAACTCCGAGCTGGTCATCCCCCGTGAAATCGAGCGGCTGCGGCAAGCCAAGGCGAGCCCCAGCAGCGATCCGCAAAAGCTCTTCGCGCATTCGCACGACACGGTGGGCGCGGTCGCGCTCGACTCGCAAGGCCGGCTCGCCGCGGCGACTTCCACCGGTGGCACGGTGAATAAGACGCCGGGGCGCGTCGGCGATTCGTCGTTGATCGGCTGCGGCTGCTATGCGAACGAGGTCGCCGGCACCTCCACTACGGGCTGGGGCGAGCCGATGATGAAGCTCGTCCTCGGCAAGTGGGCGGTGGACCGCGTGGGCGCCGGCCACGCACCGGAAGGCGTGGCCGCGGAGGCGATTCGCTACCTCGAACGCAAACTCAATGGCCACGGCGGACTCATCCTGCTCGACAAGCAAGGCCGCATCGGCATGGCGCACAACACGCCGCGGATGGCCGTCGGTTGGAAGAACGACGGCCGCGAATTCGTGACGTCGCGCCTGTAGGCGATCCTACCCCTGTCCTACTGCCTTCTTGCCTTCCCCCGTCCCATCATGTAAAACCGGCAAATCCAACCACATACCGCACCGGGAAGTCTGACTATCG
>CAYWSH010000275.1:0-3272 GCA_964460655.1 uncultured Terriglobales bacterium | reverse complement strand
ATGGTGGGCGCTATAGGATTCGAACCTATGACTTCCACCGTGTGAAGATGGCACTCTACCGCTGAGTTAAGCGCCCACTCCGCACTCTTTCGGGACCAAAGTTATTGTAGCAGACCGCGCGCGTTATCATGTCCTCGTGACGGCGCGTCCCCAGCCCGATCCGGCACGTTTGAGTAGTCCCGAGCGGGCGCAACTTTCGGCCCACGATGGGGTTAGGGAAGGTGTGAGCAGCGTAGCCATCCGGGGAGAGGCGCTCGCCGCGATCGAGCGCTCGAGGCCACGCGTTGTCGCCGGCATGCACGACCCGGTCGTGTATGACAGCCTGCCTGATGCGGAGGTCATGCTGCGCGTCAAGGCCGGCGATGATGCCGCCTTCGATTACCTGGTCACGAAATTCCACCGGCCGCTTGTCGGCTTCATGTTCCGCATGGCGCACAATCGCGCCGTGGCGGAAGAATTGGCGCAGGACGTCTTCCTGCGCGTGTATCGTTCGCGGCACAGTTACAGTGCCGACGCGAAGTTCACCACCTGGTTGTATCGCATCGCGACCAACCTCGCCGTGAACCACGCGCGCGATACCAAGCTGGAGCGCACGGAAGTCGCGCTCAGCCTTGATGAGCCCGACGCCGAGACCGGTACAACGACCGACGTCGCTGACGATGCTCCGACCATCGAGCAGCGCCTCGTGCACAGCGAGCGGCTCGCCGCCATCCGCCGCCACGTGCAGAACCTGCCCGAACGGCAACGCGTCGCGGTGCTGATGCATAAGTACCAGGAGATGGATTATCGCCAGATCGCCGAGGTGCTGAAGCTCAGCGAATCGGCCACGAAATCGCTGTTGTTCCGCGCCTATGAGACATTGCGCGAACGGCTGAAGGAGTTTGTATGAACTGCAAGCAGGCACGCGAAGAATTGCTTCTCGGGAATGCGTCCCCGAATGCTGACGCCCACGTCCGCGAGTGCGCTGAATGTGCCGCCGTGCTGGTGGAGCTGCGGCAGACGATGGCGCTGCTCGATACGTGGCAGGCGCCCGAGGTATCGCCGTACTTCGCCGCGCGCATGCGTTCGCGCATCCGCGCCGAGGCCGAGCGCCCGCAGAGCATCCGCGAATGGCTCGCCGCCGCGCTTTCGCCGTTCACCAATGTCGGCCGCCGTGTCGCGCTCGGCGCTACCATGGCGGTGCTGGTGGGCGCGGGTGTCACGCTGTATCAGGGTTCGCCGGCGCATCCGCTGCAGTCAATGTACGCGGTGGAACGGAGTGCCAAGCCCGGCACCGCAGTCGCCGATCTGCAGGCCCTCGACAAGAACCACGACCTGTTCGAGAACTTCGATCTGTTGGACGATGTGAACCCGTAGCGATTTTTGGATTTGTTCATTTTTGATTTTGGATTTGACTGCGTTCCGCCAAGGCATCGGCCAAAATCGAAAATCAGAAATGAAAAATGGAAAAATGTCCTTGAAATACATCTCGTTCTTCGCGCTCGCGACGCTGGCGACTACGCCGGTGCTCGCGCAGCGCCGTTTCATGTTCCAGAACCAGAATCCGGCGCGCCAGCAAGCTAAGGCGCAGAAGCAGGCGCAGAACAAGGCCGCGCGTCAGCAGCAGCGCCGGTTGGAACGTCAGCAGCAGGAAGCCGCGCGCCGGGCGCAGAACCAGCAGCAGCGCCAGGCCATGAATCAGCAGTTGCGCCAGGAACAGCCGGGCCATGCCGGTGGAGCGATCACGACGCCGAATGCGGCGGTCGCGAATCCTGAAGGCGGCCCGCGCCTCGGCGATTGGTTACGCCAGCATCGCGGCTTGAACGAGACGCAGCAGCGGCAATTGCTGGAGAGCGATCCGGCGTTCCGCAGCCTGCCTCCCGGCCGGCAGCAGAACTATCGCCAGCAGCTCGAGCACTTCAACCGGCAGACGCCCGAGCAGCAGGAACGCATCCTGGAGCGCATGCGCAAGTGGGAGAGCCTGACCGACGATCAGCGCAGCCGCGCGCGCTCCCTCTTCGAGCGCGCCCGCCAGATGCCGGAAGATCGCCGCAATGCGATGCGCGAGGCTGTGACCTACTTCAACCGGATGACCGATCCGGTACAGCGCCAGCAGGCGATGAGCTCCGCGCAGTATCGCTCCCGCTTCAACGACCAGGAGCGCGAGATCATCAACGGCATCGTCGAACTCGGCGTCCCGCCCGGCCGCATGAATCCGCGCCAGGAACAGCCGCAGCCCGAAGGCCCGGAGATCCCGCCCGAGTTTTGATCCGTCGCGGGTGGAGCAGGCCTTCCGGCCTGCATATAAACGTCACAACTAAGGTGGGTGTCATCCTGAGCGAGGCGCTTTTTCTTTTGCCGAGCGAAGGATCTAGGCGAGCCGCCGGCGCGCGACGCGCTGGTTCTGCGCGTCGCCTAAGCGCCGAGGCGAGCATCCTTATTGGCCCCTACCGCCGCAACAGGTTCCTTGCCACGAACAGCACATTCGCCGGCCGCTCCGCCAGCCTTCTCATGAAATACGGATACCATTCCGTCCCGAACGGGATATAGACGCGCATTCGCCAGCCATCTTTGACCAGCTGGCGCTGCAGGTCGCGCCGCACGCCGTACAGCATCTGGAACTCGAACTGTTCCGCCGCGATGCTTTCCGCGCGCGCGAAGGCGATCGTCGCGGCGATCATCTTCTCGTCGTGCGTCGCGATGCCGTGATACACGCCGCTCTTCAGCAGCAGCTTCATGAGCGTGACGTAATTCGCATCGACGTCCTTCTTGTCAGGGAACGCGATCTCGGGTGGTTCCTTGTAAGCGCCTTTGCAGAGCCGTATGCGGATGCGCTCGCCGAGTAACTCCTCAACATCCTTCTCGCTGCGCCGCAGATACGACTGGATGACCGCGCCCACGTTGCCCGCGTGCCCCGGCCGGCGATGCAGTTCGCGCACGAGGCCGAGCGTGCGCTGCGTGTACGGCGAGCCTTCCATGTCCACGCGCACAAAGTTGCCGCTCGCCGTCGCCTGCGCCACCAGCTTCGACGCGAGCTCACGCGCCAGCGCCTCATCCACGTCGAGCCCCATGTGCGTGAGTTTCAGGCTGACGTTGGCGTTCAGCTGCTCGCGCGTGATGGCAGCAAGCAACTCGGAATAAAGACTCGCGCTGTGCCGCGCTTCGTCGGGATTGGTCACGTTCTCGCCGAGGTTGTCGATGCTGACCGATGCGCCCCACTCGTTCACCGCGCGCGTGGCCGCCAGCGCATCGGCGATGGTCGTCCCGGCGACGAAGCGCCGCGCCACGCGCTG
>CAYWSH010000274.1:2181-3353 GCA_964460655.1 uncultured Terriglobales bacterium | reverse complement strand
CCCAGCTTGCCGCCGGGATGCAGGTCGGCAAAATCCTCTTCCTTGAATCCGCGCTTCTCCGCCAGCGCCACGGCCAGCGCGTCGCCCAGCGCGAGCATCGTGGTGGTCGAAGCTGTCGGTGCGAGGCCTAGACCACACGCTTCCTGGGCAACCGAGCAGTCCAGCGCGACGTCAGCGGCTTGCGCCAATGTTGAGAGCTTCTTCTTGGTTTGGGTGGACGCGGGCGACTCGCCCGCGTTGTCGCGAGTAAAGATCGCATCACACGTCAGCGAGATCAGCGGCGCCTGCAGCCGCTTGATGGTCGCCAGCAGCCGCAGCAGCTCTTCCGTCTCGCCACTCGCGCTCAGCGCGATCACAACGTCGCCGCGCGTTATCATCCCCAGGTCGCCGTGTACTGCTTCCGCCGGATGCAGGAAGAGCGCCGGCGTGCCGGTGGAGCTGAGCGTCGCCGCGATCTTCCGGCCGACGATGCCGCTCTTCCCCATCCCCGAAACGACCACGCGCCCCTTGCAGCCGTTAAGCAGTTCGACCGCGCGCGCAAACGCCGCGGCCATCGGCCCGGCAATGCGGTCGGCAAGCGCGCTGAGCGCCGCCGCCTCGATGCGGACCACGTTCTCGCCTGTGCTTTTCACGGAAACAGGATGGTAGCAAAGTGCAGTGCGTCTATCGTGCCTTTTACGGGTGTTCGATGAGCATTGGGCCCTCTGGAACAAAATCGCGTGGGTAGGGCCTCGCTTTTCCGAATCCAGTGAAGCCAGTCAATGCCAAGAGATGAGCCTCTTGTAGTCGTCGCAAAGCCGTGACCTCCCAGAAGATTGCCCAATGCCCCTCATTGTCGTCCGCATACCTTGCCGTCGATGGTGGACGGTAAAGCATTCCTGAGGGGTGAGCCCCGTTAATACTCTCCACGTGGTCGATGTAATGTGCGTGCCAGCTCGCAACTGCACGACGATCCTCGGCCCGGGAAGCGTATATGTACACGTCCACCGGCATTCCTTTTCGTTCTTGATCTAGCGCTCTGAATACCTCCCACGCGCGACTTCCAAACGCTACTTTCCCCTGTGTGTCGCAGGTTGACCTTCCATCCTCGAGATGTTCCAACGGAACCGGTGCCAATAAGGCAACGTGCGAGGCTGTAGGTGCCATCTGTCCTCCGTCCTCTAATTCGCGTC
>CAYWSH010000274.1:0-2081 GCA_964460655.1 uncultured Terriglobales bacterium | reverse complement strand
TGTGTCCCGTCAAACACGACCGGCGCGAACTCGCGCATGATGGCCAGCGCGCGCATGTCCACGACAAGATTGTTGTAGCCGAACGACGCGCCGCGCTCGGTCAGGAACACGCGCTCGTTGCCCGCCTGCTTCACCTTGTCGATCGCGTGCCGCATGTCCTGCGGCGCAACGAATTGACCTTTCTTGATGTTCACCGCGCGCTTGCTCTTCGCAGCTGCGACCAACAGATCGGTCTGGCGACAGAGAAATGCCGGTACTTGCACCACGTCGGCGACTTCCGCCACGTGCTCGACATCATGTGCATCGTGCACGTCCGTCAGGACCGGCGCATGCACACTGTCCTTGACGCGCCGCAGGATGCGCAGCCCTTCCTCGAGGCCCGGGCCGCGGAAACTCGCGCCCGACGTGCGGTTCGCCTTGTCGTAGCTCGCCTTGAAGATGAACGGCAGTTGCAGCGCCTTCGCCACGCCGGCAATGACCTCGGCCATCTTCAACGTGTGCTGCTCACTCTCGATGACGCACGGCCCGGCGATCAGGAACAGTTCGCCCCCGCCGATCGTCACGTTCTCGACGCTGAACTTCATCGCGCCGCAGAGTAACAGAATCCACCCTAGATTGAGTCATTGAGTCATCGGGCGATTGAGTCATTAAAAGCCACCTCTACGATCTGCGTAATCCGCTCGAATCCGCGGAATCTGCGTTTCAAGGTTTTGAGGTTCTAATGACTCAATGGCCCGATGACTCAATGACTCAATCTTCGCAGGGATTTACAATCCGCGCGTGGGCCAGAAAACCAAACAGGCGAGCCCGCTCTACACGCCCGCCGACCTCGCTGCCTCGGACTACGAGCGCGACATCGGCTATCCGGGCGAGTTCCCGTACACGCGCGGCGTCCAGCCCACCATGTATCGCGGACGCCTCTGGACCATGCGCCAGTACGCCGGCATGGGCGACGCGGAAGAATCCAATCGCCGCTACAAATACCTGCTCGCGCACGGCACCATGGGCCTGAGCGTGGCCTTCGATCTGCCGACGCAGATCGGGCTCGACTCCGACCACGCGCTCGCACAGGGCGAGGTCGGACGCGTCGGCGTCGCCATCGATTCCCTCGACGACATGCAGAGCCTCTTCGACGGCATCGCGCTGGAGAAGATCTCCACCTCGATGACCATCAATGCGACCGCGTCGATCTTGCTCGCGCTTTACGTTGCGGTCGCCAAGCGCCAGGGCGCCGACCTGCGAAAGATTTCTGGCACCGTGCAGAACGACGTGCTGAAGGAGTACATCGCGCGCGGCACGTATATCTACCCCATTCAGCACGCCATGCGCATCGTCACCGACATGTTCGCCTTCGCCGCCGAGCAGTTACCCGAATGGAATTCCATCTCCATCTCCGGCTATCACATGCGCGAGGCCGGTTCGACCGCGGCGCAGGAGATCGCGTTCACGCTCGCCAACGGCATCGCCTACGTGCAAGCCGCGCTGGACGCCGGTTTGGACGTGGACCGCTTCGCCCCCCGCCTCAGCTTCTTCTTCAACTGCCACAACGATTTTCTGGAAGAGATTGCCAAGTTCCGCGCGGCACGCCGCCTGTGGGCGCACATCATGCGCGACCAGTTCAAAGCGAAGTCACCGCGCTCCTGGATGCTGCGCTTCCACACCCAGACCGCCGGCTCGTCGCTTACGGCGCAGCAGCCGGAGAACAACATCGCGCGCACCGCGTTGCAGGCGCTCGCGGCGGTGCTCGGCGGCACGCAGTCGCTCCATACCAACGCGTTCGACGAAGCGCTCGCGCTGCCCACGGAGAATTCGGCGCGCGTCGCACTACGCACGCAGCAGATCGTCGCCTACGAATCCGGCGTGACCAACACCATCGATCCGCTGGCCGGTTCGTACTACATCGAGTCACTCACCAACGATCTCGAATCCGCTGCTTCCGCTTACTTAAAAAAGATCGACGCGATGGGCGGCATGCTGAAGGCGATCGAGCGTGGCTACGTGCAACAGGAGATACAGAACGCTGCCTACGACTACCAGCAGCGCGTCGACACGCTCGAGCAGGTCGTCGTCGGCGTGAATCG
>CAYWSH010000273.1:0-3358 GCA_964460655.1 uncultured Terriglobales bacterium | reverse complement strand
GCACTACACGATGCCCGACGGCCGCATCCTGCTCGCGTCCTATCACCCTTCGCAGCAGAACACGCTCACCGGCAAGCTGACGGCGAAGATGTTTCGGCAGGTCTTCGTCAAGGCGCGCCGCCTGGCCTCCCTCTCCGAGCCGACGACCGAAGACCGACGACTGAAGGCCGCTCGCGTTTGACCGTCTTCTCCCACCCGCCGTACTATCAATGATTGCCTCTCATGCCAGCTGAAACGCCCAACGCCACGCGCCGCGAGATCGCCGTCGAAGTCCCTGCCGACGTCGTCGCCCGCGAGACCAACACCATCCTCGAGAAGTACCAGAAGCTCGCACGCCTGCCCGGCTTCCGCCGCGGCCGGGTGCCGGCGTCCATCATCCGTCAGCGCTTTTCCGAGGACATCAAGAGCGAAGTGGTTGAATCGCTCGTCCCGCGCTACTTCCGCGAGGAGACCGAGCGCCAGGGCCTGCGGCCCGTCTCGCAGCCGCGCGTCACCGACCTGCACGTCCATGAAGGCGAGCCGCTGCGCTTCAAGGCTGCTTTCGAGGTCATGCCGCAGATCGACGTCACCGGCTACAAAGAGCTGCGCCCCGAGCGCGCCGAGGTCAGCGTCACCGATGACGAGGTCAGCCAGGCGCTCGATCGCCTGCGCGATCAGCACGCCACCTATGCTGCGATGGAAGAAGACCGTCCGGTCCGTGACGGTGACTTCGCCCAGGTCGAACTGAACGGCGCACCGAAGCCTGATGCGGGTGCTCCACCCGTCCCCGAAGGGGAGGGTGGGAAGTCGAATCCTGTCCACCTCGAAGAAGTCCTGGTCGAGGTCGGCGGACAGAACACGGTGAAGGAATTCAGCGAGAACCTGCGCGGCGCGCACGCCGGCGAAGCGCGCACGTTCGACGTCGAGTATCCCAAGGACTTCAGCGATCAACGCCTTGCCGGTCAAACCTTCACCTATACCTTGAGCGTCAAGGCGATCAAGCAGAAACAGTTGCCCGAGCTGAATGACGACTTCGCCCGCGAGCTCGCCAACGACCTGCAGACCGTCGCCGACTTGCGCCAGCGCGTGCGCGACGGCATGGAAGGCGAGCGCCGCCACGCCGCCGAGCACGCTGCCAAGGAGAAGCTGGTCGACGAGCTACTCCAGCGCAACGAGTTCGCTGTACCTGAATCGCTGGTTGAGCATCAGATCGATGTGCGCCTCGAGCGCGGCTTGCGCGCGCTCGCCGCGCAGGGCATGCGCACCGAAGACATGCGCAAGATGGATTTCGACCGCCTGCGCGCCGGCCAGCGCGACCAGGCCACGCGCGAAGTGCGCAGCTCGCTCATCCTCGACCAGATCGCCGAGCGCGAGAATATCGCGGTGAGCGACGAGGAATTGGACAAAGAGATCGAAGCAGTGGCGTTGCAGTCGCGTCAGCCGGTGGAATCCGTGCGCTCGCGCCTGCAGAAAGACGGTGCGCTCGATCGCATCCGCCACCGCCTGCGGAACGACAAGACGCTGGATTGGATCTACCGGAGAGATTGAGTCATTGAGCCATTGAGTCATCGAGCCATTTGGGAGACATCGCGAAGGGTTTGAATGACTCAATGGCCCGATGACTCAATGACTCAATCGAAGGAGTTGTCATGCTAGTCCCCATGGTGATCGAGCAGACCAGCCGCGGCGAACGCGCCTACGACATCTTTTCGCGTCTGCTCCGCGACAACATCATCTTCATCGGCACCCCCATCGACGACACGGTCGCCAACCTCGTCATCGCGCAAATGCTCTTCCTCGAAGCCGAAGACCCGGAAAAGGACATCCAGCTCTACATCAATTCTCCGGGCGGCTCCATCACCGCCGGCATGGCGATTTACGACACCATGGAGTTCGTCCGTCCGGACGTCCAAACCATCTGCATCGGCCAGGCGGCCTCGATGGCCGCTGTACTTCTGGCTGCCGGCGCCTCAAAAAAGCGTTTCGCTCTGCCCAATTCCCGCATCCTTATCCACCAGCCGCATATCATGGGCGGCTTGAGCGGCCAGGCCACAGACATCGACATCCACGCGCGCGAGATACTGCGCATGCGCGAGGTCATGAATCAGATCATGGCGAAGCACACCGGCCAACGCCTCGATAAGGTCGAAAAGGACGTGGAGCGCGACTTCATCATGAACGCGCAACAAGGTAAGGAGTACGGGATCATCGACGACATCATTTACGAGCACCGCTGAACTGGGTGGAGCAGGCCTTCAGGCCTGCAGCTAGGGCCATGAAAAAGGAGCGGGGCTTTAGCTCCGATCTGTGAACTTGAAGACCTATCTCATCGTGACCGGCGTCATCTTCGCGCTCTTCGCCGTGCTGCATGTCTTCGAGCTGGTGAAGCACTGGGAGCCGCACGACATGGGCTTCACCATCGGCGTGAGCGCCGTCATCGTGTTCAGCGTGGCGTTGAGTGCTTGGGCGTTTCGTCTGCTACAGCGAGCAGGGTAATCAGGGGCCATTACCGTAGTAAGCAATACCACGGAGCGCGCGGCCGGGGCATTGCGGGTTAAAATGTCTCTCCGAGGGTGGTAGCGCCACATGAGGTCCCGCACCGGTAACGAGGAAGTCCTGAAGTGTTCGTTCTGCCATAAGTCGCAGGACGCCGTCGCCAAGCTGATCTCCTCGCCCAGCGACTATCCGCGCGCTTACATCTGCGACGAGTGCGTCGCCGTCTGCAACTCCATCCTGGAAGACGACCGCGCCGAGACGCACGCTGCCGCTGCGCCCAACCACCTGCCGAAACCGCAAGAGGTCAAGGTCTTCCTCGACGAGTACGTCATCGGCCAGGAGCAGACCAAGAAGAAGCTCGCGGTCGCGGTCTACAACCACTACAAGCGCATCCACATGAACCGGCAGCGCGGCGAGGTCGAGCTGACGAAGAGCAACATCATGCTCATCGGCCCCACCGGCACCGGCAAGACGCTGCTCGCGCAAACGCTGGCGAAGATGCTCGACGTTCCGTTCGCCATCGTGGACGCGACCACGCTCACCGAAGCGGGCTACGTCGGCGAAGACGTCGAGAACATCATCCTCAAGCTGCTGCAGGCCGCCGATGGCGACGTGGGCCGCGCGCAGACCGGCATCATCTACATCGACGAGGTCGACAAGATCGGCCGCAAGGACGAGAACCCCTCGATCACGCGCGACGTCAGCGGCGAAGGCGTGCAGCAGGCGTTGCTCAAGATCCTCGAAGGCACCATCGCCAACGTCCCACCACAAGGTGGACGCAAGCATCCGCACCAGGAATTCACGCCGGTCGACACCACTAACATCCTCTTCATCTGCGGCGGCGCGTTCGTCGGGCTCGAAAAAGTCATCTCGCGCCGTGTTG
>CAYWSH010000272.1:0-3361 GCA_964460655.1 uncultured Terriglobales bacterium | reverse complement strand
CGATGATGATGTCGCTCTCGGCCGCCTTCCGCCGCATCTCGGTGATGAAGCAGCGCTCCCACTGCGGGCACTTCTGGCCGGTGCAAGCGTCGGCGCGGGCGTCGAGTTTGGACCAGAGCAGGGTGGCTTCGGGCAGCGCGCCAAGCTCGGCGCGATCACCGGTCTCGGTGTGCTGCTCCCAGTCCTGGATGATGCGGAACTGCTCAATCTCGTCGAGGCCGCTGAGGATAGGCGAGTCTTTCAGGTCATAGAGCTTCTGCCGGCAGAGGTAGTTGTTCCGCCCCTTCATGTAACAGACGCGCAGTGCGCCGTCGCCATTGGGGAAGAAGACGCGCTCGAGGAACGGGACGTCCTTGTGGAAGAGCTGCTCCTGCAGGTTTTTCGTGCCGGTGGAGATGATGATGCGCTTGCCGCTGCGGATGGCGGGGACGAGGTACGCCAGCGTCTTGCCGGTGCCGGTGCCGGCCTCGACGACGAGGTGGCGCTTCTCGTCGAGCGCTTCTTCGACCGCCTGCGCCATCTGCAGCTGCCCGCGACGAAATTCGTACGCGGGGTGCGTCTTGCTCAGCAGGCCACCGGGCGCGAAAAAGTTGTAGAGCGAGGATTTGGCGGCAGCAGGCGCGTCGGTGGGCATTTGTATAAATCCCGAGCGAAGCGAGGGAACCCTACCGTACCACGGAAGCGCAAGCGCTCATGCGCGCTCGTTCCGACTCGCTCACGCTCGTCTCGCTCGCGCACCTCCTCCATTATGTGCTGACCCCGGGTTCCGTCGCGCAAAGGCAGCGCGACTCCACCCGGGGCTAACATATGCCGCCCCTAACGGGGCTGATTCATCGCCGGACGCGGATTTGCGGCGTCAGTCAGCGTTTATAGTGGAGAGTTCGAGTGCAATAGGGATCCCTCGCTTACGCTCGGGATGACTTCAACAACACACACTATCGCCATCGTCGGCCGGCCGAATGTCGGCAAGTCGACACTGTTCAATCGCCTGGTTGGACAGCGGCGGGCGCTCGTCGGCGATGAGCCAGGCATCACGCGCGACCGCATCTACGGCACGGCGCACTGGCGTGGGCGCGACGTGCGCGTGGTCGATACCGGCGGGATCGTGCCGGAGGAGAAGCAGCTCATCCCGGCGGAGATCTTCCGGCAGGCGCGCACGGCGCTCGACGAGGCCGCGGCGATCGTGCTGGTGGTGGACGCGCGCGCCGAGCTCGCCGCGCCCGATCGCGATCTCGCCAAGCTGTTATTGCGCACCGGCAAGCCGCTGTTTCTGGCGGTGAACAAGGTGGATACGCCGAGGCTGGCGGCGTACGCGGAGAACTTTCGCGAGCTGGGCATTTCGCGGCTGCACGCGCTCTCGGCCGAGCATGGCGATGGGGTGGCGGAGTTGCTGGACAGCATTCTCGAAGTGCTACCGGCAAAGACCTTTAACGCAGAGAACGCAAAGGAAAAGAGAGAAGAAGCAGAAGACAAGCCCGCCAACGACCGACGACCAACGACCGACGACGGTTTGGCCAACGACCAACGACCAACGACCAACGATCTTCGTGAAACAAAGGTCGCAATCATCGGCCGGCCGAATGTCGGGAAGTCCACGCTACTGAATCGGCTCACCGGCACGGAGCGCGCGATCGTTTCGTCGATTCCCGGGACGACGCGCGACGCCGTCGATGAGCTGGTCGAACGCGGCCAGCGGAGATTTCGTTTCATCGATACGGCCGGCATTCGCCGCAAGGGCAAGACCGAGCTGATGGCGGAAAAACTCGCGGTGGTGATGGCGCGCAGGCATCTCGAAGCGGCAGATATCGCTTTGCTCATCGTCGACGCCACGGAGGGTGTGACGGCGCTCGATGCCAACATTGCCGGGTATGCGCACGAGAGCGGGCGCTCGGTGATCATCGTGGTCAACAAGTGGGACCTGCTCACCGACGCGATGAAGCAGCAGTCGCCGAAAGAAGCGCGGAAGGCCGCCGTGCGGGCCGGCCGTCCGCTGGACCGCCGGACACTCACGCTGCTGGCCGCGCAGCAACATCGCGCCGATCCGAAGCTCTACGAAGAGCAGGTGCGAGATTCACTGAAGTTCCTGCTGTACGCGCCGGTCATCTTCATCTCGGCGACGACGGGTAAGGGCGTCGAGAAGATCTTTTCCGTGATCGAGCGGATCGCAAAGGAACGAAGCAAGCGCATCCCCACCGGCGAGATGAACCGCTTCCTGAAGCGAGTGGACTTCGAGCGCGCGGCGGTCCCTGTATCCCGGCGCATGCGGGTCCTGTATATGACGCAGGCCTCGACCTCGCCGCCCACGTTCGTCCTGTTCACGGACCGCGACGTCAAGCTGCACTTCAGCTATGAACGGTTCATCGAGAACCAGATACGTAAAGCCTTCGGCTTCGAGGGGACACCCATAAGACTGCTGGTAAGACCTAGAAAGAAGAAGGCTTAACGGCCAGCCGGCGGTAACTTTCCCCGTACATGTACTAGCGGCCGCGTACTTCACCGTCCTTTAGGACATCACATTCTGTTGAATACGGCCGGTTTTCGTGCTGGAATACGCACTGCAACAGAGGCATGTGGCCATGTATACGCGGGTCGTAAACAGCCGGGTGCTGCAAGACTACTTCGAGGCCCTAGCCTGCGGGCCTCAGGAAGAGTCGCCGTATCGCGTCTGGCACCTGATCGCCTCGTATGCTGAGTTGCGCTATCGCTTGAACGGCGGCGCGCGCTGCCCTGTATGCCGCGCCCACGTACGTCACGTCGTTCCCGTCACCGTAAAACTGCAGAATGGGACCACGCAGCAGTACGGCTGCCTGTGCCAGCGCTGCCTGCAAGCCGAGCAAGCGACCGCTAAGAGCGTCGTGCTACGCCTTGGCGCCGCGTCGTGGGAAGTCGTGAAGCGCAAGGCGCGTGCGCGCGTCATGCGCATGCAAGAGCGGGCCAGCTAGACCTTCCTGAACTCCTCGAATCCCTTGCGACCCATCAAGCCGTAAGTCATTTTCTTGCCCAGCTCGACGCCCGGCTGGTCGAACGCGTTCACGCCCCAGAGCTCGCCGGCGAATGCGGTCTGGAACTCCAGCATCTGGAAGAAGGCGCCGATGGTAGCTTCATCCACCTGCGGCAGCGTCCAGCGGCAATTGGGACGGCCGGCCCGCGTGAGCGCGCTCTCGGTGGCGCGGCGTTCGGCGTCGAAGAGAGAGCCGAGCTTCTTGCCCGCGAGGTAGCCGCAGGACTCGTACTTGGTGAACACACGCGGGATCTTCATCTCGGCGCGCGGTTTCTCTACGGCCCACAACGTGACCATCTTGTCACGCGGTCCTTCCATGTAGAGCTGTAGCTGCGAATGCTGATCGGTGACGCCGAGCGC
>CAYWSH010000271.1:1766-3375 GCA_964460655.1 uncultured Terriglobales bacterium | reverse complement strand
CCTGAGACCCGCCGCGGCGGGGAACTCCCGGCCTTCTGGACCGAGTTGTTAAGGAAAATGGCGCGCCCTGAGAGATTCGAACTCCCGACCTTCTGGTTCGTAGCCAGACGCTCTATCCAACTGAGCTAAGGGCGCGCGTGCGCAACCGGCAGGAAAACTCGATTATAGCGGTTAACGCTGCGGTCGTGAAGCTGACGCGCCCTACGTAACATTGACCCTCACACCACGCCGAGCCTAAGCTCGATAGGTCATGGCGACGGCAGGGAAACCAGTTCGTCCCGATCTCGCCGCCCAGGCCGAACAGCTGCGGGAGAAAGAAGAACGGCTGCGTCTGGCGATGGACGCGGCCAACATGGGTGCGTGGGACTGGGATTTCGCCACCGGCGAGGTCCACTGGTCGGGCGACCAGGAGAAGCTCTTCGGACTCGCCCCCGGCACGTTCGACGGAACGTTCGCCGCCTTCCGCGCACTCGTGCATCCCGACGACCACGACGCCATGCAAGCCCGCATGGCCGCCGCGCTGGAACAACGCCGCACCATCCAGCGCGATGAGTTCCGCATCGTGCGGCCGGACGGCTCCATCCGCTGGATCGCGGCCAATGGCCGCATCTATTACGACCACGAGGGACGGCCGCTCCGCATGATCGGCGTGAACCTCGACGTCACCGACAGCAAACACGCCGAAGAAGCCATCCGCGAGAGCGAAAAGATGGCCGCCACGGGACGCTTGGCTGCCACTATCGCGCACGAGATCAACAATCCGCTCGCCGCGGTGACCAATCTGCTGTACCTCATCGAGCACCATGCGGCGCTCGATGCCAATGTGCGCGTCTTTGCAGAGATGGCCTCGGAAGAGTTGCGGCGCATGTCGCACATCGTGAAGCAGACGCTGGCGTTCCATCGCCAGGCCGACGCGCCCACCGCCGTGAGCGTGACCGACATCCTGGAGAACGTCCTGGTATTCCACGAGCGCAGCACGGCCGGCGCCGACGTGCAGGTGGTGCGCCGCTTCGAGGGAGAGCACGAGTGCGAAGGCTTTGCCGGCGAGCTGCGCCAGGTGTTCTCGAACCTGCTGCTCAATGCGGTGCAGGCGGTTGAGGGTCGCGGAACCGTGGCGGTGCATGTTTATCCGTCGCGACTGTGGCGCGGCGAAGGGCGGCGCGGGACCCGCGTCGTGATCGCCGATAACGGCCATGGCATTCGGCGCGAAGACCGGCCGCACATCTTCGAGCCGTTCTTCACCACCAAGGCAGGTAAGGGTACAGGCCTGGGATTGTGGGTAGCAGCCGGGATCATCCGGAAGCACTTCGGGACCATCCGGGTGGCTACGTCGGACATGGGTCCACATACCGGGACGGCGGTCAGTGTGTTCCTGCCGGCGTTGCGGCCGGGCACCGGTACCGTGGAAGCGGCACGCAAACAAGCGATGGCGACGCGGCGCGCCATCCAGATGCGCTTGCGGTTCAGTGGGCGTTAGGGGATTTGCTGCCGGAAATGCAAAGGGACGCCCACTTTTCACCTCTGGCCGAAGCGATCAGTGTCGGGCGTCCCTATTGCGCGCCACTTCGTCTGTCGTGCTCTGTTGCAGCGCAGTTACCAAAGGCGAGCG
>CAYWSH010000271.1:0-1666 GCA_964460655.1 uncultured Terriglobales bacterium | reverse complement strand
ATGTCTTGGGTATTCATGTCGCCTCCGGCTCCAAAACCGCCGGCGAGTTCTACTCGCGCAACGGCCCGTAGGGCCTCCCATCGCGCTGCGCGGCCTGCCCCGGACGCTCCGCTCTCTTAAATCAGCGCGACGCGCTCGCGCAGGTCGAGCCCGGCGCGCAGCAGTAGATCGCCGACGATGCTGTCGTTGAGGCGCGTAGCGTCGTACTCCACGCGGACCGTGCGCGCCTGCTCGTCGAACTGGATGCGGCGGATGCCGTAGACCTCGCGCACCGCGTCGAGCGCGCGGAGTTGCGGCTCGCGCGGTGGCAGGCCATAGCGGAAAACGACGTCAAGTGCGGTCATGGCGAGTACCGAGTACCGGGTTGCGAGTGCCGAGTTGAATCGTGCTTGGCTGACCTGAATCTACTACAGTCTAATGAATTCAAAGCCCATGGTGGAATCTTCCATCAATTCCGCGCCGGTCATCGATCCCGTCTGCGGGATGAAGCTCGTGCCCGAGCGCGCAGCCGCGTCCGCCGAGCACGTGGGCAAGCGTTATTACTTCTGCTCGCCACGCTGCGGCGAGCGCTTCCGTGCCGAACCGGAAAAGTATTTGCGCGCACCGGGAACGGCAGGCATGGAGCACGCCGGCGGCTTGGTGACGCTGGGCGCGAAGCCGGCCGCGGCAACACCGCCAACCCCGGCGAGCGAGCAGCCTTGGTACGTCTGCCCCATGGATCCGGAGGTCCGGCAGCGCGGGCCCGGCGCCTGCCCGAAGTGCGGCATGGCGCTCGAGCCGGAGGAGATCACAACCGAACCGGAAGACAACGCCGAGCTGCGCGACATGACGCGCCGCTTCTGGGTGAGCGCAGCGCTGGCGGCCCCAGTAGTGGCGCTCGCGATGTCGGACATGCTGCCCGACATGCCGTTGCAACACGCCCTCGGCATGCAGACCGTCCAGTGGATCGAGTTCGCGCTGGCGACGCCGCTGGTGGCATGGGCGGGCGCGCCATTGTTCCAGCGCTTCTGGGCGTCGCTGCGCAATCGCAGCATGAACATGTTCACGCTCATCGGCATGGGCGTGGGCGCGGCCTACGGCTTCAGTCTGGTGGCGCTCTTCGCGCCGATGCTCTTTCCCGACGCGATGCGCGGCATGGGCGGCACGGTCAGCGTCTACTTCGAAGCCGCGGCCGCGATAACCGCGCTCGTGCTGCTGGGGCAGGTGATGGAGCTGCGCGCGCGCAGCCGGACGTCGAGCGCCATCCGCGCGCTGCTCGACCTTTCACCGCCGCGCGCGACGCGTGTACGCTCCGACGGCAGCGATGAAGGCATTCCGTTGTCGCATGTCCACGAAGGCGATCGGTTGCGTGTGCGTCCCGGCGAGAAGGTGCCGGTGGACGGCGCGCTGCTCGAAGGCGCCAGCGCGGTGGATGAGTCCATGGTCACGGGCGAGTCGCTGCCGGTCGAGAAGACGGCGGGCGCACGCGTTATCGGTGGCACGGTGAACGGTACGGGTTCCTTCGTGATGCGCGCCGAGCGCATCGGCAGCGCCACGCTGCTGGCACAGATCGTGCGCCTGGTGACCCAGGCGCAGCGCAGCCGCGCGCCCATCCAGCGGCTGGCCGACAAAGTCTCGGCGTGGTTCGTGCCGGCGGTGATAGCGGTTGCGGCGCTGACGTTCGTCG
>CAYWSH010000270.1:0-3387 GCA_964460655.1 uncultured Terriglobales bacterium | reverse complement strand
TGGTGCAGAGCTTGACGTCGCGATAGAACTTCTCCGCCGGATAGTCCTTGATGAAGCCGTAGCCGCCGTGGATCTGGACGCCTTCGTTGGCGCAGCGCACCGCGACCTCGCTGGCGTAGAGCTTCGCCATCGATGACTCCTGTGTCGTCTTCTTGCCAGCGTCTTTCATCGAGGCCGCGCGCATGGTGAGCAGGCGCGCCGCGTCGATCTCGGTGGCCATGTCGGCCAGCTTCCACTGGATGGCCTGGAAGTCGGAGATGGGCTTGCCGAACTGCTTGCGCTCTTTCGAATACTTCAGCGCGGCCTCGAACGCGCCTTGCGCCATGCCGAGCGAGAGCGCGGCGATGGAGATGCGGCCGCCATCAAGCACGAGCATCGCGTCGATGAAGCCGTCGCCCTCCTTTCCTAATAAAGCCTCGACGGGGATGACGCAGTCTTCGAAGATCATCTCGGCCGTGTCGGAGGCGCGCAGGCCGAGTTTGTTCTCCTTCTTGCCCGCGCGGAAACCCTTCGTGTCTTTTTCGACGAGGAAGGCCGAGAGGCCGTGCGTGTGCGCCGTCTTGTCGGTCACGGCGATCACGACCATCACGTCGGCATAGTGACCGTTGGTGCAGAACGTCTTGGTGCCGTTCAGCACCCAGTTGTTGCCTTTGCGAACGGCAGTCATGCGGGCGCTGCCCGCGTCGGAGCCCGAGCCGGGCTCGGTCAAGCCCCAGGCGCCGATGGATTCGCCGGTCGCGAGCTTCGGCAGGTATTTCTGTTTCTGCGCGTCGGTACCGGCCAGATAAATATGGTTCGAGCACAGCGACGTGTGCGCCGCTACTATGATGCCGACCGAGCCATCTACGCGCGAAAGCTCCTCGATGGCAATGACGTACTCGACGTAGCCCATGCCCGCGCCACCGAGTTCCGCCGGAAAGATCGTGCCCAACAGGCCGAGCTTGCCCAGTTCCTTGATGGTCGTGAGCGGGAATTGCATCGCCTCGTCCCACTCCATGACGTGCGGCAGGATCTCGCTCTCGGCGAATTCGCGCACGCTCTTGCGGAGCTGTAACTGCTCGTCGGTGTATCCGAAATCCATCCGCGTAATATAACAACCGCTTATAGTGCAATGCAACTTACTTATGATTCCAGAAAGCCAGAAAAGGCAAACCGCAAAGGACGCAGCGGACGCAAAAGAACCGACCCTTAGCGTCCTTCGCGTCCCTTGCGGTTGAGGTTTTCGGGACTACGCCGCTTTGCTTTCGTCTTTGGCGCCGTTGCCGCCGAAGAGGCGGCGCACCATCCACACCGGCGCCACGAAGACGTGCAAAGGGTTGGAGAAGAATGCGGGCTTGTTGCCTTCGATCACGTGACCGAGCCAGGCGAGGGCGAAGGCCGCGGGAATGAGCAGGAGCGCGATCACCCAGTGGAACCAGACGACGAACACGGAAGCAAAGCCGACGGGGATCGCGAGCATGTGGAGCGCGCGATTCAGGGGATGGTTGTGCGCTTTGTCGTAGTGCTGGTAGAGGCCCATTCGCGTCGTGATAGTCAGACTACTGACTATTATCACGATGCAAGACGGGCGTAAAGCGTCATGATAGGCGGCCTTCCGGCGACCTGGTGGCCGCAGGAATCGCCTCGCGCCACATCATCTCCACCAACTGGCGCTGCGCCTCGGCCAGCTGGTCCTGCTGCGGGGTATTGGGCGGCGCCACAAGCAGGGCTCCGTGGACGAGGTTCAACACATCAGCCAGCCTTGCCATCGCACGCTCCGGTGGGCGGATCCCGACTTCCCTGTTTGCAGCCCAACAGCCAAAACGTAAGTCGTTTGTTTCCGTGGAGGGATGCGAAAGGGCGGTTCCAATCAGGGAAACCGCTCCGTTTGCGGGAAACTAGACCAGCTTCTCGATGATCTCGTGCGCCACGAGCAACACCGTCGGGTAGGCGGCAGCAGCCAGCAGCAGCGCGCCACCGAGAACGAGGCGGAAGGAGGTCGACTTCGCGGTGGATGCTGTCGGGGCCACATCGAGCCAGTGCAGCAAGCGTCGGATGCGGCGTTGCAGCGCGCGTGGGGAATCATCGCAGCACAAGAATGAGGTTGCGAAGTCGGAGCGCGGCGCCGCACCGCCCAGCCTAGCCACCTTTACCAGCGCCGATGCCAACTCCAGCACCGGCGTTCCGCGCGCGAGTGCGGCCTCGTCGGCGGCCATCTCGCACTCGGCGTGCCACGCCTCGCGCAGCACAGGGACTCGTGGCGCCAGACTGAGCAGCAACCGCTTCAGATTGTCCCCAGCAAGCAAATGCGAGCGCTCGTGCTCCAGTGCCGCCGCGATCTCACTCGCGGTGAGAGTCGCGCGCACACGCGACGACACAAAAAAGACCGGCCGCCGGATCCCGCTGAGCGCCAAGGTGCCATCAGCGCCGGGGATCTCGAGCAACGGCAAGCCATCGTGTGCGACCGCGGTCGCGGAGCGTCGCCAGGCGCGCGCCAGGTTGCGAGCTGCTATGCGCGCGCACCAGAGTCGCGCCAGCGCCAGCGTGCACAAGGCCGCGCCGCCGGCCGCGAGTAGTCCCAACCGCAGGCCGAGCTGTTCGCCGCTCGCCAGTGGCTCAAGTTCCAGGAATCCCGGTAGTACGAGTCCGAACGCGACCGATAGAGCGGCGAACGCCGGGAACATCTGCGCCCCGAACAGCAGGCGAGCTCGCGCTGCGGCGGTCCACTTGTCGGTGCGGCGCAATAGGATCGGCGTAGCGAGCCGCAGCAGCAGCAGCGACGGCAGCGCGGTCAGGAAGAGTGCCGCCAGCGACGTTGCCGCGCAAAGGATCCAGTAGTTCACGCTTGCCGCTTCCGGCGCGCCTTCACCGCGCGCTCCAGTTCATCGAGCAGGGCCTGGTCCGATTCGCTGATCGCGTCCACGAAGTAGGAGAAAACTTCCTGGGCGCTCGTGCTGGCGCCGAGCATGCGCGCGATGGCGTCGCGTGCGCACAGCGCGCCATACTGCGCGCGGTTCAAAGCGGGCGAGTACACGAACGCACGTCCTGCCTTGTAGCGCTTCAGCAGGCCCTTCTTATGCAGGCGATCGAGTGTGGTCATGAGCGTGGTGTAAGCGAGCCGCTGTTCGAGGTCGTCGTACAGGTCGCGCACCGTCAGCTCACGGCGTCGCCACACCATCTCCAGGACTTCCGTCTCCAGGCGACCGAGAGCGCGCGTGTACTGCTCCAAGCCACGCCCCATCGTCGACAGGCCAAAATCAGGTAAACGCATGCCAGCAGTCTATCCGCTTAGAAGACGAACCGCACCTGCAACTGGAACATCCGCGGCCCGTCGACGTTGGCCAGCACCGGAACGGCATTGGGCGCCGTCCCGACGGCCGCAAGTTGCCCGAACGTCGAGTTCGGCGT
>CAYWSH010000269.1:1951-3432 GCA_964460655.1 uncultured Terriglobales bacterium | reverse complement strand
AAATGCTGCTGCGCCTTCTCTGCATCCCCTTTCTTCTGATATGCCCGCGCCAGCCCGAACTCCGCCGACGCGTGGTAAGCGTTCAACTTCAGCGCGCGCTCGAACGCTGCTATCGCCGCGTCATTCTGTTGCGCTTGCGCCTGCATCAGCCCGATGAAGTACTGGACGTCCGCGACCTCCGGCGCAATCTCCTCCGTATACTGGAACGCGCGCAGGGCCGCGGTCGCATCGCCTTGCGCTTTCGCGACGAGCCCCAGGTTGTACCAGGCGCGCGCATTGCGCGGCTCCGCCTTCGCGATCTGCTCCAGCAGCGCGCGTGCCGCCGCCAGCTTCTGCAGCTGCATGAGCGCGATCGCCTGGTTGACGCGCGCTTCCTTCAGTCGCGGATCGAGCCGCCGCGCCTGCTGGAATTGTTGCAGCGCGCGCGTGAAGTCCTGTTGCCCCATATAGCCGGCGCCAAGATCGTTCAAGCGAATGGCGGCGGCACGCTGGGAAGACGACGCTCTCGGCGCGACACGCTGTGCTCCCGCAGTCAGCGAGCACAGAGCCGCGCAGAGAACCATCGCGGATCGCTTTCGCGTTAGCGTCATGAACGAACGGCGGCCTTCCCCCAATGAATCTAACCAATCATAAGAAAAGAAGAGAATGTCATGTTGAGCGGAGCAGCCGGCTGCGAAGTCGAAACATCCCTATTGCTACCCCGGCCCTCGGCGCACGAACTTCCGCGCATTCACCACGCCACGCCCTTCCTGCACCGTGATGGTCTGATCAGCCGCGACTTTGTCGAGATGATCGACCTGCCCGCTCGGCCACTGTATCTCCAACGTCGAGTCTGACGCCGTTGCACCGAGGCCGAATGTCAGCACCAGCTCGCTCGCGGAAAGATACCCGGAGCCCGAGCGCATCATCTGCCACGGCTTGTCGGCTCGGTTCGTTATGCGCACCACCGCGCCGATGCCGTCGCGGTTCGACTTCGTCCCCTGCAACCGGACGCGCAGCGCGTGATTGGTGCCGCCGTCGTTGCGCAGCAGCACCGCCGGTCCGCCATTCGTCGTGATGAGCAAGTCGAGATCGCCGTCGTTATCGATGTCGGCATACGCAGCGGCGCGCGCTACGCGCGGCATCATGAAGTCGGGCCCGAGCGCTGCATTGACCTCGTCAAAGCGTCCGCCGCCCGTGTTGCGGAACATGTGCGGCGGCTGGCGATACATGATGCGCTTCTGGATGCGCTCGATGTCGCTGTCGAGGTGCCCGTTCGCCGCGAAGATGTCGAGCCGGCCGTCGAGGTCGTAATCGAGGAAGTAGCAGGCGAAGCCAAGCGTAAGCAACGACGCACGCCCCACCGTCGACCGCGGCGCCTCATCCACGAACAGGCCGTTGCCCTCGTTGTGATACAGCGACATCATCTGGTTGGAAAAATTGCTGATGATGATGCTCGCCCGCCCGCTGCCATCGTAATCCGCGGCGTCCACGCCCATGCC
>CAYWSH010000269.1:0-1851 GCA_964460655.1 uncultured Terriglobales bacterium | reverse complement strand
CGCAGCGCCGCGCCTTTGTACGACTCCGGCGTGCAATACGATTTGTGGACGCCGTCGAGCGTGCAATAAAGATCGCTGGCCGGTGACCACTGCACATAGTTGCCGACGACGAGGTCGAGCTTGCCGTCGCGGTCGTAATCCACCCACGCCGCCGACGTGCTGAACTCGTCGTGACCCCACAGGCCGGCATCCCGCGTCACGTCAACGAACTTGCCGCCACCGGCGTTGCGGAACAGATGGCTCTGGCCGAGCGCCGTAATAAAGATGTCGTCGAGCCCATCGTTGTCGAAGTCACCGACGGCCACTCCCATGCCGTACATCGGGACCGCGAGGCCCGAATTCGCGGTGACGTCGGTGAATGTCCCGTTGCCGTTGTTGTGATACAGCCGCAGTGTCGTGCCGGGATGCACTGCGTGCCCGGAGAAGTCCTCACCATTAATAAGGACGATGTCGGGGAAGCCGTCGTTGTCGTAGTCGATGAACGCGCAGCCTGGCCCGAGCGTTTCCGGCAGATACTTCTTCCCGAAGGCGCCGTTGTTGTGCGTGAAGCGGATCCCCGCCGCCTGCGTGACGTCGCGGAAGCGGATGCCGGGCTGCGCATACGCGGAAGCGCACAGCAGGCCGGCGACGAAGACGAATGCGCGGCGCCTAATCACCTTGGAGTGCGCGCGCCTTTCTCGCATTGGCCGTCTTGGGCGGAGCCTTCATCGGACGCGCTGGCGTCAGCGCGACCGAAACGTGTTCGTGGATCGGCTGCCGCTCGTTGTTGTCTTCCGGATGCCGCTGCCGATACGGTCCGGTGAGCGACTGCGCCGCCTCGTCGGCCTTGAAGCGCAGGTAGAGCATGCGATGCCGCTCCGCTTCCTCCGTTCGGCCCGTGCCCTGGTAGCACAGCATCGCGGTGTAATGCCCTTGCAGGTCTTCAGGATCGACCTCGAAGACAGTATCCAACTGCTGCAAAGCCTGCTCGTATTTGCGCTGCAGGAAGTAGATGCGCGCCCGGTCGTTGCGCGCGACACGGTCGCGCGGATACTGCGCCAGAACAATGTCGAGATGCCGCGCCGCATCGTCGTAGCGGCCGTCGTTGCGTAGGGCCTTCGCGTAGAAGAAATTCGCCCGCGCCAACTGGGGCGCGATCGCCAGCGCCTTCTCCAGGACTTCGCGTGCGTGCTGCATGTCCCCTTCCTGTACAGCCACCCGCCCGAGGTTGGTCCAACCGTCGGCATTCTGCGGATCGGCCGTGATGATCGCCTCGAAGGCGTTGCGCGCGGCCCGCAGGTCGCCCTGCAGGAACAATCCGATGCCGTAATCGTTCCACCGCGTCCAATCGTCTCTCGTCACTTGCTGCTTGGGCGTGGCCGCAGCGCCCTTCGCTGCGACACCAAGAGTCACCGTGTCCTCCGCGATCAGCACAGCCGGCAGGTCGGGAACGTGCTTCAGCTTGCCCGAGACATCAGACGTATCGCCGGTGAACACGAACTGGCGGTCGTCGAAGTCACTGCTCAGCGCTGCCTTCGCGGCGGCGTCGGGCATCCCAGCAAACGAAAAGTGCGTGTTGTACCAGGAGAATTTGCGATATAGCAACCGCGCGTGCAACTTGATCTGCGTGCCCGCATTCTCCGGAATGTGCAGCCGATAGTGTACGGTATCGGCAGCGCCGGGCGGCACCAGCCGCACGTACACCGTCGCTCGGGCCGACCACGCGTTGCGCTTGTTGATGGGATTGCTGTGCCCGTCGACCAGGAGTGAACGATAGAAGTGCGCGCCCGGATCCACCGGGCCTTTGCCGTCGTCGGCGATCCGGCCGCTCCAGAACAGCGTCTGCTCTTTGTCGTCGATCGCTTTCAATTC
>CAYWSH010000268.1:0-3452 GCA_964460655.1 uncultured Terriglobales bacterium | reverse complement strand
AGCGCCACGTTTGTATGTCCTAATTCATCCTCAGTCTCTGATTTGCACCAGATCCGACAGAGCAACGTCCAGGCCGTAACACCAGTGAAGCGAGCGAGCCTCGTGATTGCATTATCCAGAGGCCGACAACGACGTCAGAGTCGCAAGGCTACGGCGGCGACGCGGGTACGGCCGGCTGGGCTGTAGCGCCGGTCAGCCATGTCCTCACGTGACCCGAGATAGCGACGTCCGGATTGTCCCACGGAAACTCGTGCTCGAGCAGTCCGCCCCAGTCTGCACGTAAGTAGGTGAAGGAGGCTTCCACTAGCATGAAGACTTCTTTGCCCATCCCACGCATCCACCCCCACTCCATCGCCACATTCGGGTTGAGCTCCGGCTTGTACCTACTCTCGAGAATCGCGATCCCGCGCGCGCAGCCTAGCAAGTAGAGTTCGACGTTCTCCCAAAGCATCTGATGGAACTCCTGGTCACTCGCCAGGCGGGGGACGAAACCGCTCGCGGCGACCGCCGACCGCACGGCCTCGATCACAGCCAGAAGCTCCTGGTCGGCGGCGGACTTCGGCTGCCCTTTGGCGTCCCGCTCAGGGAACTTGGTCATGATGAACACGGACTTGTCGAACGGCTTCTTCTCGCTCTGCTGCGTCTTTTCGTGAAACTGGTCAATGAGAGTGAGATGGCGGTCATGAAACGGTGGGTAGCGGAGCAGGTGTTCAATCTTCTGATGCTGGCTCGTGCGAAGCGACTCGATGAGCCGCTCCAGCGCGTCGAACTGACTGTCGAAAGTGGGATTGGTGCGTCCCCCCTGAAGGAGATTCTTGCGGTCGCGCTCATATCTCTTCTGCTTCTGAATCTCGGGAAGCAGCTCATTGATCAACCGCTCGAAGCGGCTCGAAAAGTCAGGCATCGGACTCATCCTCCTCGTCCGAGTCCCACTCAGCGCCGTGAAGGACAGCGATGACTTCACTGAGCGTCTCCTGCTCGGCAAGCAGCAGTCCGCTGCCGAGGCGTTGGAGCGATTCGGTACTGGCGGCGCGCTGCCAGTCGGTGGGCGCGAGCGCGTCCGCCCGCGCTGCAAGCGCCCGCGCCTCGTCCCAGCTCCGCTCAATGACGGCGAGCTCGATCGCCGCCGTTAGAAGAGAGTAGCTCACCTCGCCACCGTCGAGCCGCTGTTGGAGTACGCGTTTGACCCGCGGCAGGAGCTGGCTGAGGCTCTCGCGTATCGCATCGCCTTCTTGCAGCAGCGACGTCAGCGTGACAGCGTTGTAGCCGGCGTAGAAGTCGTTAGGCTGGAGATCGAAGCCCTGACGGTAGTGCTTGATGGCACGGCGCAAGTCGTCCTCATCGCGCAACCGCTTGTAGCGATTTTTGTAGATACGGCCTATGATGCCGAACGCCTCGGCATCGCCCTCTGATTCATCTAGGAGCCGCTGCATCATCGCGAGCGCCTGCTCCTCGTCGCCCTTCCACCCGCGTTGGGTTAAGGCGAGGGCGACGAGCTGCGTCACCTGTGGATCGCGGGCAAGGGCTGGTGGGGGTGACTGGCCAGCCCGGATGACGCGATCCCAGTCCCCGGCATCGCGGCAGCTTTTGAGCATGTCGATGAAAACGGACGGCTCCACTTCGGCGGCGTTGCGGACAGCGGCTTCCGTCAACTCTACGGTCTTGGGATCAGCGCCGACGCGCAGCAGGTCCCGTCGATGCAACCGAAGAGCGGATTGGCTTTGGCCGGTGCCGCTCCGCCGCGCGCGCCGCTCGTCGGAACTCAGCTCCGGCGGGAGTTCGACGTGCAGTTCGGGAAAGAACTCGTAAATCGGGCTACCGTCGGTGCGCCGGGCGGCCGTGCGGAGCGCTTTGGAGAGCTGCGTCCGCGCGCCCTCGGGATTCTGCACGTCGTAGAAGAACGCGGGAATGTAGCTTACATAGAACGGTAACGGCTCGTTGTCGCCGGCGAGGATGATCGTTGGGCCGCGGTTGGCCGCGTGCCGAATGCCGAGCTCGTACATCACATTCGGGTTCAAGGTCGAGACATCGGCCAACAGCACGTCACTGGCGATGATCGCCCGGAGCGCGTCACGCTGCGTGAACGGGCCACCAGTGGAGAGTACCGTCTGCCAGCGTAGCAGGGTCAGTTCCGCCGCCGCCGCCGCCGGCTCAATCAGCCTGGCGAACACAACATCGAAGTCAATGTACCGGTCCGTGTACGGCCGCTTCCGCACACCCAGTGGCATCGACACAAAGCAGCTCTTCATGATTCCCCCAGTAAGTGAATCGCGACCGTGCCTAGAACGTATGTAACTTTCTCTGCTTGGACACCGATGGTCCGAAACAGCGGCAGATGAATAACAAGATGCAGCATACTGATGAACAGTGCAAACGCTAACGCCTCGAGGAGCGGTGGGTTATTATCAAGGTCGTGCGACATGATAAATTCCGAAGGCTTCGCAGAACTGCGAGAAGGTTCCTACCGTTATCGCTTAGCCATTCGCCGCCCAACCCACGGACAGCTTTGAGACCGTCAAGCATATCGAGACCCGCCTCGACGAGGCACCTTAACTAATAAATCGATTATCTATCTATCTACCATACTTCTCGCACGGTAGCCATTTTAACCGCTGCGGCCACGAGGCTCAAGTCCGAGTCTGCCAAAAAGTGGGGGACGTGATGGAAATGTAAGTGCGCTAAGTACCGCGCGCAGGCATTACGCAGCGAGTTGAGTAGGTGGCGGTGCACCGAATTTTGCGAGGAATTTCGTTTTGGTGTAGGTCCACTCGATAGGTTTCGGATGTTGATTGAGGTCGGCAAAGTACGTTTGCAAGCTGCGCTCCAGTGCCAGAGTACTGGCAAAGTCACTTGGCGTGAGTACATCGCGTTGCACTTTGCTGAAGATAATTTCGACTTGATCCAACCAACTGGCGTACGTCGGCAACCAATACAGGCGGACCTCAAAGGTCAACTCCAACGTAGCCAACCACGGCCCGAGTTGTTTGGGTGCGTGGGTGGGGCCGTTATCGAGAATTAGATGGAGCACGGTAATCCCCGCGCACAGGGAGCTCTGAAACAAAGCCCCCGGGAAGGCTTTGAAGTCGGCGAATTTCTTGGTCAGGCGGGTCTGGGCAAAGGTCAACCCGCTGGCCACGGCCAAGGTGCAAAAGAGTTGCACGGCCCCCATGCGTTTATAGCGATCGGCCACCTGTGCGACTTCCCCCGGTGCCGCCGCTTTGGTGAGCGTGACCCGCGGGCGTGCTTGAATCGAGGTCTTCTCATCGGCACAGAGAGCGAGTTCTCCTTGCGCCTGCAGCCTTGGTGCCTGCGCGTAGAGGTCCAACACCGGCAGGGCTTTTTCCACAAACTGCGGATCGGTGGAATGCTGCCACGAATGATACCGCCAAGGTTTGATGGATCTGGTGCAAATCAGAGACTGAGGATGAATTAGGACATACAAACGTGGCGCT
>CAYWSH010000267.1:0-3566 GCA_964460655.1 uncultured Terriglobales bacterium | reverse complement strand
GCGGTAGGCGATGTCGCGATGCCCGCGTACCGCGACGTTGTAATCGCCCGGATAGTGCAGCACGGGATTGCCTTCGGCGTCGCGCGTCACCCGCACCGTGCTCGGGCCTCGCTCCAGCGCATCGATGTACGCCGGCGGGTAGTAGTGGTTATGGAAGTCGATGATCGCCATGTTTTCGTGACAACGGGTGCGTTATGAAAAAGAGACGTAGCCGAGCTACGTCTCTTTTTCATAACTACAGACTTGCGCGCTTGCGCGACCAGAGAAGGTAAACCGGAAGGCCGGTGACGACAAGTAGCAATCCCCACGCAGCGCTGCGCGGCGAAGCCAGCGCCTGATTGATCGCGATGCCGGCCGACGCCGCGATGAACACGGCGGGCAGCCACGGATATCCCCAGGCGCGGAAGGCCGGGCGATAGTTCGGACGGCGACGCACGAGGAACAGTCCCGCGGCGAGCAGCGCAAAGAAAATCCACTCCGTGTAAACCACGCGCGTGAACAGTTCGCGATAACTGTTCGTTGCTACCAGTACGGAAGCGACCACGGCCTGCGCCGCGAGTGCGAGGTGCGGCGTCTGGCGACGCGGATCGACCGCGCCCAGCCAGCGGAACGCGAGCCCGTCGCGCGCCGCCGCGTAGTACACGCGCGGCCCGGCCAGGATGATGCCGTTGTCCGAGCCGAGCGCCGACACGATGACCAGCAGCGCGATAGCACCTCCGGCGGTAGCGCCGAGCGCGCGCTCCGTCGCATCGGCCGCCACGCGCGTGGAAGTGACGATATCGCCTACCGGCAGAACGTAGGCGTACGCCGCGTTCAGCAGGATGTAGCAGCCGGTCACGATGGCGACGCCGAGCAGCAGCGCGCGCGGCAGCGTGCGCTCGGGGTCGCGCGTCTCGCCGGCGGCATAGGTCGCCATGTGCCAGCCGCCGAAAGCAAAAAGTCCGGCCGCGACGGCGAGCGCAAGCGAACTCAACCTCGCCGCTACGAAAGCGTTCGCCGTCGGCAATGCACGATGCGCGGCGCCGCCGAACCAGAAGAGCAGCAGCGTCAGTCCCGCGATGGCGACGACTTTGATCGTCGTCAGCACCAGCTGCACGGCGCTGCCCGGCTTCACGCCGAGATAGTTGATGAACGACAGCAGCCAGATGGCTCCGATCGCCACCGCGCGAATGCCGGCTTCGCTCAGCGGCACGAAATAGGCCACGTAACGCGCCATCACCACCGCGATGGCGGCGATGATCCCCGAGTGCATGCTCCAGAACATCGCCCAAGCCCACAGGAACGCGACGGCGGGCGAGAAGATCTCCTTCAGGAACACGTACACGCCGCCGGTCTCGGGGAACGCCGATGAGAGCTCCGCACACACGGACGCGCCGCAGAACGTAAGGGCGCCAGCGACGATCCAAACCAGGAGCGCCGTGGTGAGAGTCGGCGCCAGGCGCGCGATCTCGGCGGGCTGCACGAAGATCGACGCTCCCAGGATGATCCCCGCGACCATGGCGGTGGCGTGCGCCAGCCCCATGGCGCGGCGAAGCGTCGTTGGCGCGGCGGCGGAGTCGGGCGGCATGATCAGCTCAACAAAGCGGGCAGGGTATCATGCTCGCGCGATGCGCTCGTTGCGGCTCACACCGGAGGAATTCCTCGCCATCAGCGATGAAGTCACGGCGCTCGCGGCGGATTTCCTGCGCGAACTCGATACGCGTGACATCAAACCGCACGCGCGCGGCGCCGCGATCAAACATCTATTCGATCAGCCGTGTCCGGAAGAGGGCTTGGGAAGAGCGGCGCTCACCGGCCTGCAAGACATCTCACACAGTTCGCGCGCGCAGAACGGACGCTTTTTCGGCTACATCCTCGGCTCCGGTGAGCCGGTCGCGGCGACCGCGGACCTGCTCGCCTCGGTGATGAACCAGGCGAGTACGGCGTGGCGCTCGTCACCCGCGGCCGTGACGGTGGAGCGCGTCGTGGTGCGCTGGCTGGCGGAGGCGATCGGTTGCGCCGGTTTCACCGGCAGCCTCACCGGCGGCGGCTCGCCGGCAAACCTCATGGGGCTGGCGACGGCGCGCGAAGCCAAAGCACCGGCGAACGAGCGCGGCGCGCAGCCGGCGATCGTCTACGCCTCGACCGAAGTCCACATGTCGATCCCCAAAGCGATGGCGCTCTTGGGACTCGGACGCGAGAACCTGCGGCTCATTCCGGTCGACGATGCGTTTCGCATGGACTTGAACGCCCTACGGCAAACGATTGCGCAGGACCGTACTGCCGGCAAGCGCGCAATCGCCATCGTCGCCTCCGTCGGTACCGTGAATACCGGCGCCATCGACTCGCTTACGGAGATCGCCGACATCGCGCAGGACAACGACCTGTGGTTGCACGTCGATGGCGCCTACGGTGCGCTGGCGGCGATGGCGGCGCCCGCCAAGTTTCGCGGCCTCGAGCGCGCCGATTCGCTCTCCCTCGACGCGCACAAGTGGCTCTATCAGCCGCTCGATTGCGGCTGCCTGCTGTATCGCGATGCCGTCAACGCGCGCCGCGCGTTCTCCTACTCCGGCGATTACGCGCGGGCACTCGAGCAGGATCCCGACGAGTCGTTCGCCTTCTTCGAAGAGTCCATGGAACTCTCGCGCCGCTTCCGCGCCCTGAAGCTCTGGCTCTCGCTGCGCTATCACGGCATGGCCGCGTTCCGCGCCTCCATCGCCGAGGACTTGCAGCTGGCGCAACGCCTCGCACGCCGCATCGAGAAAGAATCCACGTTGGAATTGCTCGCACCGGTCGAGCTAAGCGCGGTGTGTTTCCGCGTGCGCTCGGCCAACGACCAACGGCCAACGACCAACGACGATTTGAATGTCGGCATCATGCAGCGCGTCAACGATCGCGGCCGCGTCTACATCTCGAATGCGACCATCCGCGGGCAGTTCGCACTGCGCGCCTGCATCACCAACCATCGCACGACGGAAGCGGATGTTGATGCGGTGGTCGAAGAAGTGATCGCCGCGGCGAAGGCATGAATGGGGTGCGCTATGATGCCCCTTCATGCCACAGCGTGCCCGCGAGTCTGCTCCATCGATCACAGCGACCGCACCATGTCGCGTGGATCTCGCCGGCGGCACGCTCGACATCTGGCCGCTGTACCTGTTCCATCCCGGCGGCGTCACGGTCAACTTCGCGGTCAACATCCTCACCACGTGCCGGCTCACGCCGCTGGTCGGCTCCAAACTGCACTTCAAGTCGATTGACACGGGCAGGGAAGAGATGTTCGCCGATCTGAACGCGCTCTCCCGCGCGCAGCACTACAAGCATCCACTCGCGGCGCATCTGGTGCGCTTTTTCGCGCCCGATGGCGGTCTGTGCGTCGAGACGCGCTCGGAGTCGCCTGCGGGCGCCGGCATTTCCGGTTCTTCCGCGCTGATGATCGCCTCGACCGCGGCGCTCGCGCGCTACACCGGGCGCGCGCTCAGCCTGGAGTCCATCCGCGAGCTGGCACAGAACATCGAGGCACAACTCATCCGCGTGCCCACTGGCTGCCAGGATTACTACCCGGCGCTCTACGGCGGCGTGAGCGCCAT
>CAYWSH010000266.1:0-3597 GCA_964460655.1 uncultured Terriglobales bacterium | reverse complement strand
CCGCGTTGATCTGCGGCAAGTTTTTGTTTCTGTTCGTAATCGCTTTCTTCTACAATGCGCGGCTCGCACAGATTCCTTCGGGAGAGCCGCATGAAGCCGCATCATTTCCTCACACTGGTCCTCGCCTTCGCCCTCGCCGCCTTCGCGCAAGATCCGCAGGCGCAGACGCGCCGCAACCCCGCGCAGCAGCCGGCAGCGCAGCCTGCGGCTCAACAACCCGCCGCGCAGCCGAGCGCGCAACCCGCGCAGCGTTCGACCGAAGAAAGCATGACGACGCCCGAGGCGCAGCGTCCGCAGCAGGGCGGTGGTGGTCAGCGCGCGCAGCAGGCCCGCGAGCAGGCAGGCGGGGAGGGCGGAGGCCGCGGCGTCGTGCAGGAAGAGAAGAGCGTCGTCACCCACCACACAGCGCACATTGGCGGGCAGATGATCGCGTATACGGCGAATGCCGCGACCTACATCATCCGCGACGACTCCGGCGCGCCGAAGGCCACGATGTTCTTCGTCGCGTACACGAAGGATGGCGTCAGCGACGTCTCGAAACGGCCGATCTCGTTCATCTACAACGGCGGGCCGGGGTCGGCGTCGCTGTTCACGCACATGGGCATGGGACCGAAGCGGCCGGTGCTTTCGCCGAAGGGTGAAGGTGGGCCGGCGCCGTATCAGTACACGGACAACGAGGAGTCGTTCCTCGACGCCACTGACATCGTGTTCATCGACGCGATCGGTACGGGCTTCAGCCGGCCGGCGCCCGGTGAGAACCGCACGCAGTTCTACGGCATCATCCAGGACGCGAATTGGTTCGCCGACTTCATCTATGTTTGGATCACGCGCAACCAGCGCTGGGCGTCGCCGAAGTTCCTGATCGGCGAAAGCTACGGCACCACGCGTTCGGCGGAGCTCGCCGGCGTGATCCAAGAGCGCCACCAGATGTACCTGAACGGCGTGGCGTTGGTGTCGGCTGTGGCATTCTCGAACTTCGGTGGCGATGACCGCTCCGTCTACTTCCTGCCCACGTTCATCATGTCGGCGTGGTATCACAAGCTGCTCGCGCCGGATCTACAGAACCTCAACGCGGAGCAGATGGCGCAACGCGCGCGCGAGTTCGCGCACGGCGAGTACGCTCAGGCGCTCGATAAGGGCGACCAACTGCCGCAAGCCGAGTATCAAAAGGTCGTGCAGGACGTGGCGAAGTACACCGGCCTGAAGCCGCAGTACATCGAGTCCACCAACCTGCGCATCTCGCCGCAGCGCTGGTTCAAGGAACTGATGCGCGACAAACGGCGCACCGTCGGCCGCCTGGATTCGCGTTTCCTCGGCATGGACGTGGACGCGGCGGGCGAACGCGATGAGTACGATCCCAGCGAAGCGTCGTATGAAGGCGTGTGGGTCGCTGCATTCCACGATTATGTGCAGCGCGAGCTGAACTGGAAGGGCGACCAGTATCTCTACATCAGCGGCAATGTGCGTCCGTGGGACCAGACGGGCAACACTGCCGTCGCCGAAGTACTACGCTCGGCGATGACGCAGCAGACGCATCTCAAGCTGCTGGTCGTTGCTGGCTACTACGACCTGGCGACGCCGTTCAACGGGATCGAGCACACGGTGGCACACATGAACCTCGAGCCGCCCATACGCAAGAACGTCAGCTTCACCTACTATCAGGCGGGCCACATGATGTATGTGGACGACAAGGAACGGGCGAAGTTGCACAAAGACATCACGAGCTGGATCAATGCGAGCTACGCGCACTGAGTACCGAGTACTGAGTACCGAGTACCGAGTTGCAGTCGCGATGTTGGCGCTCTCGGTTGCTGTTTTCGCGCACGAGCCGACTGCCGGCAAAGTGAAGGCCGCGGTCGGCGGCGTGACCGCGACGCGCGCGGTGAACGGTAAGGTCGAGCACGTTGTGCTGAAGTCAGGCGAGACCATCCTGAATCACGATCGCATCCGCACGACGAACGATGGCCGCGTGCGCATCGAGTTGGAAGACCACTCCGTCCTTACGCTCGGCGTCGTCACCGAGCTGCACATGCTGAAGCACGATGTACAGAAGCGGCAGACCGAGTTGCAGCTCGTTACCGGCAAGATCCGCTGCCAGGTGCCGAAGCTGGAGTCGAAAGAGAGCAGCTTCCGCATCTCAACGCCGACCGCAGTCGCGGCGGTCGTGGGCACGGACTTCGGCGCAGACGCTTCCGTCGCCGGCCAGACGCACTTCATCTGCATCGATGGCACGACGAAGATCTACAGCAAGGACATGAAGTCGAGCGTGGAGTGCGGCGCATCACGCATGGTGACAGTGTCGGCAGGGAAAGTGCCGCGTGCGCCCGAATCGGCCGCCGCTGATCATGTCGAACATTGGAAGCACGTCACTGAGCCGGGCGACAAAGAAGCGGACAAGCCCGCGCCGGCGCACCACCACTAGGTCTGCAGCACGCCCGTCTTGAACTCCGGCACATCGGGATTGAGCGCTGCGGCTTCGAGCGCGTGTGTGATGGCGTCGCGCGTCTCCATCGGGTCGATGATCTTGTCGATCCATAGGCGTGCAGCGCCGTAGCGTGGGTCCATCTGCTCGTCGTAGGTGGCTTTCACGGAGTCGTAGAGCGCCTTCTTCTCGGTTTCGCTTAGCTTCGTGCCGCCGCGCTCGAGTTGCTTGATCTTGATCTCGACGAGCGTGTTGGCGGCCGAGTCACCGCTCATGACGGCGTAGCGCGCGCTCGGCCAGGCGAAGACGAAACGCGGATCGTAGGCTTTGCCACACATCGCGTAGTGGCCGGCGCCGAATGAGCCGCCGACGATCACCGTGATCTTGGGCACGACGGAATTCGATACCGCGTTCACCATCTTGGCGCCGGCGCGGATGATGCCGCTCCACTCCGCGTCGCGACCGACCATGAAGCCGTTCACGTCGTGGAAGAAGGCGAGCGGCACGCGGTTCTGGTTGCAGTCCATGATGAAGCGCGCGGCTTTTTCGGCACTCTCGGTGTAGACGACGCCGCCGAACTCCATGCGCTTGCGGCCTTCGTGGTCGGTCTGCTGCTGGTGCTGCTTCTGATTAGCGACGATGCCGACGGCCCAGCCGCCAATACGCGCGTAGCCGCAGAGCAACGTCTTGCCGTATTCGGGTTTGTATTCGTCGAAGCGGCTGCGGTCGACGATGCGCGCCAGCACTTCTTTCATGTCGTAGGGCTTCGACGGGTCTGATTCGAAGATGCCGTAGAGCTCTTCCGGCGAGTACAGCGGGGCTTCCGCTTTGCGATGGTCGAACGGAGCTTCGCGGCGGCGTCCCATCTTGTCGGCGAGCGAGCGGATGCGCGCGATGCAAGCTTCGTCGTTCGGCTCGCGATAATCGATAGTGCCGGCGATCTGCGCGTGCATCGCGGCGCCGCCGAGCTCCTCGGCAGAGACCTTTTGCCCGATCGCAGCCTGCACGAGGGCGGGGCCGGCGAGGAAGAGTCCGGAGCCGTCGGTCATCAGGATGTGGTCGCACATCACCGGCAGGTACGCGCCACCGGCGACGCACATGCCCATGATCGCGGTGATCTGCGGGATGCCCATCGCCGACATGACGGCGTTGTTGCGGAAGACGCGGCCGAAATC
>CAYWSH010000265.1:0-3603 GCA_964460655.1 uncultured Terriglobales bacterium | reverse complement strand
CGTACTCGGCCATGAAGAACATGGCGAACTTCATGGCGCTGTATTCGGTGTGATAGCCGGCGACGAGCTCGGTCTCGGCTTCCGGCAGGTCGAACGGGATGCGGTTCGTCTCGGCAAACGCCGCGGTGATGTAGATGAAAAACGCCACCGCCTGGCCGCGCCACCAGAAGTTCCAGTGCCAGTGGCGCTGCGCTTCGACGATGTCACGCAGGCTGAAACTACCGGCGAAGATGAGCACGCCGACGAGCGACAGGCCGAGCGCGATCTCGTAACTCACCATCTGCGCACTGGCGCGTAGCGAGCCGAGCAGCGAGTACTTGGAATTCGACGACCAGCCGGCGAGCGCGATGCCGTACACGCCGATAGAGGTGGCACCTAGAATAATAAGGAGGCCGATGTTGATATCGGTCGTTCCAGCGGCGCTCGCGACGCCAGTGATCTGCAACGCGGTCGTCTGGCCGGCGACGGTAACGGTCTCGCCCACCGGGATGACCGCAATGGCGATCAGGGAGAAGACGAGCGAGATCATCGGTGCGGCGATGTAGAGCGGACGATAGACACTCGTGGGGACCAGGTCTTCTTTCAGGATGAACTTCAGGCCGTCGGCGAGCGGCTGCAACAGGCCGAAGGGGCCAACGCGCGTCGGTCCCCAGCGGTTCTGCATACGGCCCACGATCTTGCGCTCGGCCAGGACCACATAGGCGACCGCGGTCAATAGCACGAAGAGGAAGAGCGCGATCTTGACGAACGCGACGAGCGCGAAGATGCCGAGCTCGCTCATTTCTTCACCGCCGTCTGCGGACCGCACTGGATCTCCGCGCCAATCTCTATATTTCCGTGTTGTCTCTTGCTTGGCTCGAAGCGAATGGCTTTGAGCCCTGTCTGAAACCCCTTGCTCTTTCCTAATTCCTTGTTCTTCGGTTGAAGGAGCCAGACTCTTGCTACAGACCCATCCTCGCGAATGGAAAACAACGCCTTGAAAGTTGTTACACCGTGCCGAGAGGCTTCTTCACAGGCAAGACCGACGTTCCTCGGAACCTCCTGCGCAAACAGAGGTGCCGCCAAGAGAAAAGCGAATCCGGTCATGCAGCGCTTCATGCCGGCACCTCTTTGGCGTCAGGCTCGGCCTTGTGCGCTTCGATGACGGACTGCAGCACGTTCGAGTAGCGGCCGAGTGTGCCGGAGGTGAAGAGCGTGTCCGCAGCGGGACGCAGCAGGTCGGGCTGCGACGCGCCGCCGCCGGAGTGCTCGAGCGAGGTGACGTGGACATCGTTGCCGGCGACGAGATTCAAGCGCGAGACGTCGTAACCGGGCACGAGGCGCTGGATCTCGTCGAGGATGGCCATCGGGTCAAAGGGAGTGAGCTTGGGCTCGAGGTCGTGTGCTTCGAGCCAAACGGCGTGACGGTCGGCCTCGCCGGATTGCGCGCCGCGCGACTGGCCCATATCGGCGCGCGTGGCGCCGCCGAAGGGGACGAGCTTGCGCACGTCAGCGCCCATGCGCTCCGCGATGCGCACGATGATCTCGAAATCAGGCTTCGTGCCCGCGAGGTCGCCGGCCTTTTTCACGATCTGCAAGTCGCCGCAGGTGTTGGTGAACGTGCCGTCTTTTTCGTAGGCGCAGGCTGCAGGCAGCACTACCTCGGCGAGCGTGGCCGTCTCGGTGAGGAACATGTCCTGCACGACGACGAAGGTCTCGGAGAGCGCGAAGGGATCGAGGTTGAAGCGTGCGACGGGGTTCGCGCCGACACAATAGAGCGCCTTGAGCTTTTGCTCGCGTGCAGCGGCGAACATTGCCGGGATATCGAGGCCGGCATTGCGCGGCAGGGAAGCGCTCCATTCTTTCGAGTAGGTGTCGGCACTTGCAAGCGGCGTGTAGCCGGGAAGCAGATCGGGATAGAGGCCCATGTCAGCGGCGCCGCGCGAGTTGGCGTAGTCGGCGAGGCAGATGACCTTCGCGTTGAGCGACTGCGCAAGCTTCACGATAGCGGCGACATCGTTGCCGCGAATCTCGGCCCCAAAGATGATGACGAGGTCTTTCTCGCCGCGTAGCTTCTCGCGCAGCTGGGCGCCATTGGCTTCACCGAATGTGGGCGAGGCGCTGTCGTCCCCTGCGAGATAGCGGATGAACTGGCCTTCGGTGCCGGCCGGAATCAGAGCCGGCATCACCGACTGACGACGCAGCTTGATCTCGCGCGCGTTGATGCAGTACAGCCGTGCTTTGTGCAACCGGACGTTGTTGCGGATGTTGTAAGCGAGCAGCGGATGCTCGTCGGTCGGATTCGAGCCGATCAGCAGAATGGCCGGCGCGTTGAAGACGTCGCGCATCGTAGCCGTCGCAACGTTCGTGCCCTTCAGCGCAGCAGCCAGAGCAGGCAGGTCGGCGCTGCGGTGGTGATCGACGTTATTGGTGCCGAGCACGACGCGCGCGAATTTCTGCAGCAGATAGGCTTCTTCGTTCGTGGTGCGCGTGGAGCCGATGACGCCGATGGCCGAACCGCCGTCGCGGTCGCGAATGTCCTGGAAGCGCGCAGCGACGTGCGCAACCGCTTCTTCCCACGTCGCGGGCACGAGGTGGCCGTTGCGGCGGATGAGGGGCTCGCGCAGACGGCGATCGTCGTGTGAAAAATCGAAAGCGTAGCGACCTTTTATGCACAAGAAATCGCCGTTGATGCCGCTCTTGTCGCGATTGTCGCCGCGCACGATCTGCATGCCGGTATCGGCGCGGCGCACGCCGAGCGTGGTCTTGCAGCCATCGGCACAGTGCGTGCATGTAGTGCCGACATGCTTCATCTCCCACGGTCGCGTCTTGTAGCGGTACGCGCCACTGGTCAACGCGCCGACGGGGCAGATGTCGATGCACATGCCGCACTCTTCGCACTCGAGGTGGTCGCCTTTGTTGGGTGCGATGACGGAGTGCGCGCCGCGGTTCTGCACGCCGAGCGCAGCCACGTCCATGGCTTCACCGCAGACGCGCACGCAGCGGTAGCACAGGATGCAGCGCGGCCGGTCGAAGAAGACCACGGGCGACCACTGCTGCTCCTCTTTATGGAGCTTGGCTTCCATGTACTTCGATTCGGCGGCGCCGTAGGTGAACGTCATGTCCTGCAGCTCGCACTCGCCGCCTGCGTCGCACACCGGGCAATCGAGCGGATGGTTGCCGAGCAGGAACTCGAGCGTCGATTTCCGCGCCTGCTTCACCTTGTCGGTATCGGTGCGGACCACCATGCCGTCGGTGATCGGGACGGTACAAGCGGTCTGCATCTTCGGCATCTTCTCGATCTCGACCAGGCACATGCGGCATGCGGCTTGCAGCGAAAGCCCGGGGTAGTAGCAGAACGAAGGCACCTCGATGCCGACCTGCTTGCAGGCCTCGATGAGCAGCGTGCCCGCGGGAGCGGTGAGCCGCTTGCCGTCGACCGTGATCGTGACTGGTTTCGTTTCAGCCATTCTTCAAAGAGTGCGAAAGTGCGGAACTGCGAAAGTGCGAAAGTGAATCACGCTGCTCATGCCAGTACGGGTAACTGCCGGTCCATTGCGCCGTGCGCTTCGAACGGGCACGGCTTGCCTTCGAGGTGCGCTTCGAATTCTTCGCGGAACTTCT
>CAYWSH010000264.1:0-3737 GCA_964460655.1 uncultured Terriglobales bacterium | reverse complement strand
TCAGGAGCTGATCGTCATCAGCCCCGGTGTTCCTGTCGATGAGCCGAACCTCGAAGCTGCGCGGACGGGCGGCGTTCCGGTGATTGGCGAGCTGGAGCTGGCGGCGCGGTTCCTGCCGGGGCGCATCGTCGCCATCACGGGCGCGAACGGCAAGACCACCACGACAGCGCTTGCGGGACAGATCATCGAGCGTGATGGTCGACATACTCTGGTCGGCGGCAATATTGGGACAGCAGCCATCAGCTTTGTCGGGCAGGCGAAATCCGACACGTGGATCGTGCTCGAGGTCTCGAGCTTTCAGCTGGAGACCATCGCGACGTTCCGGCCGTATATCGCCGCCATCCTGAACATCACGCCTGACCATCTCGACCGGCACGGCAGCTTCGAGCGTTATCGGGCGATGAAGGCGCGCGTCTTCGAGAACCAGACGGCACAGGACTTCGCGGTGCTGAACGCCGACGATGCGCCGACCGCGACGCTTGCGGATGGAGTCAAGTCGCAGCTCAACTGGTTCAGCCGCACGCAGCAGCCGGCCGATGGTGCTTTCGTACGCGACGGCGAGATCATCTGGCGGCAGATCGGCAAGGAGCGCGCGGTGCTGCCGCTGAGCGACATTCCTCTCAAGGGCGCGCATAACCTTGAGAACGTGTTGGCAGCGGTCGCGATCGGCGCGCTTGCGGGCGTAAGGGATGAGCACATCCGGGCTGCGGTGCGCGAGTTCCGCGCGGTCGAGCATCGCCTGGAGTTCGTGGCCACGATCAACGGCGTGGAGTATTACAACGATTCGAAGGCGACGAACGTCGACGCGACGATCAAGGCGCTGGAGTCGTTCCCCGCGAACATCCACATCATCCTTGGCGGCAAAGACAAAGGTAGTGACTACACCGTGCTCGTGCCGCTCTTGCGCGAGCGCGCGAAGCGCGTGTACACGATCGGCGCAGCGGCGGAAAAGATCGAGAAGCACCTGGGCGGCGCAGTGCCACTGGAACGCAGCGGGACGATCGCTGCGGCGGTGGAGAGCGCGCATCGACAGGCAGCCAGCGGCGACGTGGTCGTGCTGGCGCCGGCGTGCGCGAGCTTTGATCAGTTCCAGAACTATGAGCATCGCGGACGCGTGTTCAAAGAGCTGGTGAGAGCGCTGGCGGGCGGACGCGTGCCGCCGCAGAGCGAGCAGAAACAAGGTCCGAACCTGAAGGCGAAATGCTGAGCTCATGGCCAAACGCGTAGGCGTAGACAAGACGCTGTTCGCCGTCACCCTGATCCTGGTGGTCGTGGGCGTGGTGATGGTGTTCAGCGCGTCGGCCGTGATCGCCAAGGACAAGTACGGCTCGCCGTACTGGTTCTTCCTCCGGCAGCTGGCGTGGGCCGTGGTGGGAATGCTCGCGCTCGTGGTGACGATGCGCATCGACTACAGGCAATACAAGCGGCCGCTCATCGTGTTCTCCGGGCTCGCGGTGACGACCATCCTGCTGGTCGCGGTCTTCTTCCTTGACCGTTCGCACAATACGCATCGCTGGATCAAATGGGGAGAGTTGAAGCTCGGACAGCCGTCCGAGTTGGCGAAACCGGTGCTGGTCTTGTTCCTCGCGTGGTTCCTCGACCGGCGCGCCAAATTCATGGACGACTGGCGCGGGACGCTCGTGCCCGCGGTCGTGCCCGCGTTGCTGTTCGCGGCGCTGATCGTGAAGGAACCCGATCTGGGCACCGCGATGGCGTGCCTGGGCGTCACGGCGACGATCTTCTTCATCGCGGGTATCGAGATGAAGTACATGGCGTACGCCGCGCTTGCGGGCCTGCCGGTGCTGCTGTGGCAAGTGTTCCAGGTGTCGTGGCGATACAAGCGCATCCTCGCGTTCCTTGATCCCTATGCCGATCCGCAAGGCAGTGGCTTCCACATCATCCAATCGCTGATCGCGGTGGCGACGGGCGGCATCACCGGCCAAGGATTGATGGAAGGGAAGCAGAAGCTGTTTTATCTTCCCGAGCCGCACACGGACTTCATCTTTGCGGTGACGGCGGAGGAGTGGGGACTGGTGGGCAGCGTGTTCGTCGTCGTGTTGTTCGCCATCTTCATGGTGCGGGGTGTGCGGACGGCGCTGCGGACGCAAGACCCGTTCGGGCGGTACCTGGCGATCGGCATCACGAGCATGGTCGTGCTGCAAGCGCTCTTCAACGTGAGCGTGGTGCTGGGCATGCTCCCGACGAAGGGCATCCCGCTGCCGCTGATCTCCTACGGCGGTTCGTCACTCTTGATCACACTGGCGAGCATCGGAGTCTTGCTGAATATCACGCAGCAGGCGGACTGAGCATGCGCGTAATCCTGGCGGGCGGAGGCACTGGTGGTCATGTGATCCCCGCGCTCGCCATCGCGCAGGAGCTGCAGTCGCGCTATCACGCCGGCATCGAATTCATCGGGACGCGGCGGGGCATCGAGACGCGACTAGTGCCGCATGCCGGATACACACTGCACTTTGTGGATGTCGGCGCGCTGAAGAACGTCAGCGTGGCGACTCGCCTGCGTACGGTCTTCGATCTGCCGCGGGCGATCGCGCGCGCGGCCTTGGTACTGAAAGCGTTCCGCCCGGATGTGGTGATCGGCGTGGGCGGCTATGCGTCCGGGCCGGCGATGCTGGCGGCGTCGCTGCTCGGCCTCCCTGCGGTGGCGTTCGAGCCGAACGTGGTGCCGGGTTTCGCCAACCGCATGGTCGCTCCGATGGTCGCTGCAGCTGCAGTGCAGTTCGAAGAGACCGGCCGCTACTTCCGCAACTTCCTCGTGACCGGCGTGCCGGTGCGGCGCGAGTTCTTCAGATTCGCTCCGCGTGAAAGCGCGAGCGTGCCGACGCTGCTGATCTTCGGCGGCAGCCAGGGAGCGCATGCGATCAACCAGGCGATGCTAGGAGCGTTGCGCGAGCTGGTGGCGCGCTTGCCGGGACTGCACATCGTGCACCAGACGGGCGAGCGCGATTATGCGAACGCGGCCGCGGCGTACCTGGAGGCGGGAATCTCGGCCGAGGTCTCGCCGTTCATCGACAACATGCCGGAAGTGATGGCGCGCGCGTCGCTGTTGGTGTGTCGCTCGGGTGCGAGCACGGTGGCGGAAGTGACGGCGGCAGGGAAGCCGGCGATTTTTGTGCCGTTCCCGCGCGCGGCCGACGATCATCAACTGCGTAACGCGGAAGCACTCGCCGGCAAGGGTGCCGGCGTCCTGCTGCCGGAGGCTGAGCTGACGAGTGGCTCGCTGGTGGCGCACGTCGCAGGCCTGCTCGAGCGGCGTGAGCGATTGGCCGAGATGGCGGCGGCGGCGCACCGACTGGCACATCCGCGGGCCGCAGCTGACATTGCTGCCCTGGCAGTGCGGGTTGCAGGCATTTCGCCAACGGCCCCCGACCTTGGTCATTAGTCACCTGCAAATTCCACTGCCAGGCGGCGCGCGTCTGCTTTAATGTTCTGGTCGTGTTCGCGAAGACGCAGCGCATCCATTTTGTCGGGCTGGGCGGCATCGGCATGAGCGGCATCGCTGAGGTGCTGCTGAACCTTGGCTATCGCATCTCCGGTTCCGACCTGAAGGCGAATCCGCTGACGGAACGCCTGCGCGGCCTGGGCGCGGAGACGTTCGAAGGGCATCGGGCGGAGAACGTGCGCGGCGCCGACGTCGTGGTGACGAGCTCGGCGATCGCGCGCGACAATCCCGAAGTCGCCGAGGCGCGGCGGCTGAAGCTGCCGGTGATCGCGCGCGC
>CAYWSH010000263.1:0-3753 GCA_964460655.1 uncultured Terriglobales bacterium | reverse complement strand
TTGCGCGTCTTGTAGCCGCGCGTCGGCTGGCCCCACGGCGTCACCGGATGGCGTCCGCCGGAGGTCTTGCCTTCACCGCCGCCGTGCGGATGGTCCACCGGATTCATCGCCACGCCGCGGTTATGCGGACGCTTGCCCATCCACCGCTTGCGGCCCGCTTTGCCGATCGCGACGTTCTCGTGGTCGAGGTTGCCGACCTGGCCGATGGTCGCCATGCAATCCACCAGCACCTTGCGGGTCTCGCCGGAAGGCAGCTTCACCAGCGCGTAATCGCCTTCTTTCGCGACCAGCTGCGCCGCGCCGCCGGCCGAGCGCACCATCTGCGCGCCCTTGCCGGGACGCAGCTCGAGGTTGTGGATCGTCGTGCCCGCCGGGATATTGCGCAGCGGCAGCGCGTTGCCGACCAGGATGTCGGCATCCGGCCCGCTGACCACCTTGCGCCCGACCTCCAGCCCGTTGGGATGAAGGATGTAGCGCTTCTCGCCGTCGGCGTAGTGCAGCAGCGCGATGCGCGCCGAGCGGTTCGGGTCATACTCGATCGAGGCGACCACGGCGGTGATGCCGCCCTTGTCGCGCTTGAAGTCGATAGCGCGATACGCGCGCTTGTGCCCGCCGCCACGGAACCAGCTGGTCTGGTCGCCGGAGTTGCGGCGTCCACCGGTCCGCACCTTGCCCTTGGTCAACGGCTTGAACGGACCTTTGCCCGTCAACTCCTCGGTCGTGACCGCCGTTTGGAAACGCCGCGTCGGGGTCGTCGGTCTGTATGTCTTGATCGGCATAAAAAACTCGCTTTTGCTACTGCTTGATCACTCAGCGATTCGGCCGACTTGCGTGCCGAATCGCGCTGCCCGCCGGCCTCCCGGGTCAATTCCCCCGCGAGACCATCGAGCGGTTTTCAAAACTAAAGATTCTGCGCGTACTCCGGCATCTTCTCGCCGGCCTTCAGCCGCACGTACGCCTTCTTCCAATCGGGACGGTAGCCGGCGAACTTGCCGCGCCGCCGTTCCTTGCCGGCGAACACCGAAGTGCGCACCGACTGTACCTTCACCTTGAACACGCTCTCGACCGCTTCCTTGATCTCGGTCTTGGTCGCCTTCGGCGCTACGCGGAACACCAACTGGCCGCTCGATGGGCCGCCTTTGCGCTTCGCGTCCTCTTCCTTCGCCATCAGGCCTTTTTCCGTGATGACCGGCTGCAGGATGACCTGGTAAGGAGACTTCATTACGCAACCTCCTTACGCGTCGTTTTTCTGGGTTGGGGAGCACTGGCCTTCAGTGTGTTCTGCAGGCGCTCCAGCGCCGGCCGCGAAAAGATGGCGCGGTCGTAACGCAGCAAGTGGTACGGATGCACTTCGTTGCCGCGCAACAGTTCCACGCCGTCGAGGTTCCGGGCCGAGCGCTCCAGGTTCTGGTTCTCGCCCTTGCCGTCTTCGACCAGCAACGCGGTCTTTTCGACGTGCAGCGTATCAAGCGCCGCGCGGAACGCCTTCGTCTTGGCTTCCTTCACTTCAAAGGCCTCGACGACGGTCAGCTTGCCGTCGGTGAGCTTGGCCGCCAGCGCCGAGCGCAGCGCGCCCAGCAGCTTCTTGCGCGGGAACTGGAAGTCGTAGGAACGCGGCTGCGGTCCATGGACCGTGCCACCGTGGCGCCACAGCGGCGAGCGGATGGAGCCGACGCGCGCGCGCCCGGTACCCTTCTGCTTCCACAGCTTCTTGCCCGAGCCCGACACCAGCTTGCGGTTCTTCGTGGCGTGCGTGCCCTGCCGCTGGGCAGCGCGATAGTGCTTCACCGCCTCCCACAACAGGTCTTCATTCACCGCGCCGAAGACCTCGTCGTGCAGCTCGAGGCTCCCGACTTTTTTGCCGCTCAGATTTACGACATCAATCGTTGCCATATGCATTCTCTGGGTGCCCCATCCTGAGCGCCGCTTTTTGGCGCGAAGGGTGGGATACCGACTATTTCTTCGCCTTACCGGCAGCCGCTTTCTTCGCCGCCTTCAACGGGTCTTCTTTTCTAGGGCTCCGCAACGCTTCGCTGCTTCGCCCTCGCCATCGCTGCACTCACGTTTGCGACGGCTTCACCCGCCTACTTCTTGGCCTTGCCTGCAGCCGCCTTCTTGGCCGCCTTCAACGGATCGACTGTGGTCGTGCCGGCGAAGCCGCGACGCTCACGCGGCGCCTTCACCGCTTTGTTGATGAGCACGTACCCGCCGTTCGGACCCGGGACCGCACCCTCGACCAGCAGCAGGTTCTCGTCCTTGTCGACGCCCAGCACACGCAGGTTGCGCACCGTCACCTGGCCCATGCCGAGGTGGCCGGCCATGCGCATCCCTTTGAACACGCGCGACGGGAACGCCGACGAGCCGATCGAACCGTTGATGGTGAACATCGAGCCGTGCGACTTCGGGCCACCGGCAAAATGATGCCGCTTCACGACGCCCGCAAAGCCGCGGCCCTTGCTGGTGCCGCAAACATCCACGAACTTCTCGCCGTCGAAGATGTCGACCAATACTTTGTCGCCGATCTTCACGCCGTCGGTCGCTTCTTCAGTCTTGGCGCCATCAGCCGTGGCGACCGCGACCTCACGCAGCACGCGCACCGGCGGCAGGTTGTTCTTGGTCAGGCGCGTACGCTCGGCCTTCGAGAGCTTGTCTTCCTTGACGAACTCGATCAGGCCGATCTGCGCGGCCTCGTAGCCGTCGCGCGCCGCCGTCTTGCGCTGCGTCACGACGCACGGGCCCGCCTGCAGCACGGTGACCGGGCGCACATCGCCCTTGTCATCGAACAGCTGCGTCATCCCGACTTTTTTTCCTAAGATCCCGTTGACTGGCATCGCCTTGTCCTCAACTCCGCTTCGCGCCGGCGTGCTGCTTTCTCGCCGTGGTCCCCGCAGGACCGGAAGCTTTGTTTGTGCCGCCCGCTAAAGCGGGCTCGGCTCCTATTTGAATCCCTACCCCGGGCTCACGCCCGGGGCTAGTCTGTGCCGCCGCTCCGCGGCTGGTCTTGCCGTCGTGCCATCAGTCTGTTGCACCTCAGGCTCTCCTGATGCACTGACGAACTGAGGCACCGACGTACTACTTGTGTTCCTTGCCGAACGCTTTGATCTCCACGTCGACACCCGCGGGCAGGTCGAGCTTCATCAGCGCGTCCACCGTCTGCGGCGTCGGTTCCAAGATGTCGATCAGGCGCTTGTGCGTGCGCATCTCGAAAGCTTCGCGCGACTTCTTGTCTACGTGCGGCGAACGCAGCACGCAGTACTTATTCTTCACCGTGGGCAACGGGATGGGCCCCGCCACCTGGGCATTGGTACGGCGCGCGGTCTCCACGATCTCGCTCGTGCTCTGGTCGAGCACGCGATAGTCGTAGGCCTTCAGCCGGATGCGGATTCTCTCTTGGTTGATCATTTTTCTTTAAGACCGCTCAACAGCCGTTTCCCGGCTGACGTTTCTTCAGGCTCTCGTATCGGCGCGGCTCGGCGGCCTGATGGGCCTCGCCGCGCATTCGCAACCGACTACGCCGAACCGTACCCCCCTCGCGGGGAAAGAGCTTGTGGCAGGTTGCAAGCCACCGAATTTGCTTTTGGCTATCGGCCATTGGCAGTTGGCCAATCGCCAATCGCCAAATGCCCGAATTACTGCAAGATCTCCGAGATGGTTCCCGCGCCCACCGTGCGTCCGCCTTCGCGGATGGCGAAGCGCAGGCCCTTCTCCATCGCCACCGGTGTGATCAGCTCCACCGTCAGTGCCACGTTGTCG
>CAYWSH010000262.1:0-3767 GCA_964460655.1 uncultured Terriglobales bacterium | reverse complement strand
AGATTTGGGCGGCGCACGATTGCGGCCGCGCGCTGAATCCTGTCTCGGTCGAAGGACAGGTGATCGGCTCGGTGTGGATGGGGCTCGGCCAGGCGCTGCAGGAAGAGATGGTGTGGAAAGACGGCCTGCTGATGAATCCCGGCATGCTCGAATACCGCTCGCCGTCGTCAACCGAGTCGCCGGAGATCGAGTGCTTCATCGTGGAGAGCATCGACCCGGAGGGTCCGTTCGGCGCGAAAGAAGCCAGCGAAGGCTCCCTCGCGGCGACCATCCCCGCCATCTCGAACGCCATCTACGACGCGTGCGGCATACGGCTGCGCGAAGCACCGTTCACGCCCGAGCGCGTACTCGCAGCGCTGCGTGATCGCGATCGCAAGAAAAAGCTGAACCTGACGGAAGGCGTCGATCCGACGCAGCCCGAGCGCTTGCGTGAGCACGGCGGTGCGTTGTGGTTCAAGGGTAAAGGGCCGGAGCGGCATGCGAACGACCCTAGCCGCACCACGACCATAGGAGATTAATGGCTCACCACGAAGACACGAAGTCACAAGGAATCCGCAGTGTGTTGCTTCGTGCCTCAGTGCCTTCGTGGTGAATGTCTTATGAGCCTGCCTGACTTCAAGCTGCTGCGTCCGCGCACGGTCGCCGAAGCGACGGAGATGCTGGCGAAGTATGCGTCACCGCGCTCGCTTGCCGAGTCGAACACGAAGCTGGCACGCGGTGGTGTGCAGATTATTGCCGGCGGCACGGACCTGGTGCCCTCGCTACAGCAGAGACTCTTCGAGCCGGAGTACTGTATCGACCTGCGCGGCATCGCCGAGTTGCGCGGTATTCAGCAACTCGAAGACGGCTCACTCGCCATCGGCGCGCTGACCACGCTTTCGGCGATCGAACAATCGCCGCTCATCCGCGAGCGCTACCGCGTGCTGCATGAAGCGGTCGCGACGGTGGCGTCACCCGTCATTCGCAACATGGCGACGCTCGGCGGGAACGTGTGCCTCGATACGCGCTGCCTCTGGTACAACCAGTCGCTGCAATGGCGCAAGGGATGCGGTTTCTGCATTAAGAAAGACGGTGACCTCTGCCACGTGGCGCCGGGTGGCACAAAGTGCTGGGCGGTGGCGTCGGGTGATACGCAGCCGGCGCTGTTGACGCTGGATGCGGAGTTGGAGATCGCCGGCGCCGACACCCAGACGAGCATAAATCGCTCGTCTGGGGCACCCGTTCGGCGTATTCCGCTGCGCGAGTTCTACACCAACCTCGGCGACGCGCGCATACGGCTGGCGAAGAACGAGATTGTGACGCGCGTCATCATTCCGGCGGCGAGTGCCGGCTGGCGCGGCGCGTACCTGAAGCTGCGCGTGCGCGGCTCGATCGACTATCCGCTGGCGGGCGTGGCGGTGGCGATCAAGGCGAACGGACACATCGAGTCGGCGCGCGTCGCCATCACCGCGGTGAATCCTGCGCCGCAACTGGTGCGGGGCATCGACAAGGCTCTCGTAGGCAAAGCAACGGACTCGATCAACGCCGACTTCGCCGCCGAGATCGGCGAGCTGGCCGCACGCACCGCAAAGCCCTTGACGACCTCCGCGCTCACGCCGGAGTATCGCCGTGAGATGGTGCGCGTGTACGCTAAGCGGGCGCTGCTCGCTGCGCTGAAAGCTGATAGCTGAGAGCTGACCGCTTGTTCATCACCGACTGCCACATCCACATAGCGCCGCTGGAACTCTTCAAGCCCGAGGCGCTCGCGCTAATGAACAAGCGGCCCGGCTGGAAAACGGTCGAGGAGTGCTGCCGGTCGCCGAAGGCGTTCCTTGCGCACCTCGATGCGGCGGGCGTGGACCGCGCGGTGCTCATCAATTACGTCGCGCCCGAGGTCATCGGCTTCACGCCGGCGGTGAACGAGTTCATCACCACCTATTGCAAAGAAGACCCGAAGCGGCTCATCCCGTGCGGCTCGCTGCATCCGCGGCACACGCAGAACATCATGGCTGACGTGGAGCAATTGGTGCGGCTCGGCATCCGGCTCATCAAGATCCATCCACCGCACCAGCTGCTGTTCCCGAACGACTACCAGCGTGGCGTGACGGAGTTGGAGGTCATCTACCGCGCGGCCGAGGCGAACGGCATCCCAGTCATGTTCCATACCGGGACAAGCATCTTTCCGGGCGCGCGCAACAAGTTCGGCGACCCGATCTACGTAGACGACGTCGCCGTGGACTTCCCGCGCCTGAAGATCCTGCTGGCGCATGGTGGCCGCCCGCTGTGGATGCAGACGGCGTTCTTCCTGGTGCGGCGGCATCCGAACGTGTTTCTCGACATCAGCGGCATCCCGCCGAAGACGCTGCTGCAATACTTCCCGCGCGTGGAAGAGATCGCGAAGAAGACGCTGTTCGGCACCGATTGGCCGGGTCCGGGAGTGCCCGACATCAAGCGCAATCTCGACGACTTCCGCGCGCTGGCGCTGGCGCCGGCGGTGCAAGAGCAGATCCTCAGCAAGACGGCGCTCGCCATCTGGCCAGCATAGCTCCCACCCTGTGCGCCAACGACCGGCTGCACAAGGGTGGGGCACCCACGGCTTGGTTGGTCTCCCAGAGTGACGCACGTCACGGCTGCGCAGCTTCTGCGCTCCTAATGTGTGCTTTGCTGGCGTATGCGCGCGCCCGCGGTGTATAAATTAGGGTTCGGCTGCACTCCCCCGCGCAAGCCGTACTGAGACAACAGCAGGAAGCGCATGTCCACCACTACCGTCAGTCCTAAGGGCCTCGAAGGGATCGTCGCCACCAACTCGAGCATCTGCTACATCGATGGCGAGCAGGGCATCCTCTCCTACCGCGGCTACGACATCCACGATCTCGCCGATCACTCCACCTTCGAAGAGGTCTGCTTCTTACTGTGGAATGCCAAACTGCCCACGCGCGACGAACTCGCCGCCTTCAGCCAGGAGATGAAGAACGCGCGCGCGATGGCGCCGGAGATCGTCAACCTGCTGAAGGGCCTGCCGAAGACGGCGAAGCCGATGGAAGCGTTGCGCACGGCCGTCTCGGCGCTCTCGATGTACGACCCCGACGAAGCGAACAACGACCACGCGGCAAACATCCGCAAAGCGTTCCGCTTGACCGCGCAGCACGCCATGATCGTGGCGTATTTCGACCGCATCCGGAAGGGCAAAGAGATCGTGCCGCCTGACAAGTCGATGAGCCACGCCGGCAACTTCGTGTGGATGCTGACAGGCGAGAAGCCCTCGCCAACCGCGGAAAAAGCCTTCGACATCGCGCTCATCCTGCACGCCGACCACGAACTCAACGCCTCGACCTTCGCTGCCCGCGTCATCGCCGCCACACTATCCGACATGCACTCGGCCATCACCGGCGGACTCGGCGCGCTGAAGGGCCCGCTGCACGGCGGCGCCAATGAAGCCGCAATGCGCATGCTGTTGGCGATCGACAAAGCCGGCGAAGACCCCGTCCAGCACGTCGCTGCGATGCTGAAAGACAAGAAAAAGGTCCCGGCGTTCGGGCATCGCGTTTATCACACCGAAGACCCGCGCGCGACGCACCTCCGCAAGATGTCGGAGGAGCTCGGGAAATCGAGCGGCAAACCGAAGTGGTTCGAGATGCAGCGCGGCATCGAGGAGTACATCAAGCGCGAGAAGAAGCTCAACGCCAACGTCGACTTCTATTCCGCAACCACGTACTACGTGCTCGGCCTCGACATCGACCTGTTCACGCCGATCTTCGCGGTGTCGCGCATCAGCGGCTGGGCGGCGC
>CAYWSH010000261.1:0-3771 GCA_964460655.1 uncultured Terriglobales bacterium | reverse complement strand
CCGAACGCGCTCATCGACGAGAACCTGCCGGTGGTGATCATCGCGACGTGCGACAAGAATGATTCCGGTTCGGTGACGCGCTACGAGAAGACGCTTTCGAACCTCAAAGAGGTGAAGGCGCGCTCGGGACGCGTGATCGCCATCGCCACCGAAGGCGACAACGAGATCCACGAGGCGGCAGACCACGTCTTCTTCGTGCCGCCGGCGCCGGAACTTCTATTGCCGATCCTGGAGATCGTGCCGCTGCAGTTGCTGGCGTACCACATCGCCGTGCGGCGCGGCTGCGACGTGGACCAGCCGCGGAACCTGGCGAAGTCGGTGACGGTCGAGTAGGCGAAAACCTGACGCAGAGGACGCAGAGGACGCAGAGTAGACAAGAATTCAAAATGCAAAGTGAAAAATGCAAAATGAAGGCGCCGTCGGCGCTCTCTCATTTTGCATTTTTGATTCTTGGCGTTGATTTTCTGCGTCCCCTGCGTCCTCTGCGTTAGGTTTTGTTTGTCATGCAATGCCCGAAATGCCACTTCGAGCACGAGCAACAAACAACGGAATGCCTGCGTTGCGGCGTCATCTTTTCGCGATTCACTCCCACTGCGAATGCGACGGTGGGTCCTGCACTCGTTGTCCCACCCTTCGCGCCAACTGCAGGCGCTCAGGATGGGGCACCCGGTGTTGCGGTGGTGCGGGCCGTCGATCCTGAAAAACTTGCAGAAGCACAGCGGCGCGCGCACAACGAATTCATCTGCCGCATCGCGGGGCTACCCGCGGCACTTGTGGTGGGAAGTGCGATCGCGGCGGGATTCCCGACTTTGTCGCACATCCTCAGCATGTGGTTGCACGAAGGCGGACACGCAGTGACTGCGTGGATGTGTGGGTACATCGCCGTGCCGACGGCGTGGTTCACGATCATCGGGGGGCGCTACCGCCTGTTCAGCCTCGCACTGTTCGCGGCGATCGGCTTTGGTGGCTACATCGCGTGGCGGAAGGAACGCTGGTTTTGGGTGGCGGCAGCGGTGTGCGGCGCGATGGTGGTGGTGATCGGCGCAGCGCTCTCTGATTTCCAGGCGCAAGGGCTCTTTTCTTTCGGTGGGGAGGCGGGCCGGTTCTTTCTCGGCACGGCGCTCATGCTGACGTTCTATGCGCGGCCGCGCAGCAAGTTGCGGCGGCACCAGGCGCGCTGGGGCTTGCTGTTGGTGGGCGCCATCTCGTTCATGGCTGCTTATTTCATCTGGGCGGGCGGCTTCGAAAGGATCGCCGACTGGGTGGACGAAGTCGACGAGCGCGGACCCAGCGACATGTTCAATCTGACGCGCTACTTCGGATGGTCGATCGGCGTGATCCAAGCCCGGTACGTCGCCCTCGCCCACTGGTGCATGGCGTTGCTGGCGGCGTTCTACGCATGGGGCATCTGGGATGCGATGACTCGCAAGCAGCGGCTCGCGGCGGGCGATGCGGAGATAGTCGCGGAAGATGCGGCGGCGGCGCGGCCGTTCGACGACTGACGGTCGTTCTAGCGAAGTGCGACCGCCTTGTTCGCCTCAAAGATCTTGCGCTGTTCGGCGAGAAATGCGGTAAACGCCGGGGCGGTGCGCAGATTATCGAGGTGCGGGTCCTGCAAGAAGAGCGGATAACAGGGATAACCGTCATCGGCAGCCTGGCGGAGCCAGTCGATGGATTGCTCCGGCTTGTGGAGCAAGGCGTAAGCGGACGCGATGTTGTAGGCAGTGTGATGGAAGTGGATGAAATGGCCACGGCGGGCGATGGCGGCGTTGATCTCCGCCTCCGCGTGCTTGCCATCGTTCTTGAGCGCATACAACATCGCGCGCGTGCTGCTGACCAATCCGCCGCTGTCAGGGTCTTGCTTCAAGAAGCCGGCGGTGAACTGCAACGCCTCGTCCACGCGGCCGAGGTACGACATCGTCCAGGCATCCTGGTAGGCGACCAGTGAGGGTTGCGCTTCCAATGGGACCTTTTGGAAGACATCGAGCGCCTCCTGATACTTGCCCTGGTAAAGCAGCCCGACGCCGATACGAAGTGAAGCGAGCATGTTGCCGGGGTTGAGCTCGAGGGCCTTCCGCGACTCGGCGATGGCCTCGTCGAACAGGCCGATGTGGCTTTCGATCAAACCGAGCTGGTGGTGGGCTTCGTCGAGATTGGGGTCAAGTGCGATGGCACGTCGCAACTCGCGAATGGCGTTCTGATGATCGAAGCGGCGGCTGGGTGTCCACAGCAGCCTGCCCATTTCCAAGTGCGACTCGGCGGCGTTTGGGTCCAGATCAAGGGCCTTTTGCACGAGGGCGAACGCCTGTTCGGCAGCCGAGCCGTCGCTGGGATCGAAGAACGTCACGCGGACGTCGTAGCAGTTGGCGAGCCAGGCATAGGCACGTGCGAACGACGGATCCAGTTGGATGGACTGCCGCAGCAGATCGATGGCCTGCTGTATATCGGCCGGGTTTTCACGGTAAGCGTGAGAGCGACCGCGCAGGTAGAGATCGTAGGCGCGCGGATCCACGGAGTGGGACTGCGTCAGGCGCAGCTGCTCCTGTGCGGTCAGGTGGGCGCTGACCGCGCCGGCAATGGCATGCGCCACCTCGCTCTGCAACGCGAGCACGTCTTTCAGATCACGCTCATAGCTTTCCGACCAGAGGTGGCGGTCGGCGCGCGCGTTGATGAGCTGTGCGGTGATGCGCACGCGCTCGCCAGAGCGCAAGACGGAGCCTTCGATGATGCCATCGACGTGCAGCTCGCGCGCAATGTCGGCCACCGGCTTGCGCACGTTCTTGTATTGCATCACCGAAGTGCGCGAGATGACGCGCAACGACGCGATCTTGGCCAGATCACTGGTGAGCTCTTCGGTCATGCCGTCGGCGAAGTAGTCCTGCTGCGGGTCGCCGGAGAGATTGGCGAGCGGCAAGACGGCGAGCGACTGGATCGGTGTCGCGGCCGCTCCGCGCAGCATGAGCCAGGTAACGAGCGCACCCGCCATGATGAGGACAGCGACTCCGGCGCCCAACCACTTCTGCCGCCGTCGCATGAGGGCGGGCGGTGAGGTCGCGGCGGCCTGTTGCAAGGCGGCGGCAAGGTCCGCAGCGGAGGCGTATCGGTGGGCGGGGTCCTTCGCCAGCGCTTTCCCGATGATCGCGTTGAGCGCGGGCGGTAGCTCCGGATTCAGTGTCTGCGGCGGCGCCGGCATGCGGTTCAAGATCGCGTCGACCAGCAGCGGGCCGCGCTCCGGGAAGGCGGGCTGGCCGGTCGCCATTTCATAGAGCACGGCGCCGGCAGCATGAATATCGCCGGGCGGGCCGGGCGGTGCGCCACGCAGCTGCTCGGGAGGCATGTACGGCGCGGTGCCGACATGCGCACTGTCGTCGGTGACATAGCTGGCAGTGACGACGGCGGACTTTGCGGCTTCTGCCGCCATGAACTTCGCCAGGCCGAAGTCCAGCACTTTCAAGACGCCCGCGGGCGTGACCATCACGTTCTCGGGCTTGAGGTCGCGATGAATGACGCCGGCGGCATGCGCTGCCGCAAGCGCCTGGGCGAGCTGCAGGCCCAGCGCGAGGAATTCCGGCGGTGGCAGCGGTCCCGCACTGAGTCGCTGACGCAACGAAACACCGACCACCAATTCCATGACCAGGAATTCGACCCCGTCGGCAGTGTCGAACTCGAAGATGGTGGCGATATTGGGGTGATTCAGATGCGAGAGGGTGCGCGCCTCCTGGCGAAAGCGCTGGCTGCTGGCTGGATTGGCGACAAGATGCGGCGGCACCA
>CAYWSH010000260.1:2716-3797 GCA_964460655.1 uncultured Terriglobales bacterium | reverse complement strand
CCGTTCTGCCGCGCCAGGTTGATGGCGTCGAGCGTCTCGCTCACCGTGCCGATCTGGTTGACTTTGATGAGGATGGAATTCGCCACGCCGGAATCGATGCCTTGCTGCAGTCGTTTCACGTTGGTCACGAACAAGTCGTCGCCGACGAGCTGCACTTTGCCGCCGATCTCTTTCGTCAGCGCGCGCCACCCGTCCCAGTCGTCTTCCGCCAGCCCGTCTTCGAGCGACACGATGGGATACTGCCGCACCCAGTCGGCCCAATACTTCACCATCTCATCCGACGTCTTCTTCTGCTTGTCCGACTTCCAGAACAGGTACTTGCCCTTGCCTTCTTTGTAGAGCTCGCTGCAGGCCGGATCGAGCGCCACCGCGATCTGGCTGCCCGGCTTGTACCCCGCCTGTGTGATCGCCTCCAGCACCAGTTCGATCGCTTCGACATTCGACTTCAGCGACGGCGCAAAGCCGCCTTCATCGCCCACGCCCGTGTTGTAGCCGCGCTTCCTCAGCACGCCCTTCAGCGTGTGGAACGTCTCCGTTCCCCACCGCAACGCCTCACTGAAAGACGTCGCGCCCACGGGCATGACCATGAATTCCTGGAAGTCGACGTTGCTGTCGGCGTGTGCGCCGCCGTTCAAGATGTTCATCATCGGCGTCGGCAATACGCTGGCGTCCACGCCGCCGAGATAGCGGTACAACCTGCGCGAACCCGCAGCCCGCGCGGCCGCCATCGAGACCGCAAGGATGGCGTTCGCTCCCAGCTTCGCCTTGTTCGGCGTACCGTCGAGGGCGATCATTTGGTTGTCGAGAGCACGTTGATCGGCCGCGTCCGCCCCCATAAGCGCCTTGGCGATCGGGCCATTCACGTTCGCGACGGCTTTCGTTACTCCCTTGCCGCCGTAGAGCTTGCCGCCGTCGCGCAGCTCAATGGCTTCGTGCTCGCCGGTGGACGCGCCGCTCGGCACGATCGCGCGCCCCATCCTGCCCGACGCAACCTGGACCTCCGCCTCGACCGTCGGGTTCCCACGTGAATCCAGCACCTGCCGCCCGTGCACTGCCGTGATGTTCGTCAAGAGAGCCTCCC
>CAYWSH010000260.1:0-2616 GCA_964460655.1 uncultured Terriglobales bacterium | reverse complement strand
TCCTTCGTGCCCTCGTGTCTTCGTGGTGGATTTCATTTACCCTCACGCCATGTCCAAGATCACTCCCTTTCTATGGTTCGACACGCAGGCCGAAGAAGCCGCGAACTTCTATGTTTCCATCTTCAAGAATTCCAAGGTCACGCACCTCGCGCGCTACGGCGACGCCGGGCCCGGCCTCAAGGGCAGCGTCATGATCGCGAAGTTCAGCCTCGATGGACAGGAATTCACGGCGCTGAACGCCGGCCCGCGATTCAAGTTCACGGAAGCCATCTCGTTCGTTGTGAATTGCGAGAACCAGCAGGAGATCGATCACTACTGGGAGAAGCTCATCGCCGGCGGCGGCGCACCCAGCCAGTGCGGCTGGCTGAAGGACAGGTTCGGGCTGTCCTGGCAGATCGTCCCCACCGCGCTCGGCAAGCTGATGCAGGGTGAAGGCGCAGCACGCGCCATGCAAGCTCTCCTCCAGATGCAGAAGCTCGACATCGCCAAGCTGCAAGCCGCATACGACGGCAAATAATCTCCTTGGCTTCGTCCGCCGTGGCGGACTCGGGATGACAACAAGAGGAGGCTGATCTGCGCTTATCGGCGCTTGTCCGCCGCCAGCAGTTCCCGCACCTGCTTCAGGTGGTGCCGCCCGTGCACCCAGTGGAACTTCGCCCACTGGCGCGCGGTTAGTGCGCCCAACACCGGGTGTTGCCCGATCTTTTTCCTGCCGAAGCGCTTGGCGACCTCGGCCTGCAGCTCGGTCATGCGTGCCAGGTTGCTGCTGACGTCGCTCATGACCCGCTCGGGCGAGATGCCTTTGGGGATCGTCATGTCGGGCGCCTGGCGGCCGTGCGGCATGTGACCGAGCGTGATCACCACGAACTGCATGGCGCGGTCGCGCAGCGTGCGGCGCTTCACCCGGCGCTGCGTGGTGGTCAGGACCTTCTCAAACAGTCGCGCCGTGTGGCAGTAGGTGATGGAAAGATGTTCCAGGATCTCGGCAGCGCACCACTTCCCGGGTCGCGTCTTGCGGGCGATCTGCGATGGCGACGCATCCGCCAGGATGGCTTGCAACTCCTCCTGCAGACGTTCGAGGTTGGAGTCCATGTCGTGTCGAGACTAACGGAAGTTGTGTCCCTACGGAACATTAGCAGCCCAACGCGCTCATATAAAATATTCTCGTGAAAACGAACGCCACCTTCTTAGCTGTTGCTGTTCTTTTCCTCGCCGGCTGCAGCTCCGAACCCGCGAAGACCGCCGAACCCAAAGCTGCGCCCGCCAAAGCCGCTCCGCAAGCCACCGAGACGATCTCCGCTCGCACCGCTTTCCAGAAGCTCTACGCGACTGCCCGCGGATGGGCGGGCGACGCGCGGCCCATCCGCGTGGAATCGCAGCCGCTGAAGGACGCGGCCGCACAGGACGGCAAGGCTGCTGTGTGGCGCGCCATCTTTGCGTCGCCGAGTCGGCGCACCGCCAAAGCGGTCGTGTGGTCCGGCAGCAGCGGTGAAGACGCTCCGGAGCGCGGCATCAACCAGGGTACGGAAGACACCTACAACCCGAGCAATTCCTCGACGCAGGTCTTCGATCCGCAATTCCTCAAGCAGGATTCCGATGCCGCCGTGGCTGCCGCGCTGAAGCACGGCGGCGAGGCGCTCATCAAAAAAGACAAAGCCCAGCCCGTCGCCTTTCTGCTCGATTGGGACGCGCGCACGAACCAGCTCATCTGGCACGTCAGCTTCGGGACATCGCGCCGCGATGCGAGGCTAACCGTGGATGTGGATGCGACGACCGGGGAGTACGTCAGGACAGAGAAGTAGAGGTCACAATTACGCCGTCATCCTGAGCGCAGCCAACATTTCCGGCGAAGCCGGAAGAGTTGCGAAGTCGAAGGATCCCTATAGCACCTCGGGCTTGGATTAGCTATAGGGATGCTTCGACTCCGTCCGCCGCGGCGGACTCCGCTCAGCATGACGGCATCTTGAAAACGAAAAGCCCGGCCGGGGGTGGCCGGGCTGCATTTTTTCTGACTCCTGACTCCTGACTACCGACTCCTGACCCTTACCCCGCCACCTCGGCCAGCTTGTCGGCGTCGATGTCGAAGTTCGAGTAGACGTGCTGCACATCGTCGTGGTCTTCCAGCGCTTCCATCAGGCGGATCATCGTGTTCGCCTGCGCGCCTTCCAGCTTGATGTAGTTCTGCGGCAGCATCGCCACCTCGGCGTGGGCCGGTTCGATCTTGCCGTTCTTCACCGCGGTGAGCACACCTTCGAAACTCGACGGGTCGGTCACGATCTCCCAGTTCTCGCCGTCGTCGCGGATATCGTCGGCGCCGGCTTCGAGCGCGATGTTCATCAGGTCCTCTTCGCTGGCCTTCGCCTTCGGCACCACGATCGAGCCCTTCTTGTGGAACATCCACGCCACCGCGCCGGCTTCGGCCATGTTGCCGCCGTTCTTGCCGAACGCGTGGCGGATCTCGCTTACCGTGCGGTTGCGATTATCACTAGAGATGTCCACCAGCAGGGCCACGCCGCCCGGGCCGTAGCCTTCTAGCGCGAACTCTTCATACGAGACGCCGGGCAGCTCGCCGGTGCCGCGCTGGATGGCGCGCTTGATGTTGTCGGCCGGCATGTT
>CAYWSH010000259.1:0-3816 GCA_964460655.1 uncultured Terriglobales bacterium | reverse complement strand
ATCCAGCAGATCAACCACGGCATCTCGACCGGCGCACTGTTCTTGATCGTCGGCATCCTGTATGAGCGGCGGCACACGCGCGAGATCGCCGAGTACGGCGGTATTTCGAACATCATGCCGGTGTACGCCACCATCACGCTCATCATGTTCATGTCGTCGCTCGGCTTGCCGTTGCTGAACGGCTTCGTCGGCGAGTTCACCATCCTGCAAGGCACGTACATGGAGCAGCGCTCGTGGGCAGCGTGGGCAGTGGCTGGTGTCGTGCTCGGCGCCGCATACCTGCTGTGGCTCTATCAGCGCGTATTCTTCGGGCCGATCAACAATCCGAAGAACGAGCACCTGCATGACCTGACGGCGCGCGAGCTGGCGACATTCGTACCACTGCTGATCCTGGCGGTGTGGATCGGCGTGTATCCGAAGCCGTTCTTCCGCCTGCTGGAGCAGCCGGTGAACCAGACGGTGCGGGTGGTGCGGCCAGATTATCCGGGGCTGGATAAGGCGGTGGAAGCGGAAGTGAAGGAGAGCCGGCGAGACGCCGGCGCTCCGGAGACGGCGCATTGATCCAGACCTCACAATTCTTCACCAGCGCTGATTACCTGCTCTCGCTGCCGGTGATCATGCTCACGCTGTTCGCGCTGGGTCTGTTGCTGATCGATGCCTGGCTTCCGCCGGAGTGGAAGCACATTAATGCCTGGGTCGCGTTCGGCGGATTGGGCTTCTCGACGGCGGCGTTGATCAAGCTGCAGCATGCGTTCGCGCTCGCCGAAGCCGCCGGACGCATGCCGATCCACACCGGCTACATGGGCGCGTGGGTGATGGACCCATTCGCCATCTTCTTCTCTTACTTGTTCCTGGTGGCGGCGGCGATCACCATCCTGATGTCGGTGAAGTATCTCGACGTGGAGCAGGAACAGCACGGCGAGTACTACGCGCTCATCCTGTTCTCGGTGATCGGCATGATGTGCATGGCGGCCGGGCAGGACATCGTGCTGTTGTTCATCGGCCTAGAGTTGATGGCCATCTCGACCTACGTACTGGTCGGCTTCCTGCGGCGCGACCGCCGCTCGAACGAAGCGGCGCTGAAGTATCTGCTGCTGGGCGCGTTCTCTTCGGGGATATTCGCGTATGGCCTCTCGCTGCTTTACGGACTAAGCGGAAGCACCAATGTGACACAGATCGCGATGCGACTGCATGAGCAGATGGCCGGCAAGCCGCAAGCCGGGCCGATCGCCGTGCTGGCCCTGATCACCACCGCCGCCGGCCTGTTCTTCAAGATCGCGGCGGTGCCGTTCCACCAGTGGGCGCCCGATGCGTACGAAGGCGCGCCGACGGCCATCACCGGCTTCATGTCCGTGGCCGGCAAAGCGGCGGCCTGGGCGCTGCTGCTGCGCATCTTCTTGTATGGATTGAACCCGCTGCGGCCGATGTACCTGCCGCTCGTGGTGTTCGTCGCCGTCGCAACGATGACCGGCGGCAACCTCGCCGCCATCACGCAGACGAACACGAAGCGCCTGTTCGCCTACAGCTCGATCGCGCACGTCGGCTACATGCTGCTGGGCCTGGTCGCGGGCACAGCGACCACGCCGAGCATCACGGGCGTGAAAGGCATCATCGTTTATCTGCTCGTCTACACGTTCATGAATCTGGGCGTGTTCGCGGTGATCACGTCGCTGCGGCGGCGCGACATCATCGGCGACGAGATGGATGACATCAGCGGCCTGTTCTTCAAAGCGCCGACCGAAGCCGTGCTGATGCTGCTGTTCCTGCTGTCACTGGCGGGCATCCCGCCGCTGGCCGGTTTCTACGGCAAGTACTTCATCTTCCTCAGCCTGATCGAGACGCAGCACTACGTGCTGGCGACGATCGCCGTCGCCTACGTCGCGGTCTCGATGTACTACTACCTGCGCGTAGCGAATGCGATGTTCATACGGGAAGCGCTGGACAGCGAACCCGTGCACCTTTCGCCGGGCGTCGCGCTCGCGCTCGCGACGACGGCCATTGCCACGATCTATATCGGCGTCTTCCCGGAGTGGTTCATCCGCGTGGCCAACTGGACGCTGCAAGTGCCGCAGGCGGCGAGTGTGGCCGAGTTGCTGCGCTAAGAGCTTTACGCCCTTCGCTCTACGCTTGACGCCAAACCTAGGATCCGCAGACACGTTCAGAGCGAGACGTAGCAGAGCTACGTCTCTACAATAAAGGTATGTCCGGCAACGAGCCGCAGCGCGATGACGAGAACGCGTGGGCGAAGATCGCGCGTTATTCGGAGATCGGGTTCATCATCCCGGCTGCGGTGCTGCTGGGGTTCTTTCTCGGGGTGGCGATCGATCATTATCTGCATTGGCCGTACGCGATCTTGGGTGGAGTGATCTTCGGGTCGGTCGTTGGATTTGTGCAGATGATCCGCAGCGTGCTGAAGATGAGTTCCGACACATGAGCGCCGAAGAACGATTTCTCGACGGAGCGGTGGCGCGCGTGAGTCGCGGGACGCTCGTCTGCGCGTTGCCAGCCGTCATCATCTGCTGGTTGGCGTGGCAGTGGCCGGCGGCGGTGGGGTGTGCCGTCGGCGCGGCGCTGGGATACGAGAACTTCGTAGCGCTAAGCCGTGCGGTGAACGCGCTCGGCGCGCGCGTCGTCAGAATGAACCCCGGGGAGTACGAAAGTAACGAACACGGCGGGCGCATCGTTTGGCGCTTCCTCGCGCGCTACGCCGCAGTCGGCCTCGCGGCCTATGTTATATTCATGAGTTCCCGTGCAGCTTTCTACGGCTTTGGTGTGGGCCTGCTCTTGCCGGTGGCCGCGCTGCTCGCCGAGGCGGGCTACGAAGCGTATGTAGCGCTGCGGCGCGGGACCTAGGCAATGCCCGAACAACTGCCATTCACCGAGCTGCTGAACCACCTGCTGGCGGGGCCGGTGACGTCGCTCCTGCTCGCGCTTGGCATTCATCCCAAGTTTCCGCAGGCGCCGATCACGAACGCGGTCGCGATGCAGGTGCTTGTTCTGCTCATCCTGACGCTCGTTTTCCTGATCCTGCGGGCGCGCATTTCCGTTGATAACCCGGGCGCGTTGCAACACGTCATAGAAGCAGCGCGCGGATTCGTGCAGGAGCAGAGCCACGAGATCATCGGCGGGCACGACTACGAGCGCTATACGCCGTATCTGCTGTCGCTCGGCATGTTCATCCTGACGTCGAACCTGATCGGGCTGGTGCCGGCGTTCGAAGCGCCGACGGCAACGCCTTCGGTGCCGCTCGGCTGCGCGCTGGTCACGTGGTTCTACTACCACTACCAGGGACTGCGCGCGAACGGCATCGGCTACGTGAAGCACTTCATGGGACCGGTGACCTGGCTCGCGCCGCTGATGCTGCCCATCGAGATCTTCAGCCACATGGCGCGCGTGCTGTCGCTCACCATCCGCTTGTTCGCGAACATGTTCGCCGGCGACATGGTGACGCTGGTCTTCTTCTCGCTGGTCCCGATCGGCGTGCCCGTGATCTTCATGGGGCTGCACATCGGCGTGTCGTTCATCCAGACTTATATTTTTGTGCTGCTGGCCACGGTGTACCTGAGCGAGGCCACGGCGCACGGCCACTAGAACATTGGGCGATTCGGTGATTTCCGGATCCGGTGATTCTCAAGTCACGCGATCGCGAATCACCAAATCACCCAATGGGTGATGGGCTGCCCGGCGTCAGTGTGAGGGCGCATGCACGAGGATTGCGTCAACCACCTCCTGACGACGGCAGAGGGCGCATGCACGAGGATTGCGTCCACTGTTGGGCGGGCGGCGTTCATACAAGGAGAACCACCATGCGTAAGT
>CAYWSH010000258.1:0-3842 GCA_964460655.1 uncultured Terriglobales bacterium | reverse complement strand
GCAGCTCGCCGGTGCCGCGCTGGATGGCGCGCTTGATGTTGTCGGCCGGCATGTTCTCGGCCTTGGCAGCCTGCACCGCCGTACGCAGACGGGGGTTCTTTTCGGGATCGCCGCCCGACTTCGCCGCCATGGTGATTTCTTTGATCAGGCGCGTGAAGATCTTGCCGCGCTTCGCGTCAAGAGCGCCCTTCTTGTGCTTGATGGTGGCCCATTTAGAGTGGCCAGACATAGGAATCCTCGCGTCGTGACAAACACCTGATTATAACGCGGCGAGCGGCTTTTTCTTACATCCCGAGCGCAGCGAGGGAGCCCTATCGCTGCTAACATTACCGAGAAAAAGGCGTCATCCTGAGGGCGCGTCTTCCGCCCTTGAGAGGGGCTTATGTACTTCATTCGCATACTCCGACAAACAGCCGTCGCCTTCGTTATCGCTGTGCTACCGGCGTTGGCTTCAGCAGGCGATTGCCCCGTGACGCGGCGGCCGGATCACCCATTCGTACCGCCTTTCCCTTACTGGAATCAGGCGAGGTCGGATAGCTTTTACTATGGCAGCCCGGCCCTCTGGGTAAGCTTGTCCGACGCTGGAACCTGGCACGGCTTCAATCGCCGCAGCCCATATGTTGAGAAAATCTTCTGGTGGCGGCAGGGCTATGACTGGCGCAACGAGCCGAAGCCGCGCCTAGTTGTTTACGGAAGGCGCTTGGACGGTCCCGAGACATTCGTCGATCGCGACCCGACCACCGCGTTCTCGCGCCCACGGACGGCTATGCTTACCGGCGTCGTCATTCCCGCTGCCGGCTGTTGGGAGATTACCGGCGAATACGGACAGGACAAGCTCAGTTTTGTCTTACTCGTTAAGCCGTGGGATTAGTCACTGACGGTCTCGCGTGGTTGCCGGAAGATCACGGGCCGCTACGACGGCGCCGAACTGAGCTTCTTCGTGCGTGTCGTGCCTTAGTGACTCAGTCCTTCTCCGCGTCTCTGCGCCTCCGCGGTCAGCTGTGGTCTCCTGAACGCATATACGATCGCCAGTATCGGCGCCGCAGCCAGCACGCCCCAGAAGCTGAAGAAAAAACCCAACACCAGCGGCGCGACGATCGACGCCCAAATCGGCACGCGGTTCATGCGCCTCATCAGGTACGGCTGGAGTACGAGGCCGTCGATCACCACGATGATGGCGTACAGGATCAGGACATACAGCATCCTCTCCCAGCCGCCGGTGATCGCGCCCAGCACCGCCGGCGGGACGACCGAGATCGCCGGTCCGATGTTCGGGATGAACTGACACGCCGCCCCGATCACCGCCCACACCGGCGCCCACGGCACGCCGATGATCCAGAGTCCGGCGGCCCACATCGCGCCGACGGCCGCCGCGTCATAGCACGTAGCAATGAACCAGCGCTTCAGCGCGCTGCCCGCGGTCACGAGATGGTCGCGGTATTCCACGCTGACTTAGATTCACCACGAAGGCACAAAGAACCTCTTAAACCCGCGTCATCCTGAGGCCTGCCTTTGGCCGAAGGATCCCCGCATCGTCGGTACAACAAACAAAGCTGCGAGCTTCCAGGCCCGAAAAGCGTTCCAAGGGTCTTAATGACGCACACATCCGTGGGATCCTTCGGGCGCCCACTTCGCGCCCTCAGGATGACGCTCCTCAAGTTCTTCGTGTCCTCGTGCCTTCGTGGTGAATGGGTTGTAGAATAATAGGTTCCGGACATCTGAGCAGAGCGTGTGGGCCGAGAGGACCGCGCGAGCGAGGTTTTTCATGACGAACAACGGCAACAACAACGGATTGCGCCTCAAGACCGGCCTGGCCGAGATGCTCAAGGGCGGCGTCATCATGGACGTCACCAACGCCGAGCAGGCCGAGATCGCCGAAAAGGCCGGCGCCGCCGCCGTCATGGCCCTGGAGCGTGTTCCCGCACAGATCCGCGCCGAAGGCGGCGTCGCCCGCATGGCCTCGCCCAAGAAGATCCGCGAGATCATGGCGACCGTCTCCATCCCGGTGATGGCGAAGTGCCGTATCGGACACTTCGCGGAAGCCCAGGTACTGCAAGAGCTCGGCGTGGATTACATCGACGAATCGGAAGTCCTCACGCCCGCCGACGAGGCCCACCACGTCGATAAGCACGCGTTCAAGGTCCCGTTCGTTTGCGGCGCGCGAAATCTTGGCGAGGCGTTGCGGCGCATCGCGGAAGGCGCGGCCATGATCCGCACCAAGGGCGAAGCCGGCACCGGTGACGTCGTGCACGCGGTGAAGCACATGCGCCAGATCGTGCAGGAGATGAAGATCCTCACCATCCTCGGCGAAGAAGAGCTCTACGCAAAAGCGAAAGAACACGCGGCGCCGTACGAACTCGTCCGCATGGTGGCGCGCGAAGGCAAGCTGCCCGTGCCGAACTTCTCCGCCGGCGGCATCGCGACCCCTGCCGACGCGGCGCTCGTGATGCAGCTCGGCGCCGAGGCCTGCTTCGTCGGCTCCGGCATCTTCATGAAGGACTCGATCAACTTCTGCGAGCCCGATGACGCGTACCGCCGCGCCAAGGCGATCGTCCTGGCGACCACGCACTACAACGATCCCAAGGTGCTGCTCGAGGTGTCCGAAGACCTCACCGGCGCGATGAAGGGATTGGCCGTCGCCGCGCTCGAAGAGAAAGCCATGTTGCAAACGCGCGGTTGGTAAATCTCGCCGCAGATGAACGCAGATCACCGCAGATTCTTCTGATCTGCGTCGATCCGCATTGATCTGCGGCAGGGTGTTTTCATGCGGACAGCGGTTCTAAGCGTATCGGTCGTTCTCTTGGCGCTGCCCTGCGCCGCACAGTGGAACTGCACAGAGGGCGGTGTCGGCAAGTACGGTAAGAGCGAATTTGACGGAAAGTTCGAGGGTTTCGTGCGGCTGGATATCCACACAATTGATGACGGAATTAATGCTGTCGTTCGAGACGTTCATGGCCGCGTCACAGGCTTAAGCGGTCCGCTGCCTAGAGCGTTTATTCAACTGCGCCCGAATCCAAACCCAAAACGCATCATTACGATCCGAACAGACAAGAATGGGTATTTTCGACGTGCAATCCCGTATGGCGCGTACCAGTACTTCATAGCTTGTTCGACTTTCAACGCAATTAGCGGCACGCTGACCGTTGCGAAGTCAGCGCCAGATAAGTCCTTGGATGCTCGATTATCAGTATCAAATTGAAGCGTGGTTTTTCTGATCTGCGTCTATCCGCGTTGATCTGCGGCAAGTTTTTCGTTTCGTATGCGTCCTGAGGAACTCAAAGTCGGCATCCTCGCCCTGCAGGGTGACTTCGACGCGCATCGTCGCCGTGTCGAAGAGCTTGGCGCGCCTGCCGTGCTGGTGCGCCGTGCCGACCAGCTCGACGATGTCGACGCGCTCATCATCCCCGGCGGCGAATCCACGACGTTTCTTAAGCTTCTTCCCGAGTCGTTCCTGACGAAGTTGCGCGACTTCGTCCGCGCCAAGCCGACGTTCGGCACCTGCGCCGGCGCGATTCTCTTGGCGCGTGAAGTCCAGAATCCGCCGCAGGCGTCGCTCGCGGCGCTCGACATCTCCATCGCGCGCAACGCTTACGGCCGGCAGATCGATAGCTTCATCGACCAGATCGAGACTTCCCTGCCCGGCGGGCCGCTGGAAGCCGTCTTCATCCGCGCGCCGCGCTTCACCCGCGTCGGCAAGGACGTGGAGGTCCTCGCGCGCGAAAAAGGCGAGCCGGTGCTCGTTCGCCAGGGCAACATCATGGCCGCTACCTTTCACCCCGAGCTGAGCGCCGACACGCGCGTCCACGAGGCGTTCCTGGCCATGGCGCGCAACGGCCACGCAA
>CAYWSH010000257.1:2194-3891 GCA_964460655.1 uncultured Terriglobales bacterium | reverse complement strand
CGCGCTCTCGCGCAAGAACATCCTGCTGCGCGACCGCAACACCTGCCAGTACTGCTCGGTCGCGTTGCCTGCGACCGAACTGACGCTCGACCACGTCATCCCGCGGTCGCGCGGCGGCGCCTCGAGCTGGGAGAACCTCGTCGCCTGCTGCCACACCTGCAATCGCCGCAAAGGCAACCAGATGTCGCACGAGGCCGGCATGAAGCTGCTGCGCGAGCCGCGCTCGTTCAATCTGCACACCAGCCGGCACTTGATCCGCATGCTGGGGCGCAGCGACGCGAAGTGGCGAAAATATCTTTATTATTAAAAACCGCTCGTGGGCCGATCGCTACGCAAGTACACAGATGCGCTCGTAGCGGCGGGCTCGGCGCGCAAGCCGGCCTCGCCCGCTAGTGTTGGTGCATCTGCGCCGCTGATCCGACGCTCCCAACCCAATAGATTTCCAGCTTCTGCGTTGGGAAATCGCCGAGCTTGACGACGCGTCGGTCGGCGAGATGCGCCCGCAAATCATTCTCGCTTCCCGCACGCGTGACGATGATGTGTTCGGCTGGAGGTGTCTCGCCGCGGTCGTAGTTCGCGATCGTGTGATCAAGGTAAAAGTTCAATCCGTATTCGATCTGCCGCGGCACGCCGGAGACGGTGACGGGCAGCGGCTTCGTCTCCATGGCCGCGATCTGCGCCGCCAGTGGCCGCGTCGAGAGCCTGGCATCGAGCGCCGGCGCGTCGAAGCGCAGGATCAATGCCGTGGCAATCACGACAGGTACGAGCGTGGCAAAGCGCAGCAGCCGCAGGCCGTTCGCCTTGACGGTCCACACGATGCCGACGAGGGCCGCCACGGCGCAGACACCGGCGAGGAGCCGGCCCGCTCGCGGTACCGGCAGCGCGAGCAACTGATAGGGAAGCAGAGCGGCCGCGAGCAGAAGCGTGGAGACAACGGTGGCGTGGGGGATGAGCCAGCTGAGCCTGACCGGTTCGTCCGTGATGTAGCGCTCGTTGAGCCATTGTCCGAGCAGGAGCGTCCACGCCGGGATCGCGGGCAGGATGTAGCCCGGCAGCTTCGACTGCGAGAATGAAAAGAAGATGATCGGAGCGATGCCCCACACCAGGAGAAACTGCGTCAGCGCCGCTGCCGAATCATCACGCGCTTGCGACAGCTCTTTCCATTTGCGCGCTGCGGTGACGAATACCGCCACGCCGTAGATCATCCACGGTCCGAGCGACGCGAGCAGGACGGGCACGTAGTACCAGAAGGGCTGGCGGTGGCGATAGACATCCGTCGCAAAGCGCGCCAGATTGTGCTCGAGAAAGAAGACGCGGAAGAAAGTGCCCGTGCGCAGTTCCACCAGCCAGTACCATGGCGCGGTGAGCGCGAGAAAGGCGAGCACGCCCGGCCACCACAGCGTGCGCAGGATGAAGCGGGGCTCGCGGCGCAGCAGGACGAAGCTCGCAATGATGAGTGCCGCGAGCGCAGGCGCGACCGGCCCCTTGGCCAGCGTTGCCAGCGCCATGAACACGTAAAACGTCAGCAACCATCCGTGCCGGCGGCGTTCGTTGGCGAAATACTCGCGGTACCAGCGGAACCAGCAGAGCAGCGCGATGCACAGGTTCGCGGCCAGTGGCATGTCGGTGGAGGCGCCACGCGCAAAGCCGATGACGGCCGCGCTGGAAGCCGTGATGAGTGCCGCGTCGAGGGCGGC
>CAYWSH010000257.1:0-2094 GCA_964460655.1 uncultured Terriglobales bacterium | reverse complement strand
GCAAAGACCAGCAGCGTCGCGGAGAACGCCGAAGGCAGGCGCGCCGCCCAATCGCTGACACCGAAGACCGAGTAGGCGAGCATCGCTTCCCAGTAATAAAGGATGGGCTTCTCGAGCCACGGTGTGCCGTTGAGGGTGGGCACGACCCAGTCGTTGCGTTGCAGCATCTCGCGCGCGATCTGCGCGTAGCGCGGCTCGTCGGCGCCGGTCAGGCCAAAGGCGCCGAGTCCAAAAAAGAAAAGGAAAGCACAGAACGCCGCGAGCAGCAGCGGATCGTAGAAGGTCTGCCGCCGGCCGATGAGGAGCCCGGTCGCGAGCATATCCGGATCGATTGGAATGTCCGCGTTAATGTTGGCCTCGCGGCTCGTGGCGGAAGAGGGCGTACAGACTCACGACGACCCACGCCGTCTCCATGATGAAGAAGCCGACCTGGAATGGGCGGAACGCGATGTAGGCGAGCACAGCGGAGCCGGCGGCGTTCATCAGGCTATACGCCGGGCGCTTCGCGTCCATCCAACGCAACTGATGCCCGATGTAGGCGATGAGAATGACCATGGCGCCGAGGAACGACGCGACCTGCGTCGCGAGCGATGGTTGCATGGCGGGATTGTACAGCGCGTTATTGCTGGGGTAGCGGGCGAGGCCGGCTTGCGCGCCGAGCCCGCCGCTGCGAGCGCATCGCGATCCTCACCAGCGATCGACTCCGCGGCGGTTTTCAAGAATGATGTGTGCAGGCGCGACGTAGTTCGGTGAGCACGCGCCCGGTCGCGGCTTCCAGTGGTCCATCGAGCGCGAAGCCCGAGGCGCAGCCGTGGCCGCCACCGCCGAAATGCGCCGCAACCGCCGAGACGTCGAGGGCTCCCTTGCTGCGCAGGCTCACGCGCCAGCGCCCGTCGGCGAGTTCGCGGAAGAACACCGCGACCTCGACGCCGTTGATGGCGAGCGCGTAGTTCACCAGGCCTTCGCAATCTTCTTCCAGCGCTTCGCAGCGCGCCATGTCGGCGCGCGTGACGTGCATGGTCGTCAGTCTGCCGTCGCGCTTCAGATTGCTGAGGGCCGCGCCCATCAGCCGCATCTTCGACGTCGGGTTGGAGAAGTAAACATTCCTCGCGGCGGCGACGGGATCAGCACCGCAGCGGACGAGTTCCTGTGCCAGCGCGAACGTCCGCTGGTTGACGCCGGTGAAGCAGAACGCGCCGGTATCGGTCAGCAACCCGGTGTAGAGGCACGTGGCGATCTCGGGTGTGACGCAGGCGCCCGCCTGCCGCGCCAGGCGATAGATCATCTCGGCGGTCGCGCAAGCGCTGGGATCGATCCAGTTGACGTCGGCGAAGGCGCGCCCGCTCTGGTGGTGGTCGATGTTGATCATGAAGTGGCGGTCGAGGCCTGCGATGCGCGAACGCTGCACGCTGTCGCACTCCAGGATGATGGCGCCGTCGTAGCGGCCGTTGACGCTGGAGGCCTGGATGACTTCACCGGCGAACGGCAGCGGCTGGTAGATGACGGGCACGCCGTCGCGCAGGATGACTTCGGTGGTCTTGCCGAGCTGACGCAGCACCTGGCTGCAGGCGAGGACGGAGCCGACGGCGTCGCCATCGGGCCGCGCGTGCGAGGTGAGCACGAACCGCTGGCGCTCGCCGATGTGTTTCAGGACTTCCGCAAGCATCTGTTCACTCTGCCCGGAAAACCGCTCCCCACGGGCGTTTTCAGCTCATCGCCGCTTCTTGAGGCGGGTGAGCAACTGGTCGATTCTAGTCCCGTACTGCTCCGATTTGTCGAGTTCGAAGGTCAGCTCGGGCGCGTGCCGCAGCCCCAGCCGCTCGGTGATCTCGTGCCGGATGAATCCCTTCGCCGCCATCAACCCTTGCATCGCGGCCTTCTGCTGCGCCTCGTCGCCGGCGACCTGGACAAAGACGTGTGCCGATTTGCCGTCGGGCGCGAGGTGGACTTCCGTGACCGACGCTGCCGTTACGCGCGGGTCCGTCAACTCACCTTGGACGAGCGTGGATATCTCTTCGCGCAGCGCGACGCCCAGACGTTCGTAGTGGTGCTGGCGTCCGCGGTTCTCAGGCATAGGAATAGTGTAGACGCAAA
>CAYWSH010000256.1:0-3942 GCA_964460655.1 uncultured Terriglobales bacterium | reverse complement strand
TGGCGTGGCGCAGCCGGTGCAGCCGGCGACGACACCCGGGCAGCCGCCGGCGGCCGCGCCTGCTCCCGCTACGAGCGAACTGACCTTCGACCCGCCGACGGTGAATCAGTCCGCGGGCGCGACGTTCACGGTGAACGTGAACGTACACGGTGCGCAGGAGATCAGCGCTGTCCCGGTGCAGCTCAGCTTCGATCCGGGGAAGCTGCAACTGCTGAACGTCTCCAACGCGACATTCCTTTCGAAGGATGGCCAGATCGTCGTGCTGACGCATCGCGAAGACCAGCAGACGGGCGTGGCGCAGCTGAGCGCGTCGCGTCCGCCAGGTGCGGGCGGCGTCTCGGGTGACGGGCCGGTGTTCACGCTGACGTTCCTCGCCAAAGCGGCCGGCTCCTCGAGCCTGGTGATCAGCCGCGCGAACCTGCGCAACGCGCAAGACCAGCCGGTGGCGTTCGCCGGCGCGCAAGGCACGGTGAATGTGAAGTGAAGCGGCAGCGCGGACTCACGCTGATCGAGCTGATCGTGGCGGTCACGATCCTGATGATCCTGACCGGTGCGGCGGTGCCGATCGCGCGCGTGCGCATCCAGCGCGAAAAAGAAGTCGCGCTGCATCGCGCCCTGTGGGAGATGCGCGACGCCATCGACCGCTACAAAGATGCCGCCGATCGCGGCGCGTTCCAGATCAAGCTGGGCAGCGAGGGCTATCCGCCTGACCTGCAAACGCTGGTGGACGGCGTGGATGTGCAGGGCAAGAAAGTGCGCTTCCTGCGCAAGATCCCCATCGACCCCATGACGGGCAAGGACGAATGGGGTATGCGTTCCATGCAGGATGATCCCGGCACGGAGTCCTGGGGCGGGCAGAACGTGTTCAATGTGTTCAGCAAGAGCGACCGGACCGGGCTGGATGGGACGAAGTATAAGGACTGGTAGGACTGCGAAAGTGCGAAACTGCGAAACTGCGAAATCGCAAAGCCGTGCTACGGTTCGAAGCCGTATTTCATTTCCGCAATTCCGCACTTCCGCACTTTCGCACTCGGGTTTCACCCTCATAGAGTTGATGATCGTGATCAGCATCATCCTCATCCTGATCTCGTTCGCCGTGCCGACCTACCAGCAATCCATCATCCGTGCCAAGGAAGCCGTGCTGCGCGACGACCTGTACACGCTGCGCTCGTGCATCGACCAGTTCACGCTCGACAAGCAGCGCGCACCCCAGTCGCTCGACGACCTGGTGCAGTCGAACTACATCAAGCAGATCCCCAAAGACCCGTTCACTGGCTCGACGCAGACGTGGCAGGTGGAGAACGAAGACGTGCTGCTGAGCGTGGACCAGACGCAGCCGGGCATCAACAACGTGCACAGCGGGTCGAACCTTCTCAGCCTCGACGGAACCGCGTACAGCACGTGGTAGCGCACGCGCTACGCTAGAATGCGCGCCGTGGCGGCGCCCGCTCAGGAAACCCCTCGCGTAATCCCCCTGGAACAGCTGGATGTCGCTTCCATCGCGGTTGCCGGCGGCAAGGGCGCACAGCTCGGTGCGCTGATCCGCGCAGGCCTGCCTGTCCCTCCCGGCTTCTGCATCACGACCGCGGCGTATCGCGAAGGCATGACGGACGATCTGCGCGCCGCCATCCTGAGTGTGTATCGCGCGCTGGGCAGCGGCGTGGTAGCGGTGCGCTCGTCGGCGACCGCCGAGGACCTGCCGGACGCGTCGTTCGCCGGCCAACAGGAAACCTTCCTCAACGTGAAAGGTGCGGGCGAAGTGATGGCTGCGGTGAAAAAGTGCTGGCAATCACTGTTCACCGAGCGCGCGGTGGCGTATCGCCGGGACCGCGGCTTCGCGGACAGCGGCGTCGCGATGGCCGTCGTCGTACAGCGCATGGTGGCGGCGGAGGCCGCGGGCGTGCTGTTCACGGTGAATCCGGTGACGGGCGCCACGGATGAGATGGTGGTGGAAGCGGCGCGCGGGCTGGGCGATCAAGTGGTCTCCGCACGCGTAACGCCGGTGCGCTACCGGGTGCGGCGGCGCGCGCCACACGACGTGATCGCGACGGAAGGCGAGGATACGGACGTCGTTAGCCCGGCGCGCTTGGCGGAACTCGCCCAGTTCGGGCTGGCAGCGGAGCGGATGCTCGGGCGCGCGGCCGACATCGAATGGGCGGTGGATGCAGCGCAAGTCTGGCTGCTGCAAGCGCGCTCGGTCACGGCCGTGGGCGGCGGCATGCCCGAGTTCGAATACGCCAGCCGGTGGGACGAAGAAGCGTGTTGCGGCAAGCTGATCTTCTGGGGCGGGCACAACTTTCGCGAGACGATGCCGTATCCGCACACGCCGTTCTCGTGGTCGCTGTGGCGTGACCTGCTGTTCGGCCAACTGATCCGCAGCATCATGGGTGCGCAGGCCGATCCTGACGAATGGCCTTCGGGGATCGGCTGTGTGGATGGCCGCGTTTACTGGAACCTGAACGTCGGCGCCGGCATCCTGACGCCGCGCTTGCAGGTGGCGCTGACGCGCGGCGTGGATGCCGAAGTCGCGGCGCTGCTCGCCGAGAAGTTGCGCGCGCGCGAACTAGTGCCGGTCCCTATTCCATGGCGTCTGCGCGCACAGGCGATTCCCGGTTACGCGCGCATGCTGCGGGCGTTCCTGCGCAACCAGCGGCCCGAACGGGCCTGGCAAGAGTTGCGGGCGAGCGAGCAGGAGGTAGAGCACTTCCGGCGCGTGCAGCTCGAGGGTTTGCCGGATGAATCCATCCTGGCGATGGCGCGGTACTTCATCACCGAGAACGTGCCGCGCTCGAACCTCGCGCTGGGTTCGGCGTTGGTCGCACTGCCGGCGCTGGAGTGGCTGCAGAAGGCGCTGCCGAAGTGGGGATTCAGCGATGCCTTCCCGCGGCTGATGGCGGGAATCGGCAATCCGACGCTCGATACGGCATTGGAATTGTGGGACGTGGCCGCTGCGGCGTCGCCCGACGTGCGGCAAGTGTTCGCCGAGGCGCCGATAGTCGAGCTGCCCGCGCGACTGGCGGAAAGCGAGGCGGGACGCGGCTTTCTGGGCCTGGTGGACGCCTTTCTCAAGCGGCACGGGCACCGTGCCGTGCGCGAGTTCGACTTCTCGTGCCCGCGGTGGCGCGACGATCCGACGTTCGTCTACGAGACGCTGCGCAACTATCTGGCGCATCCGGCAGGGCAGGCGACGCCGCGCGAGCAATTCGCGAGGCTGCAACGCGAGCGCGAGGAGCTGAAGGGAGACATAGCGACGAGCCTGCAACGGCATCCGCTGCGGCGCTGGCTGTTCCGGCGTGCGCTGCGCTCCATCGAGCAGCGCTTTCCGTTGCGCGAGGCGTTCAAGTTCTACGGCATGATCGGGCTGGCGCATGTCCGCGACATGTACCTCGAGGTAGGGCGACGCATGGTGCTGCGTGGCTGGCTGGAGAAAGAGGACGACTTCTTCTTCCTGACGATCGCCGAGGTCGAAGACCTGGCGGAAGCCGCGGCGCAGAACGAGATCCCGCATCCGGGCGAACTGCAGGAGCTCATCCATGGGCGCCGCCAGATATTCGCGCGCCGGCTGCGGGCGAATCCACCGCTGGTGGTGCGCAGCGATGGACAGGCCGTGACCACCGCGGCGGCGAACGCCGACGTGCTGCGCGGCACCGCGGTCTCCTGGGGAACGGTGCGCGGCAAAGTGCGCGTGCTGCTCGATCCCGGAGATGGCGCGCTGCTCCACAAAGGCGAGATCCTGGTTGCGCCGTTCACCGACCCGGGCTGGACGCCGCTCTTCCTGACGGCAGGCGGACTGGTGATGGAGGTCGGCGGCATCATCAGCCACGGAGCTGTGGTGGCGCGCGAGTATGGCATCCCCGCGGTCGTCGGTGTGAAGGACGCAACGCGACTGCTGCACGACGGAGAAATGGTCGAGGTGAATGGGGCGACGGGCGAGGTGCGGCG
>CAYWSH010000255.1:0-3961 GCA_964460655.1 uncultured Terriglobales bacterium | reverse complement strand
GCAGGATGCGGAAGGCGTTCTCCACCTGCTCGGCGTTGGCGCCGCCGCCCACGTCAAGGAAGTTCGCGGCCGAGCCGCCGGCGTAGTGGATGATGTCCATCGTGGCCATCGCGAGGCCCGCGCCGTTCACCATGCAGCCGACGTTGCCATCGAGCTTGATGTAATTCAGGCCGAACTTCGAGGCCTCGACTTCGAGCGGAGCTTCTTCGGTGATGTCGCGCAGCTCGCGCAGGTCCTTGTGGCGGAAGAGCGCGTTGTCGTCGAAGTTGATCTTGGCATCGAGCGCGAAGAGACGGCCGTCTTTCGTCGTGATGAACGGATTGATCTCGACCAGCGACGCGTCGGTGTCTTCGGCGGCGCGGTAGAGCGCCATCATGAACTTGGCAGCGCCACCGATCTGATCACCGCTCAAACCCAGGCGGAACGCAAGTTTCCGCGCCTGGAAGGGAAGCAGGCCGAGGCCGGGCTCGATCCATTCCTTGATGATGGCGTTGGGATCGCGCGCCGCGACTTCCTCGATCTCCATGCCGCCCGACGCCGACGCCATGAAGACGTTCTTCGAAGCGGCACGGTCGAGCACGATGCCGAGGTAGAGTTCGCGGTCGATGGGCAGCGTTTCCTCGACGAGCAGACGGCGGACTTCTTTTCCCTCGGGGCCGGTCTGGTGCGTGACCAGCTTCATGCCGAGGATGCGCGCGGCGATCTCGCCGGCTTCCTGCCACGACTTCGCCAGCTTGACGCCGCCACCTTTGCCGCGTCCACCGGCATGGATCTGCGCCTTGACGACGACGCCGGGCGAGCCGGCGTCGAGCAGTGACTTGGCGATGCGCTCGGCTTCTTCGCGCGATTCGGCCATTTCGCCGCGCGGGATGGCGACGCCGTATTTCGCGAGGATGGACTTCCCTTGGTATTCGTGGATCTTCATTTGTTCGAAAACCGCTTGTCAGCCGTGGGCACGCGATCAGCAGTCAGGCGCTTGTAACGCGCCGCTCGGCGCCGCACGGGCCTCGCGGCGTTCGATCGGAAGAGACTGAGCTGCTGAAAACAACCGGAAAGCAGAGGCAAACTCGTGATTGTAATGGAGCGTGAAGGAGGGGCGCAAACGCGAAGACGCGCCTAGATTCTCCCACCCTGTCCTCGTCGCGCGCCGCGCGACTCCGAACAAGGATGGGGCACCCGAGCAGAAGGCCGTGCCTCAGCGGCTAAAGCCGCAAAGAGTTTGGCGTCGTTACGGCGCGGCTGAAGCCGCGCCCTTTCAAACATTGTGTACTAGTTGCTGCCAGCCTTCGGCTTCGCGGCGCCGTTCGTCGGTGCTGCCGCTTTCGGTTTCGCCGCGGCTGGCGACTTAGCTTTCGCCGGAGCGCCGGCCGGTGCCTTGCTCGCCGATTTCACGGGCGTCGGTGGTGGAGCCGGTGGGCCACTAACGGCAAGCTTATAGCGATCAGTGAGGAAGTTGCCGTTCGCGGTGTACTTCTTCAACAGCTCGTCGAGGGCGGCGACACGTTGTTCATACGGCGGATGCGTCTGCTGCCAGGCACTGAGGTACTTGGTCGTGTTCTGGTTCTGTGTCAATGGCGCCAGCTTTTCCAGGAAGGTGCGCAAGCCATTGGGGTCGTAGCCGGCCTTGGCGGCGAGGTCGAGTCCTTTCTTGTCGGCGTCGGACTCGTCGCCTTTGCTGTAGGGGAGCGTGGCGACCTGAGCGACCGCGGCGTCCACGAAGGAATTCAGCAGGTCCGCGAACAATCCGGTCTTGGCGGTCGCTTCCTTGGCCTTGGAGCCCGCGTATTGCGTGGCGGCACCGACGGTACCCTTTTTCTTCAGTTCCTTTTCCAAATGCCTGCCATCGACGTGTGCGACCTCGTGCCCGAGCACGCCGGCGAGCTGCGATTCGTCAGTCATGGCTTTAAGGGCGCCCTTGGTCACGAAGATGAAGCCGCCGGGCAGCGCCATCGCATTTACGGAATCCGTATCGAGGACCGCGAAGTGATACTGCACATCGGTGCGCGCGCCTTGCCGCGCCACCGTGCCACCGACGAGGTTCACGTAGCGCGCGAGCTCCTCATCGTCATAGATGCCGAAGGTGTGGATGAGGCGGGCGGCGGTGTTCTCGCCGACCTGCTCTTCTTCTTCCGGCGTCCAGTCTTTGTTGGCCTCAGCGGTCTTCTTGGCGAGGTCTTGCTCCTTCTGCGTCTTGGAATCGACCTCGGCTTTCTTGCCCTTCATCTGGTCGATCTTGTTCTTCAGACCGCCGAACTGTGCGGCGGTGGGCAGGGCGACCAAGGCGATGATGGAGAGCAGCGTGGCCAGCTTGCGCATCACTTGCCTCCTTTCGCCGGCGGCGCGGCAGGCGCCGGGTTCAACTTGCCCTCGGCGATGAACTTATCGATCTCGGAATCAGGCATCACGAGCGTCGAAAGGATGAGCGCCGCCTGCTTGTCTTGCGCGGTCGGCGCCTGCGCGAGCTTCGTCGTGTCGACTTGGCCGGTCGCTGGGTTCACGCCGTTGAATCCTGCGCTGGCCTGCAGCGCTTTGTTGCCGCCGGACTGCGTGCCCGTGCTCTTCACCGTTGTACGGAACAATGGATCTGCCGGCGCCGGCTCCTCTTTCGGTGGTGTGTCTGGCTTGGCGGCAGAGTCGTCCTTCGCGGGCGCTTGCTTCTTCTGCGCGCTCTGCCCTTGCTTGGACTGCGATTGCGGCATCGCGAGGGCAGCGTAGATGGCAACGAGGACCAGAACGGCGGGAACGGCAGACCGACGAAGATTGGCCGGCATGGAAACTCCTGGGTCGGGCGGGCAGCATTGTACCGCTGGAACCCGTGTCTAGCGAGACGCTCCGGCGGCCGCACTGCCTTCCGGCTTGAGCCCCTTCAGCTCGTAGATCTGCGTCTCGATCGTCTTGCCCTTCACCTTCACGCCACCGAGCGCGCGCACTTCCGCAACGTCAGCGATGCGCACCAGCGTGAATTCGCTGATGATGATGTGCGTGCCTTGCGGCTTGTTCTCGCTCTCCAGGCGCGCGGCGAGGTTGACCGGGTCGCCGATCACGGTGAACTCGATCTTCTTGCCCGCACCGACGTTGCCGAGAATGACCTCGCCGGTGTTGAGGCCGATGCCGATGTCGAGTTCCGGCCAGCCATTCTGTTGGAAACGCGCATTCAGCTCCGCGAGGCGGTCGAACATCTCCAGCGCCGACTTCGCGCCGAGCAGCGCGTGGTTCGGCAGCTTGCCGTCGGGACCGGGGACATCGAACGCGCCCCAGTAGGCGAGGATGCCGTCGCCGATGAATTTGTCGACGACGCCGTCGTACTTGAAGATGACGTCGGTCATCGCGGTGAGGTACTGGTTCAGCATCTCGATGAGGACGAGCGGGTCGGACTTCTCGGTGAGCGTGGTGAAGCTGCGCACGTCGGAGAAAAAGACGGTCAGCTCGCGCTTCGAGCCGGCGAAGTTGATGTCGTCGAGGTGGTCGAGGACGAATTCGACCAGCTGTGGCGACATGTAGCGATCGAGCGTGCCGCGGGTGCGACGCAGCTCGCGGCCGGTGGTGGCGTAGCGCACAGCGCCGGTCGAAGCGAACGCGAGCGTGAGCGCGACGAGCGGCGCCGCCAGCGGCAGCCACAGATGTAGGCGATGGAATGACAGGAACGTTACCAACGCATGCCCGCCACCGAGTGCGGAGAAGACCAGCGTGCCCCAGACGGCGGAATCGATCCACACCAGTACGGCCGCGCCCGACAGAGCGGCAAGAGCAACCATCATCGGCATCACCCAGCGCGGCGCGATCGCGATGCCCTCGCCGTGCAGCAGATCGTCGATAGCATTGCTGTGGCTGATGAAGCCGGGCGCGGTCTCATCGAGTGGCGTGGGGCGCACTTCGTAGCTGCCGGTCGCGCTGGCGCCGATGAGCACGATCTTGTCCTGGAAGATGTCCGGCTGAAAGAACACTTTGTGATCGGCGAAGG
>CAYWSH010000254.1:0-3977 GCA_964460655.1 uncultured Terriglobales bacterium | reverse complement strand
GTCGGCATGATCGTGCAGTTCGGCGGACAGACGCCGCTGAACCTCGCGCTGCCGCTGAAGGCCGCAGGCGTGCCCATCATCGGGACGTCGCCCGAGTCGATCGATTTGGCCGAGGACCGCAAGCGTTTCGGCAAGCTGCTGGAAGAGCTCGACATCCCGCAGCCGCCGGGAGCTATCGTCACCAGCATTGAAGAAGCGGTGGCGGGCGCGCAGCGAGTCGGTTATCCGGTGCTGGTGAGGCCGTCGTACGTGCTCGGCGGGCGCGCGATGGTCATCGCTTACGACGAAGCGACGGTGGTGCGCTACATGCAGGAGGCCGTCGAGTATTCGCAAGAGCGGCCGGTGCTGGTGGACCACTTCCTCGAAGACGCCACGGAAGTCGACGTCGATGCGCTGAGCGATGGCGAAGACGTCGTCATCGGCGGCATCATGCAGCACATCGAAGAGGCGGGCATCCACTCGGGCGATTCGAGCTGCGTGCTACCGTCGGTGGACATCAGCGAGCAAACGCTTGCCACCATCCGCGATTACACGTTCCGCTTGGCGCGCGCTCTGAAGGTCGTGGGGTTGATGAACGTGCAGTACGCGATCCAGCGCGACAAAGTTTTCGTCATCGAAGTGAATCCGCGCGCGTCGCGGACCGCCCCGTATGTCTCGAAAGCGACCGGCATACCGCTGGCAAAGATCGCGGCGCGGCTCATGACGGGGCGCAAGCTGCGCGAATTCCTGCCCGAGAACGTCGAGACCGGCAGCGATCTCGGCCTGGGCAATTGCTACTACGTGAAGTCGCCGGTGTTTCCGTGGTCGAAGTTCCCAGGCGCCGACGTGATGCTCGGGCCGGAGATGCGCTCCACCGGCGAGGTGATGGGCGTCGCCGCGACGTTCGGCGAGGCATTCGCCAAGGCGCAGCTCGCTGCCGGTCAGACGCTGCCGACGACGGGCAGCGTCTTCCTCAGCGTGAACGATCGCGACAAGCGGCACATTGTGGAGATCGCGCGCAGCTTCGTCGACCTTGGCTTCCACCTGGTCGCGACGCACGGTACCGCCGTCGTCATCGAGCAATCGGGCCTCGCCGTCGAACGCGTGTTCAAAGTCAAAGAGGGCCGGCCGAACGTCGTGGATTACATCAAGGGTGACAAGATACAGATCATCGTGAACACGCCGCAGGGCGCCGATCCGTTCTTCGACGACAAGGCGATCCGCCGTGCCGCCGTAGCGCGCCGCATCCCGTGCCTGACGACGCTCAGCGGTGCCCGGGCCGCGGTGGAAGGCATCGCTGCACGGCAGGAAGGCGAGATGACGGTGCGCGCGATCCAGCAGCTGCACGCGGAGCGAGGTGTGACCGCCGGTGCGAAGGCCTCGGTATCGTGAAGGTCGCGATCCAAGGCGAGCGCGGTTCCTTCAGTCATGCAGCGGCGGAGGAGATGTTGCCGCGCTGCACCGTGGTGCCGTGTGCGGTGTCACTTGATGTGTTTGACGCGCTGGCGAAGAAGCGAGTCGATGCCGCTGTCATCCCGATCGAGAACTCGCTCGCCGGTTCGGTCACCGAGCATTTTGATCTGCTGCTGGCGCGCGATGTGTTCGTGCTCGCCGAGCATCGGTTGCGCATCGAGCACAACCTGATCGCGGCTCCGGGCGTGAAGCTGAAGGACATCCGGCGCGCGTTCTCGCATCCGGTGGCGCTGGCGCAGTGCCGCGATTTCTTCCGCAAGAACCGGCAGATCGAGCCGGTGGCCTTCTACGACACGGCGGGCGGGGTGAAACACTCCGTCGGCGAGCGCTTTCAAGACGCTGCGGGAATCGCCGGCAAGCGTGCCGCGAAGGAATACGGCGGCAAGATCCTGGCGAGCGGCATCGAGGACGATAAGCAGAACTACACGCGGTTCTTTCACATCGAGCGCTCCCACCCGGTCGCGCCAAGAGCCCGCGCGACAAGGGTGGGGCACCCGAGGATTCCGGATAGCGCCAACAAGACGTCGATCGCCTTCCGCCTGAAGAACGAAGCCGGCGTGCTCTTCAAAGCGCTGAGTGTGTTCGCCCTGCGCGACATCTCGCTGGCGAAGATCGAGTCGCGCCCGGTGCGCGGCAAGCCGTGGGAGTACGTGTTCTTCGCCGACATCCTGCGCGGCGACGACGAGGTTGCACGCAACGCCCTGCGTCATCTGGGCGAGTTTGCGGCGATGGTGAAGGTGCTGGGCGTGTATCGGGCCGCGGATTGAAAACCATCCCTCAGCGGCTAAAGCCGCATTGCCTCTTGCGCTCGACGGCGGGCCTGAAGGCCCGCCCCTTCAAAGCGTGATGTTGCGAGTGGCGCGGGCTGTCGCTGCCCATATAGAATTCACCGCCGTTCGGCGCAGCATGAATCTCCGGGGCCCCGGCTGACATCTATTAGGGTCGTCCCTTTTCTTAATCTGTCCTTATCTTCAAGGAGTCTATGGCCGAAGAAACGCAGATCAATATTCCTTCCTCGGGCGAGAACATGCCGGTGCTGCCCGTGCGCGACACGGTGCTGTTCCCGCACGCGGTGCTGCCGCTGACGGTGGGCCGCGAAAGCTCGGTGCAGCTGATCAACTCGCTGGGCGAAGACAAGACCATCATCGTGGTGGCGCAGCGTGAGGCGCGCATCGATTCGCCGCAACCCACCGACCTGTTCGGCGTGGGCACGCTGGCGACCGTCCACAAAGTCGTGAAGATGCCCAACCAGAGCCTGTTCGTCTTTGCCGAGGGCCTGGAGCGCATCCAGCTGCGCGACTTCACGCAGATCCAGCCATTCATGCGCGCGGATTTCCGCGTGGTAGGCGAATCGTCGGGCACCAAGACCGCCGAGATCGAAGCGCTGCAGCGCAATGTGCTGACCCTCTTCCAGCAGATCGTGGCCGGGTCAGCGACGCTGAGCGACGAACTCGCCACCGTGGCAATGAATATCGACGAACCCGGACGCGTCGTGGACTTCATCGCGTCATCGTTGCCGTCGCTTTCGACGAAGGACAAGCAGGAGATCCTGGAGACGCTCGACATCCACTCGCGGCTCGACAAGATCAACCAGCACCTGGCGAAAGAACTCGAAGTCCAGCAGCTGCGCAACAAGATCCAGAGCGAAGTGCAGGACCGCGTGCAGCAGACGCAGCGCGAGTACTACCTGCGCGAGCAGATGAAAGCCATCCAGAAGGAACTGGGTGAGCAGGACGAGACGCAGCGCGACGTCGAAGAGCTGCGACAGAAGATCGAAGCTGCCGGCATGCCCGAAGAAGTAAAGAAGGAAGCGATGAAGGAGCTGACGCGGCTGCAGCGCATGTCGCCGATGGCCGCCGATTACTCCGTCACGCGCAATTATGTCGAATGGCTCGCCGTGCTGCCGTGGGCGAAGTCGAGTGGCGTGGAAGTGGACATCCCGAAGGCGAAGGAGATCCTCGACGCCGACCACTACGATCTGCAAAAGGTCAAAGACCGCATCCTCGATTACTTGTCCGTACGCCGGCTGAAGCCGAACATGAAGGGGCCGATCCTATGCTTCGTCGGGCCGCCGGGCGTGGGCAAGACGTCGCTGGGGCGCTCGATCGCGCGCTCCCTGGGGCGCAAGTTCCAGCGGCTCTCGCTCGGCGGCGTGCATGACGAGGCGGAGATCCGCGGACATCGGCGCACGTACATCGGGGCGCTGCCCGGGCAGATCATGCAGGGCATCCGGCGCGCGGAGACGAACGACCCGGTGTTCATGCTCGACGAGATCGATAAGCTCGGGCGCGACTTCCGCGGCGATCCGTCGTCGGCGCTCCTCGAGACGCTCGATCCGGAGCAGAACTCGACGTTCCGCGACAACTACCTCGACGTGCCATTCGACCTGTCGAAGGTCCTGTTCATCACCACGGCGAACATGCTTGACCCGATCCCCGAGCCGCTGCGCGACCGCATGGAGATCATCGAACTGCAGGGATACACGGAGGAGGAGAAGGTCCACATCGCGTATCGCTATCTGATCC
>CAYWSH010000253.1:0-4056 GCA_964460655.1 uncultured Terriglobales bacterium | reverse complement strand
TTCTGGTGGATCATGCGGAACTTGTCGGAGAGGCCGAACAGGCTCTCCGCGTGCCCCACGAACAGGTAGCCCTCGGGCGCCAGGCAGCGGTAGAACTTGTCGATCAGCCGCTTCTGCTCGGCCTCGTCGAAATAGATCATGACGTTGCGGCAGAAGATGATGTCGTTGCGTTGCGGCATGAACTCGGTCTTCAGGTTGTAGAAGTCGAAGTGGACGAGCTCGCGCACGGCTTTTTTCACGACGTAGCGGTCGCCCATCTTGTCGAAGTAGCGCAGGCGGAAGGTGTATTCCACCGGCTCCATCTGCATCTCGCTGTAGGAAGCTTCCTGGGCGGTACGCAGCGCCGAGTAGCTGATGTCGGAGGCGATGATCTCCACGCGCCACGGCGGCGGGATCAACGGCTTCGGTGACGGCATCTCGAACGGCAGCGGATTGCGCAGGTAGTAGTAGGCGAGCGCGTCGGCGATCTGCATCGCCATGGTGTACGGCTCCTGGCCGGTGGAGCAGCCGGCGCTCCAGCAGCGCAGCGTCCAATCGCGACGCGCCTGCTTACGGCCCAGCATCTCCTCGAGCACCGTCTTCTGGAACAAGTCGAGCTGCGGCTTGTTGCGGAAGAAGCTGGTCTCGTTCACCGTGAGGTTCTCGAGCAGCGCCGTCAGCTCCTTCTTGCCCTCCGGGCTGGTGAGCAACCGGTAGTAGCTGTAGAAGCTGCTCGTCTCCGTCGCCTGCAGGCGCCGCCGCAGGCGGTCCTGCAGGAAGTGGACGCGCCGTTCGTCGAAGTACATGCCGCATTCCTGGTAGACCAGCGTTTGCAGCAGCTTCAGGTCCGATTCGGAGACGTCGATTTGTGCGATGGAAGTGGCCATGATGACTTTCCCGAGTGCCTAGTTAACGGCTCCCGCGAAGGCGGCAAACTGCCGCGGTTCTTTTTCCGACACGGTGCCGTGCCCATTGCGACCCGGGTTCGGCTGCTGCCGCTCGCGATCGAGAGTGAAGCGCTCGGTCGCGTCGACCATCAGCCGTGCCATACGCGTCATCTGCTCGGCCGAAGCCGCCAGTTCCGTGGCGCTGGAGCTCGATTGCTGCACGATCTCCTGCATGCGCTCCATCGTCTTGACGACCGTCGAGGCGCCGGCGCTCTGCTCTTCGACCGCCGAGCTGATCTCGTGCGTGATCTCGTTCAGGCGCGTGCTGGCGACCGCGATCTGCGACGAGCCGCTGGACTGCTCGGTCGTGGCGGAACCGATCTCCTTCGTCAGCTGGTCCACTTCGCCGACTACCTTGGCGATCTGGGCCAGCGCGCTGGTCACGCCTGTGCCGAGTTCCATGCTCTCGTCCACGATCGTGGTGCTCTGCTCCATGTTGCGGACGGCGTTGCGGGCTTCCTTCTGGATGGTCTGGATAAGCTCGCCGATCTCCTTGGTGGAAGCGGCCGACTTCTCCGCCAGCTTGCGGACCTCATCCGCGACCACTGAGAAGCCGAGGCCGTTCTCGCCGGCGCGCGCTGCTTCGATGGCGGCGTTGAGCGCCAGCAGGTTGGTCTGCTCGGCGAGGTCGTCGATGACGTCCACGATCTTGCCGATGCTGTCGGCACGGTCGCCGAGCAGCGTGATCGTCTCGGCCGAGGAGACGATCGACTTGTGGATCCGCTCCAGGCCCTGGTTGGCTTTCTCCGTGGTGGTGATGCCGTTCTTCACCTCGGCGCCCGAGCGCTGCGAGATCTCGACCAGGCGTTGCAAGTGCTCGTCGACGCGGCGGATGCTGACCACCATCTCTTCGATGGAAGCCGAGGTCTGCCGCACGCTCGCCGCCTGTGCCTGCGTGTTGCGCAGCATGCTCTGCGAGTTCGTGCTCATCTCGTGCATCGTGCTGGTGACTTCATCGATGGACGACGAAGCCTTCACGCTGATCTTCGCGGTCTCGTCGCTGGCTTGCGCCACCTGGGTCGAACCGGAAGCGACTTGCGACGCCGCCTCGCGCACCGAAGAGATCATGTTGCGCAGGCTCGACGTCATGGCGAGGAAGGCGTGGCTGAGGCGATCGTCTGCCGAGCGCGGCTTCACCGCGACCGTGAGGTCGCCCTGGGCGATGGTCGCGCTGACGGCCGACATCTCTTTCAAGTAGCTGATCATCTCGGCGAACGAAGCGTGCAGCTCGCCGATCTCGTCGCCGCGGCGCTCCTCGCCGACCGAGACATTGAGGTGACCGCGGCTGATCTCACGCGCCACGTCCACGATGCTGCGGACGGGACGCACGATGCTGCGGGTAAGGAAGATGGTGAACGGGATGCTCACGGCGAGCGAGAGCAACGTGACGCCGATGATGACCCAGCCGGTGCGGGCCACGATGCCGTTGATGACCGGGACCTGCTGGAGCATCTGTGCCGTATAGTCTTCGTTCAGCGAATTGGCCAGGTTCTCCAGTTCGTGGATCGACGCTTTGTAGGCGCCGATGCTGACGTTGCAATCCTCCGGCGTCTTGCAGCCGTTCTTCGTGCCCATACCGGCAAGCACCGTCTTGTACCCGGCCTCGTAGGCGCGGAAGTGCTCGATCATCTGCTCGGCGCGCTGCTTGTCGGCCGGGTTTTGGACTTTGCCCGCGAACTCCTGCAACAGCTTGGTCAGCTGCTCGGACTCCTTGTTCCATTTGGCGACGTAGTCATTGCGCTTCGCTGCGTCGTCGATGTTGAGGAAGCTGTCTTTCTCGAAGCGGCGCAATTGCAGGGTCTCGATCTTGGCTTCGCTGGCCAGGTCGGCGAGCCCGCCGGCATCCTTCACGGCGTGCACGGCAGCGGTGGAGACGGACTGGGAACCGGCGTAGCCGGCGATGCCGCCGATGATGAGCAGCAGGACCAGGAACGCTGATCCGTAGGCAAGACGTTTACCGATCGACAGGTTCTTCAGCATGGCGATGTTCCTTTAGGCGCTTGGCGCGGTTGCGTTGGTGATGCCGCCGGCAAGGCGACGCAGTTCGCCCTTGCCCAGCACTTTCTTGAGGTCCAGTAGGATGATGAGGCGGCCATTCAGCTTGCCGACCCCGGTCACATAGTTCGCTTCCCCGTCGTCGCTGACGGCGGCGGGCGGTGCTTCCACCGCGTCCTGTGGCAGCTTGAGGACTTCAGAGGCGGCGTCGACCATCAGGCCGACCATCGCGCCTTCCAAGTCGGCGACGAGGATGCGATTGCGCGTGTGGCGCTCGATCTTTTCCTCGTTGAACCGCTTGCGCAGATCCACGACCGCGACGATCCGGCCGCGCAGATTGATGACACCCTCCACGTAATCCGGACAATCGGGCACGGCGGTGACTTCCGGCACGCGCACGATCTCGTGTACACACGCGATCGGCACGCCGAACGTCTCCTTGCCGATGCGGAACCCTACCAGTTGCAGCTCATTCGCCATCGTGCGCTCCTTAGTTGTAAGAACCGGCCAAGGCCGGCTCGAGGTTCTCGGTTTCAGTGGTGGACCGTTGCGCGGAGGACGCAACTCCCTCTTCCGCGCGCTCGAGCGTGAAGCGCTGCATCGAGCCGAGCATGAACTTCGCCATCTTCGACATCTGCTCCGCCGAAGCGGCCAGTTCCGTGGAGCCTGACGAGCCACGCTGCGTGAGCTCGCGCATCTTCTCCATGGCGCGCGCCACTTGTTGCGCGCCCGAGGCGGTCTCCTCGACCGCCGACGTGATCTCGTGCGTCATCTCGTTGAGCCGCGTGGTGGCGCGGCCGATCTGGGTGGAGCCGTGCGCCTGCTCGTGCGTGGCGGCGCCGATCTCCTGCGCGAAGCGGTACACCTCGCTGACGACCTGCGAGATCTTCTTCAGGGCAGCGGAGAGGTCCTGGCCGAGCGCGAGACCGTTGTTCACGATCGTCGTGCTCTTGCCCATGTTCTCGACCGCGTGCCGCGCTTCCTTCTGGATGCCCTGGATGAGTTCCGCTATCTCGCGCGTGGACTGCGCCGACTTCTCGGCGAGCTTGCGCACTTCATCGGCGACGACCGCGAAGCCGAGGCCGTGCTCGCCGGCGCGCGCCGCTTCGATGGCGGCGTTGAGCGCCAGCAGGTT
>CAYWSH010000252.1:2551-4061 GCA_964460655.1 uncultured Terriglobales bacterium | reverse complement strand
AGATCTTCCTGCAATACAGCATGCGGTCGAAGGCGGTCGAGCGCCTGGAGCGCATTCATAAGCTGTTCCCGCACGAGGAAGAAAAGACCGAGAAGCTGCATCTGCTGTACGCGAATGCGGGCTTCTTCCCCAAGTACGACACGCCGGCGGCTGCGCCGAGCGCCGCACCCACATCCGATGCGAGAAAGCCGGCCGCCTCGGCGCCGGCGGGCGGTGCGCCCGTCCCGCAAGCGGTGGCCGACGAGGCGGCGGTCGATAACTTTGCGCGCGTCACCGAGATCACCCGCAACATCTACCGGCAGGCGAGCGTGAAGGGCGTTCTGTTCGCCGCGGTGAACGACATCGGCCGTCATTGGAACGCCAGCCGCTGCACCGCGGCCCTGATGCCGGCGGGCAAGCCACCTTCGGCGTCGCTCGAGTACTGCGCGCCCGGCATCAAGGATGCGCCCGTGGTCGCGCTGGTTAAGCTGGCGATGGCGGTGCAAGCGCTCACGGTAGGCAAAGGCTCGGTCAAGCTGGAGAACGCCAAGGCGGCGCCCGAACTCGAAGGCGTCCGCGAATACATCACCCAGCTCGAGATCGAGTCGCTCGTGGCTGTGCCGCTGATGGACGGCGAAGACAACGCCGGCGTCATGATCCTGGAACAGTGCGGCGCGCAGCGGCATTGGCGCTCGACCGACGTCGTGGTGCTGAAGACCATCGGCGATCAGATGCTGCTGGCGGCGAACAACGCCAAACTGCGCAGCCTGGTGAAGTCACTGGCCATCACCGACGAGAAGTCCGGCCTGCTGAAGCGCACCAGCTATCTCGACGTGCTGTTGAGCGAGGTGCGTCACTCGCTGCAGCAGAATGCGCCGATGTCGCTCATGTTGCTCCAGTTCGGCTCGCCCAATATGCTGCGTGAGGTCACCGAGCCGGTGCTCGAAGGCGTGATGCAGCAGGCGGGGCAGGTGGTGTGTTCGCACATCCGGCAGAACGACGTGGCGGTGCGTTATGACCGCAACACGATCGCGCTGGTACTCTCCGACACGAGCGACAAGAATGCGTTCTTCGTCATCGACAAGATGCGCCGGTTGATGGTATCGGTCCACGCTCCCGGCACCGAGGTGCCGATCGCGATGACGGCGGGCATCGCCGAAGCCGTGATCCGCCAGGAGTACGAGGCCGTCGACACCGTCACCGAGCTCGTCAACCGCGTGGAGGCCGCGCTGGACTCGGCGCGCGCTGCCGGCGGGAACAACGCCAAATCGCTGGCGCCGCAGTTTGCCGAAGCCGCCGCCGTCGCCTGACCTTCTTGCCGCAGATGAACGCAGTCGTCGCCGATAAGCTACAAACAAACGACCGCTCATCCTGAGGCCCTGTTGGCCGAAGGATCCCGCAAGTGCAGGAGCCACGAAGCCGTCATTCGCTTTCCCGCCAGGAATGCTCTTTCTCTGATCTGCGTCCATCCGCGTCTATCTGCGGCGAGCTTTTCCTTCCTGCCGCAGATGAATGCAGATCGTCGCCGATA
>CAYWSH010000252.1:0-2451 GCA_964460655.1 uncultured Terriglobales bacterium | reverse complement strand
TATCTGCGGCGAGCTTTTCCTTCCTGCCGCAGATGAATGCAGATCGTCGCCGATAGACCAAGAATCTAAACCCGTCATCCTGAGGCCTGCTTTTGGCCGAAGGATCCCGCGAATGTTGACGCCACGAAGAGGTCACTCGTTTTCCGGCCACGAATGCTCTTTTGATCTGCATCCATCCGCGTTTATCTGCGGCGAGCTTTTCCTTCCTGCTAAACTAAACAGTTTCGCAGCGCATCGCGGGGCCTTCCTTATGCTCCAAGTCAAAGACATCGCCGTAGTTGCAGGCGCGCGCACGCCCATGGGCCGCTATGGCGGCAAGCTGCGCGACTTCACCGCCCAGGAGCTCGGCGCCGAGGCGGGCAAAGCTGCCATCGCGCGTGCGGGCATTGACGCGGCCGAGTTCGACCACTGCGTCTTCGGCAACGCGCAGCAGACGAGTGGTGATGCGCTGTACGGAGCCCGTCACGTCGCGCTCAAAGCCGGATTGCCGGTCACCGCGCCGGCGCTCACCGTGAATCGGCTGTGCGGCTCCGGCATGCAGGCCATTGTGACGGCGGCGCAGATGATGCAGCTCGGTGAAGCGAATGTCGTGCTCGCCGGTGGCATGGAAGCGATGTCGCAGGCGCCGCACGTCATTCGCGGCGCGCGCTGGGGACTCGGGCTCGGCGAAGGCAAGCTGGAAGACTCGCTCATGGTCGCGTTGCTCGACACGCACTGCGGGCTCTACATGGCGCAGACGGCGCAGGAATACGGCGACCAGCAGGGCATCACGCGCGAGCACATGGACGAGTTCGCGCTGCGCTCGCAGCAATTGGCGGCGGTCGCGCAGAGAGGCTGCCGCCTGAAGGAAGAGATCGCGCCCATCACGCTGCGCACGCGCAAAGGGGAAGAGGTCTTCGACAAAGACGACCACTTACGTCCGGAGACGACACTCGAAGGCTTGGCGAAGCTGAAGCCGGTGTTCGGCAAGGCGATCACCGCCGGCAACGCGAGCGGCATCGTGGACGGCGGCGCAGCCGTGGTGATGATGTCGCTGGCGGAAGCAGAAAAGCGCGGCAAGAAGCCGCTGGGAAGGCTTGTCAGTTGGGGGATTGCGGGCGTCGAGCCGCGCATCATGGGCTCAGGCCCGGTGCCGGCGACGCGCGCCGCGCTGAAGCGCGCCGGGTTGAAGCTCGACGACATCGACCTGATCGAAGTCAACGAAGCATTCGCAGCGCAGTACTTGGCGGTCGAAAAGGAACTCGGGCTCGATAGGAATAAGGTGAACGTGAACGGCGGCGCCATCGCGCTTGGGCATCCGCTGGGTGCGACCGGCACGCGGCTGGTCATCACGCTGTTGTACGAGCTGCGGCGACGTGGGAAGAAGTATGGACTGGCAACGGCGTGTATCGGCGGCGGGCAGGGGATCGCAGTGATCGTGGAGGCGTTTTCTTAACCGCGGAGGCGCAGAGGCACGGAGAAAGGCAACTTCTTAAACCGCAGATTACTCGGATTCATCTGCGCAATCCGCGAATCAATCGGCGTAATCTGCGTTTTAAGACTTTGATTTTGTTTTCTCTGCGACTCCGCGTCTCTGCGGTGAAAGATTTCTTATGCAGATTAAGAAAGTAGGCGTACTCGGATGCGGTCTGATGGGTTCCGGCATCGCGCAAGTCGCGGCGACGGCGGGCTTTGACGTCGTCGTGCTCGAAGCTGATCAGAAGTTTATCGACAAAGGCTTCGGCGGGATCGAGAAGTCACTCGCCAAGTTTGCCGAGAAGGGCAAACTGAAAGACACGCCCGAAGCGATCCGCGCGCGCCTCAAAGGCACGCTGCAGCGCGAAGACCTGGCCGATTGCGACATCGTCATCGAAGCGATCATCGAGAACGTCGAAGAGAAGAAGAAGATGTACCGCGCGTTGGATAGCATCTCGAAAAAAGACGCGATATTCGCTTCAAACACTTCTTCTATCTCGATCACCGAGCTTGCCGCCGCGACGAAGCGCGCCGACCGTTTCGTCGGGCTGCACTTCTTCAATCCCGTGCCGCTGATGCAACTGGTCGAGGTCGTGCGCACCATCGCGACGTCGCCCGAAGTCTTCGACGCGGCCTTCGAGTTCGGCAAGAAGCTCGGTAAAGTCCCGGTACGGACGAGTGACAAGACCGGCTTCATCGTGAATCGGCTGCTCGTGCCCTACCTGCTCGACGCCATCCGCGCGTACGAAGAAGGTGTGGGCTCCATCAGCGACATCGACACCTCGATGAAGCTGGGCTGCGGCTACCCGATGGGCCCGTTCACGCTCCTGGATTTCGTCGGGCTCGACACGACGTACTACATCACGCACGTGATGTTCGACGAGTTCAAGGACGCGCGCTTCGCCTCGCCGCCGCTCTTGAAGCGCATGGTGATGGCGGGGTGGTACGGGAAGAAATCGGGCAAAGGGTTCTACGACTGGTCAGGCGCGGAGCCGA
>CAYWSH010000251.1:0-4068 GCA_964460655.1 uncultured Terriglobales bacterium | reverse complement strand
GGGCGGCCGTTCGAAAACCGGAGGCGCCTGGCGGCCGGCCGCTGGTCACTTTGGATACCGCAGGTAATGCCGCGATTCGCATCCGGAGTTCGTTGATCAAAGCCTCTCTGCGCGCCGCGGTGTACTCCGCGCTCTTAGGAAACTGAAGGTCGATTTGCACAACGCGCTTGCTGTCATATCCGGTCTCCATTTCGAGCGAATTCACGGCAGAGCGGACAAACATGGTTCCCACGATCATCAGCACGAGCGAGAGACCAACTTGAACAGCGACAAGAACGCCCTGAAGCCTTCGGCTCCGAGCCGACGCGGTGCCGGCTCTGCCGATCGATGTCAGCGCCGACCGAGGACTCTGAATCGCCGGCGTCAGCCCCGATAGCATGCCGGCGATCAACGAAATCGCGAAAGCGTATGCGAAAACCGCGGGGTTGGGGCTCACATCGAATACGAACCGTCCGAATTCGATGGGCATGGAATCCACGTACATCTTGATGCCCGCTTTCAGCACGGCCGACGAAACAAGCAGCGCAACCACGCCTGCCAGCACGCCCGTCAACGCGTTCTCCGTGAGCAGTTGCCTGATAATGCGCAGCCGGGTCGCGCCAAGCGACAAGCGGGTGCGCAATTCGGTCTCACGCGATCGAGCGCGAGCCAACTGCAGGCTCCCAACGTTCGCGGAAGCCACCGCCAGGACCATCGCCGCGCCAAACATGATCAGGCGAATAGCAAACGTCAGACCACCATAGCTGCTGAGCGGAAGCGGGAACGGCGAACCGGGCCAGACCAACACCGTGACCGGTCCGGCTGACTCGCTCTGGGGCGGACTGAGCGTTCGCTGACGATCCGCCACCGACGCGATCTGCGCGGTTACCTGGGCGGTCGTGACGCCGGGAGCAAGGCGTCCGAATAAGCGATACTGCCGGTTCTCCCTCTGTTGTAACCATTGACGGTCTGCATTGATCTGCGGCTCGATGCTCAGCGGAAGCCAAAACGCGGGAGCGGAGACGCCCGTGCCGGCGAAGTCGTGTGGCGTTACTCCGATCACTGTGACTGGAATGCCGTTGAGATCGACTCTCTTTCCGATGATCGCGGAATCGGAGGCAAAACGCCTCCGCCAGTAGTCTTCGCTCACCAGAACCGGCGCCGGGCTCGCGGATTCAGCCGTGTCCCCGGGCGCGAATGTGCGTCCGCGGACTGCGGAGACGCCAAGAACCTCAAAGTAGTTATCCGAAACCATGGAGACGTACGCGAACTCCGCATTGCCGGTGCCGGCGGACATCAGCCTTCCGAGCGGCGAGCGTCCATAGGACGTGCGTTGATCGATCATCTCCCCGGCGTTTGACACCGTCACTCGCGCCAGTCGAAATGCGATCACGCCGCTGAAGCCGCGAACGGACTCCCGGTACGCTTCATACTCGGGATAGCTGAACGAAAATGTAGTGCTGCCGGAATCCCGGCGTAGCGCGATGTTGACCATTTCGCCGGGGTTGCGAGCATCGAGCGGCCGGTCAACGAATGCCTTGTGCGCGGTAAAAACGGCGGTGTTAACCCCTATGCCGAGCGCGAGCGACAGGATCGTGATCGTTGCGGACCAGGGGCTACGCAACAACGCACGGATTCCATACCTCAAGTCCTGAAGTACCGTTTCGGGCAGAATCATAGGAGCGCCACCGCTCTCTATGCAAGACGTTGGAGACGGCCGAATATTAAGCGGTACTTACCGTCGGTTTCGGTACTTTGAGGAGAAGAATCATGGCAACATGGGCTGGAGCTGCAGATGAATCGTCGAGAATTCTTCGCGCTTGCTGCTATCGGCGCGGTCCTGCGCCGGGACAGTTTCGCCCAGCAGCGCGCTCCCGCCATTCTCTATCGGGATTATTCGCGCTGTCTCCCGGACTACCTTCGTGATCTGGCGGAACAGGCCTATCAGTTGCGCAACCGGGCCATCTCCCGGCTGACCACGCCCGCGGCGATCAAGGAACGGCAACGTTGGGTCACCGAAACGTTTTGGAAGCTGACCGGAGGAATGCCGGAGCGCACTCCTCTGAATGCTCGCACCGTTGGCTCGCTGGAACGGCCCGGCTATCGCCTGGAGAAAGTGGTGTACGAGAGTCAGCCGAAATTCCACATCTCCGCCAATTTGTACATTCCTGCATCCGGCCGCCCGCCTTTTCCGGGAGTCTTGTTTCAGATGGGCCACACCACCGACGGAAAAGCGGGCGACACGTATCAGATCTGCTGTCAGGGCCTGGCCCGCCTCGGTTACCTGGTGTTGGGCTTCGATCCCATGGGCCAGGGCGAACGCACCTATTACCCCGGCAATCGGCCGTCCCGCAGCAGGTTGGGCGCGGACGAAGAACATACCTTCCCCGGCCGCCAGATGCTGCTGAAGGGCATCACCAGCACGCGCTTGCAGACCTGGGATTCCGCGCGCAGCTTGGATTATCTGGCATCGCATCCGCTGGTCGATCCACAACGGCTGGCTTCGACGGGACAGTCGGGTGGCGGCACCACCACCATGCTGCTGTCCGCGGTCGACGACCGGCTGGCCGCGGCGGCGGTGTCCAGCGGCATCACCGAAAATGTCGCGTGCGCCAACTTCAATCCGCCCGGCTCGACCGACGATGCCGAGCAAAATCTGATTGCTTCCGGTCCAGCCGGATTCGACCGATGGGATCTGCTCTATCCGCTGGCGCCAAAGCCTCTGTTGATCACGGTGTCCGAGCGCGACTTCTTCGGTACCTACTCGCCGAATTACCTGACCAGCGGAACCGAGGAGTACCAAAAGTTGCGGCGTGTGTATCAGACGCTCGGGCATTCCGACCACCTGGCTTGGTTTGGAACGCCGCTTCCCCACGGCCTCAGTTACGATCTCCGCCGCCAGATTTACGGCTGGTTTGCGCGCTGGTTGAAGAACGAATCGCCATCCGCGCCATTGCCCGAAGAGCCGCCCGCCCAACCAGAGCCGGAAGAAGCGTTGTTCGTTTCAGGCAGCGGAAATGTCGTTCAGTCATTTCACGGGGAGACGCCCTTTACACTCAACCGGGCGAGAACTGTGTCGAAGACTCCGGCCGACCTCGCCCGATTGCTGGGCGTTGAGCGCGCCGGTACGAGAGTGACCGCGGGCATGACCACGGTGAGCCACGCGTCATTCCACGAGACTCGCGTGGAAGCTGTGGAGTTCCCCGCCGCACCGAAGGTTTGGGTGCCGGCCTGGCTCTTTCACACCGAGAGCGATTCCTCGAAGCCCGTCATGATTGTGCTGGAACCGGGCGGCCGCAACGCCTGGCAGGAGTCCGGACTGTATAACCGTTTGGCCAAGGAGGGCTGCGCCGTTTGCGCTCCGGATCTGCGCGGGATCGGCGACATGACTCCGGAGTTTAGCCGCGGCGCCGCGCGTCACGCGAGATCCCACAACAGTGAGGAAGAGTACGCCTGGTCTGCGCTCATCCTCGGGAAACCCCTCGCCGGACAGCGCGTCGCCGACATTCTGGCTGTCGTCGAGGGCTTGCGGTTGCGCCCGGAATTCGCGCGCCGGCGCGTTGTCCTCGCTGCTCGGGGCGTTTTGACCGTGCCGGCGCTATTTGCGGCCGCGTTGGAGTCCACGATTGACGCCCTCTATCTGTGTGACGGACTGATTTCGTTTCGCTCTATCGTCGAGACGGAGGTGTACAAATACCCGTTCGGCAATTTCGTGCCGAATCTTCTGGCCCACACCGACCTGCCGGAGCTGGCTGTCTCCCTGGCCCCGCGGCGGGTGACGCTGGCGGGCGCGATTGACGGAGCCAGCAACCGTATGACGTCCGAACAGGTGCTCGCTGCGGTCGGGCCGGCGCCGAACGTTCGTGTCCTGGCGGAGCCTGCCTGGAACCCAGCCAGCATCCTTTCCGCCTAGCGTTTACGCAGCGGAAACCCGCTGATCCACGATCATCTCCCGCTTCCGATCCCAGTAAACCTTCTTTCCCTCACGATAGCTGCTCGTGGCCATGACCACCGCTACAGAGTGCGCGAAGCCGGTATCGATGTTTCCGTTCGGCGTTTGCCGGCTGCGCATGCAGCGAAACCAGTCGT
>CAYWSH010000250.1:0-4072 GCA_964460655.1 uncultured Terriglobales bacterium | reverse complement strand
ACGCAAGGTCCCTCGACTCCGCCGTCACTTCGTTCCGGCTACGCTCGGGATGACAAGAAACCTCCCGATCACTACCGCGACGCGCTCGCCGGCGGCACGATGCCGTTCATGCGCAAGTACTCGACCATCTGTCCGTACTCATCGCCGCAGTGGATGACCGCGTTGGTGGCGTAGTAGAGGCGCGGCGCCTGCTGGTTTCCGAGCACGAATTTGACGTTCTCCAGAGAATTCTCCGCCGTCAGCATCTTGGCCGCGCGATGCCCCAGCGCGAAAGAGTCCTTCAGGAACTGAATGATCTCCGCTTTCGTCTTCAGCTCCTCGGGACCGTTCGTGCCTTTGATGTTCGGCGGGAGTGGCTCCCCGGTGACCGCGCTCCAGAAGGCAAAGTTAGAGGACGCCGTGTGCTTGATCAGCACCGCGAAGGTGCGCACGTCTTTGAAGGTTGCTCCGGGAATGTTCAGGCTGGCCGGATTGAAATCGAATTTCTCGGCGGGCATGGCCTCGGCGGCGCCGGTCATGAGGCGCTCGTAGTTGCTGACCTGGCGGTCAACGACGGACGAGATCGTAGGTGGGGTTTGAGGTGCGGCGGCCGCCGGCGCTTGTGCCTGGGCTGGCGGGTTCGCGGGCGCCGGTGTCTGCGCGGTCGCAAGCGACGCCACGATCAATAGTGCGATGGCGATCAGTTTCCGAGTCATGGTGGCAATGCTCCTTTGTCAGGGTTCGCGTTCCTGAATGGGTGGGATGCTACCGGCTACGGCTCTTCCGTCGCAACTCTTCCAGCATCGTGCGTGCCTGCTGGTTGTCGGGGTGCTGGGCGATCTCCGCCTCGAGTTCGGCGATGGCGTCAGCCGCCCTGTTCTGCGCAGCGAGCGATTCGGCGAGCGCGTGGTGGTAGCCGATGGCATTCGGGGACTGGATAATGGCGTGGCGAATGGGCGCCTCGGCGGCGGCGGGGTTGCCGCTGCGGACCTCGGCGAGGCCCAGCAGCAGGTAGAACGAGGAGTCACTGGCGGCCTTTAGCTCGATCGCGCGGCGGAAGTGGCGAGCGGCATCGGGATAGCGCTCGAGTCCGAAGGCGAGCCGTCCAGCCATCGCGTGGGCTTCCCACCAGTTGGGCGCGAGCCGCGTTGCGCGCTCATAAAGGTCCGCGGCCTCCGTGGTGCGGCCGCGGGCCATCATCTCGAGCGCGAGCATAGCCACGGCGCCCACGTTGTTGGGCGCCACTTGCACGGCGTGCAGGTAGAGGTCGAGCGGGCCGCTCCAACGCAGCGTCTGTTCGGCGGTGGACGCGGCGAGCGCGGCGCACAGCAGCAGCACGACGAGCACCTGCGCCGCCGGCCGCGCGTAGATGGTCAGGCTTCCCAGGCGTAGCCGCGCAAGGATGAGCGCGAGCAGAATGGCGAAGCCGACGGACGGTAAGTAGAGGTAGCGGTCGTGCGCGATCTCGCGCCAGTTGAAGACGCGGAAATTCAGCACGGGGAGGAGCAGGAGGAAGATCCAGAGCGTGGCGAAGAGCGCGAGGCGCGGCGGAGTCCCGGTCTTTTTGGACGCGAGCCAGCAAAGCGCAGTCGCCGTTGCGATGACGAAGAACAGCGGCAGCCAAAAGCCGGTGAGGGATGCGCTCGTGACGTAATACGTGTCGTAGAAAAGGCTGAGCCCGAGCGGTGCGAACAGATGCCGCACGTAGAACCAGAGCACGGACGGCCACGTGAAGACCATCGTGGTGAGCGGTACTTCGGAGAGCGCCTGCGGCGGTCCGCCGAAGAGATAAAGCCGGATCGCTACGTAGGCGAAGACGACGGCGAAGAACGGTGCGCTGGCGCGGGCGGCACGTTGCAGCGCCGACGCGACACCGGTGGTCCATTGCGAAGTCAGCTCATACCCGAAGATGATGAGCGGTAGCGTTGCCGCACTTTCCTTGCAGAGGATGCCGGCGGCTAGCAGCGCGCAAGCAGCGACGATCCACGTCGCCTTGCCGCGAGCGCGCAGATAAGCGAGCAGCGCGAGCAGAAAGAACGCTGCGGCGAGTGATTCGGTCACGCCCCCGATCCAGGCGACGACCTCGATGTGCGCAGGATGTAAGCCGAAGATGGCGGTGGCGATGAACGCGGTCCACGCGTCGAGGCCGAGAGCGAGCGCGAGTCGAAATACGAGGAAAGTGACCAGCAGGTGGACGAGGATGGTCGTGACATGCCAGCCGGCGGGGTGCGCGCCGAAGACCAGGTAATTCAGCAGCAGCCAGATAAAGAAGAACGGTCGGTAGAAGACGGCGGCGCGGCCCTCACCGCCCTTGGTCCAACCCGTGGCCCACAGGCCGGGGTGGAAGTAGAGCGGAACGAGCTTCCAGGAGCGCAGGTAAGCGTTGTCGACGATCTGCAGGAAATCGTCGTGGATGAATGGGAAGGTGACGGCGGAGGCGAAGGTCGCGGCGGTGAGGCAGAGCGCGATGGTGATGAGGAGGCGTTCGTGGTTGCGAGGAGTCAACGCGCACAAGAGTACCGCAGGCAATCTCGCGCTACGCGTTACATCCGAGGTGCTATAGGGATGCTTCGACTGCGCAGCCATCCATCGCGTTGCGACGGATGGCTGCTCCGCTCAGCATGACTCTCAGTATCTTGCGGGTTGAACGGCGGGCCAGAAGGCCCGTCCCTTCAAGGCAGTCAGTAGCCCAGGGCCATGCCGTCTTTGCGATGGTCGGAGCCGCCTAACAGCGCGCCGGTGGCGGGATCGACGAGGATAGCCTGGCCGCCGCCCATCTGTCCGCGTGGCGCCGGCAGCGGATTGTGGCCGCGCGCCTTCAGCTGGGCGATGACGTCGGCACCCATCTCGGGCTCGAGACGCACACCGCGCGTGCCGTCATAGCGGAAGCGCGGCGCTTCGATGGCGTGCTGGATGTCCATGCCCAGGTCGATGAGGTTGGTCAGGACCTGGACGTGGCCTTGCGTCTGCATATCGCCGCCCATCACGCCGAATGACGCGAACAGCTTGCCATCTTTGAAGACCATCGCGGGCACGAGCGTGTGGAACGGGCGCTTGCCGGGTTCGATGCGATTGGGGCTGGCGGGATCGACGCTGAAGCCGGCGCCGCGGTCCTGCATGGTGACGCCGGTGTCACCGGCGACGATGCCCGAGCCGAAATGCTCGTACAGGCTGTTGATGAAGGAGACAGCGTTGCGGTCTTTGTCGATGACCGTGAAGTAGGTCGTGGAGCCGACGGGCATGACGCCGGGTTGCGGATCGGCGAGTGCGACTTCCTGTTTGATGAGCGCGCGCCGTTTGGTTGCGTAGTCTTTGCTGAGCAATTCGGCGACGGGAACCTTGGCGAACTTCGGATCGGCGATGTAGCGATTGCGATCGGCGAAGGCGAGCTTCACGGCCTCGATGAGCGTGTGATAGTAGGCGTCAGGTTGATCTTTCATTCTGGCTAGATCAAAGCCCTCCAGGATGTTGAGCGCGAGCAGCGCCGTCAGGCCCTGGCCGTTCGGCGGGAGTTCATAAATGGTGTAGCCGCGGTAGTTGGTGGAGAGCGGCTCGACCCATTCGGCGTGCTGCGCGGCGAGGTCCTCCATGGTGATGAAGCCGCCGTGCTGATTGAAGTAGTCCACCATGGCGCGGCCGACGGGGCCGTTGTAGAGCGCGTCGCGCCCGCCGACGCCGAGCGTCCGCAGCGTGGCCGCCAGATGCGGATTCTTGAAGACTTCGCCGGCCTTCGGAGAGCGTCCGTCTACGAGGTAGTGGGCGGCAGCGGCGGGATCCTTTTTCAGCAACTCGACTTCGGCGGCCCAGTCTTCGGCGCACTTTTCCATCACGGGGAAGCCCTGTTCAGCGATGTCGGCGGCGGGCGCGAGCAGATCGGCCATCTTCATGGAGCCGTATTTGTCGCGCAGCGTCACCCAGCCATCGAACGCGCCGGGCACGGTGATGCTTTCCATGCCGCGCAACGGGACGCGCGTGAGATTCTTCTGCTTGAAGTAGTCGGTGTTGAGGGCGCGCGGGGCGCGACCGCTGGCGTTGAGGCCCTTGAGCTCCTTGGTCTTCGACCAATAGACGATGGCGAACATGTCGCCGCCGA
>CAYWSH010000249.1:0-4117 GCA_964460655.1 uncultured Terriglobales bacterium | reverse complement strand
CGGCCGCGTCAGCGAGCGAATAGCGGGATAATTTGATGGCTCAGATGGCCCAACGGGAGCAATTCCATTGCTGTTTCGATTTTTTCGGACGGCACCCGATCATGGCGCCCCCACCAAAAATCATGACAACTCAGCGTAGTAGTCTGCTTTCGCACTAATGTCCTGATTCGCAAATTCGCTTCATTCCCCACATGCTCAATCAGCCGATAAGTCCTTGAGAAGAATCCGTTTACGTTGGGCCAAAGTATGCTGCGAACTTCGAATTCAGGACACTAAGTTCGCTTCAGAGCAGCGAACTGAAAATCCGCGTGTCGGCGGTGCAAATCCGTCCCTGGGCACCATTGTTTCAAGGACTTAGGGAAGTATAGTCTGCCTCCATGGCTCGCCTAAGCCGCAATTAAAGAAGAGTCTGGTCTCATTGTCACACGCTCTGATAGGGAGCGCGGCTTTTCTAAAATAGGTTAGAACGTTCGGGGGTTAGAGGGCCGGCGGGCACGGCACGAGCCGGCAGGAGATGAAATGTTGCTAAGTGCCAACGCGGACGAGCCAGCACGCCGATGCATCTACTCGGGCGACCTTTTGGTACCTGGGGACGAAAAACTGAGACCGTCGCACGAGCACATCGTGCCTCTCGCGCTTGGAGGTTCAAACCAGTTCACGACGGACGATGTCAGCGCTGCCGCGAATTCTCGCGCAGGAAATGAGGTAGATGATGAGGTTGCAGCACTTCTGCCGTTCGTGATGCTACGTCAGAGGTACGGCCTCAAGGGAAATCGTCGAACCATCCCCAAGGTCACTCTCAAGGGCGAATTCACCGAGATTGTAGGGGCCTCAGCTACCTTGGAGATCGACCCTGATGCGAACATTTCGGTCGAGTTCCACGATGAGCAACATACGAATGGACGGTTCGTGTCATTTGGTACGACGGAGGATCGCCTCCGCTTTTTGTTGCGTGCGCGCTTGGAACAGGCGCGCCAGCGCGGACACAACATCTTCACGCCCTTCGGCTCAATTCGAGACGACGAGGACATCGAGATAGCGTTACTCCTTGCGCACAGGACGAAGGCTCAGGATTTCAAGGCCTCGCTGGCGTTTGACCTCAAGAGGTACCACTTTGCTTTGGTCCGGCTCGTCATAAAGATTGCACTTGGATTGGGGCACCGGCTCTTCGGCCCTATTTGGACCTTTGGCGCGGGTGGCGAACTGCTGCGTCAAGGCCTCTGGACAACTCCCAGCGGCGGTACTCCGCCCCACATCCGCGGCAGCATCAGTGACAAGGTCGAACACGCTCTCGGGCCTATTTTGGGGATTGCGCCCGACAGACATGTCATGGCGGTGTTGCCCGGGGGCGCGAACACGGTTGCAATCGTAGCCCTGTTTGGAGGGACGCTTGGAGTCGCGACGATCGACCTTGGTGTTGACGCGCTTGCCTTCTTTGAAAACTTCCAAGACGAGGCCCGTGGCGGCTGTGTGTTCGAAATTCCGCTGATTCGTGGAGTGTCTGCACGCCCACTAATCGCTCGGACATTCCGGCAAATTGCAAACGACGCTGTAGGTCGAAACCTCCTCTAGCTTCTTGACGAGGCGGCGTCCAATTGCTCTTCCAAAGTCCGCGGTGCCGCGAACGGGTCGTAGCCGAGGAACTCGATCAGCCTCGGTAGAAAACGCACTGCGGGGTGGGTACGGTCCTTCTCCCAATTCCCGACCGTGCACTCATCGAGGCCAAGGCGTGGGTGCTCTGAAATGTGGCGCCGCCGTTTCCGACAGGCCCGGTTGCCCCGGTTGCCGTTATCGATCGCAAGCGAGAGATGTCGTCACGACGAAGTAGAGTCGCGTCCGGCACACGTCGGTTGCCGCGTGGTGCATGAGCTGATTTAGACACAGGAGCATCGAATGACGCGCTACGTTGATACGCCGAGTATTATGGCCATCGGCGACTCTAACCGCCGACACATAGCAACTACCTCGCCACAAAACACCTTGTCGGCTTCGCGCCATCTCCCCAGATTTTTTTCTTCACGTTGAATACTTGCTGTCGCTGCGGTCAGCACATTGACTCGTGTGATTAATGTGTCACCACGATTGAAGTCTGAAAGCTTGGAGAAAGAATCGTTCCGATGTAGGAGGGGCAACATTCGGCATTTCGGTACGGACAGCCCCGGGCCGCCGCCGGCGGCACGCCGGCGAACGTCTCCGCGTCCCTCGCGGCGCGAACAGCGGCATAGGAGTTGGCCATATGCGCATCCGATTCGGCTGCGATCTCGCCTACGATCTGCCGCAGCCGACGCCGATGATCGTCATGCTGAACGTGCATTTTTCGCGCGCGGCGAGTCTCGAGCGCCCGGATCTTCTCACCACCGTTCCGCCGGTTTCGATCGAGAGCTACCGCGACAGCTTCGGCAATTGGTGCTGCCGGCTGGTGGCGCCGCCGGGCCGCTTTGCGCTGGGAACGGACGGCGTCGTGCGCGACGATGGTCTGCCCGACGCCGTCGACCTCAAGGCTTTGCAGCATCAGGTGCAGGATCTTCCGGCGGAGACGCTGCTGTTTCTGCTGGGCAGCCGCTACTGCGAGACCGAGCGGCTCTCGGACGAGGCCTGGCGCCGGTTCGGGCCCACGCCGCTCGGCTGGCCGCGCGTGCAAGCCATCTGCGACTTCGTCCACCGCCACGTGACGTTCGGCTACGAGCATTCGCGCGCAACGCGCACGGCGGCCGAAACCTTTGCCGAAGGGCGCGGCGTGTGCCGCGACTATGCGCATCTGGCGATCACGCTCTGCCGCTGCCTCAACATCCCGGCGCGCTATTGCACGGGCTACATCAGCGATATCGGGCTGCCGCCGCCCTATGCGCCGATGGATTTCGCGGCGTGGATGGAAGTGTATCTCGGCGGGCGCTGGCATGCGTTCGACCCGCGCAACAACGCGCCGCGCGTCGGGCGGATCCTGATCGCCCGCGGACGCGACGCGGCGGACGTGCCGCTGACGCACACGTTCGGCCCCGGCACGCTGACCGGATTTCGCGTGTGGGTGGAAGAGGCCGGGGCGTGAGAGCGGAATTCGTATGAGCGTGTCCGGTAAATCACGCGCTGCGCCCCGCCGGGCGGCGGGGCAGCGGATAGTCGGGGCGCGCATAGAGGTCGCGGATCGTCTCCGCTTCGTGCCGCGCCCCGTCGACGAGGAGGACCGCGGTGGGCAAGCCTTGCGGCGTGAGTTTCTCGATCGCGAAGCGTATGGTTTCGGGGCTCGAGGGGAAGCGGCGATAGGCCAGCCGGTTGCGATGCGCCGATCGCGATCGCGCCCGGTCCGCATCGGCGCGCGACGTGCCGGCGGCGATGGCGGCCGCAACCTCGCGACGCGTGAACAGATCCGCGGGCGCGGCGTAGTCGAAGCCGGCCGTCGTCTCGATGTCGGCGGACGGCGTGCTCATGTCTTCGGGTGGCCTCGCCGCATCCGGCATGGGCGTCTCTCCTTGAAGGCAATCGACAACGGCGCTCCCCTCGGGAAACCGTGGCTTCCTTGGGCGTCATCCGCGGCACACGATTGCGCGCCCGCAGGCTCCGGCGCCGCGGCGGCGCCGCCGGCAAAAGTTCGAACGCCGTGAGCAAGGCGCCGGCGAGCCAAGGAATCAGCCCGCGGACGCGGCGGCGGCGTCGCGCGCCAAGGCCGCTTCCAGCTCCTCCAAGGTCACCCGCACGGTCTGGTGCCCGCTGGCGCCCATCGCGTTGAACGGAAGCGTGATCCGCGCCTCGACGCGCCGGTAGACGGGGAAGGAAAGTCCGGGCAGGAGATCCTCGTCGATCTCGACTTCATAGGTGCCGGCCGGATGCTCGCCCTCGACGTTCTTGAGCGTGAAGGGACGCGCGAAGCGGACAGTGCGGTTCGTGGTGCGGTTCATGTTCCAGTCATTTCGCGCTCGGTGCGCGTGCCCCGAGGCGCGCCGAATGGGCCTACGTCGCATCCTTGCCGAGTGCCTCGGCGCAGGCACAGGCGAGATCCGAATTCGCGGTCGTGGTCCCGGGCATGTTCGCCCAGCCGCCTTTTTCGATGTAGGGCCCCTGCTCCCAGGAGCTCGCCTTCTTCAACGCCGCGAGATGCACCGCGACGTCGGCGCCGCTCTGG
>CAYWSH010000248.1:0-4119 GCA_964460655.1 uncultured Terriglobales bacterium | reverse complement strand
CTGCGCCTCGAAGCGAACGACAAAGATCCCGAGCTCGCGAAGCGTGTGCGCCGTAGCCTGCACACGTTGAAAGGCGATTCCGCCGCCGCGGGATTCGCCGAGCTCAGCGGACTTGCGCACCAGCTGGAAGATACCCTCACGCCGGAGAAGATCGCGGCCGCGCACGCTGAGGTGGCTGAACTGGTGCTGCACGCGGCCGACGAATTTGACACGATGCTCGGCGCCTATCGCCGTAACGAGACGCCGGCGGTGAGTGCTGCGCTGCGCAGCCGCATCAGCGATCTCATCAGCGGCGCCAAGGCAAAAGCCGCGGGTGCGTCCCCGGTGCCGGCAAGCGCGCCGGTGGCGAGTGCGCCCGTGGTGAACCCGCCCAGCGACTTCCACTGGACAGAGTACGAACAGTTCGTCATCCAGGGGGCATTGCGCGCGGGCCGCAGCGTAGTGAACGTGGCGATGCAGATCGACCCCACGTGTGCCGAGGCCGTTGCGCTCCAGATGGTACGCACCGTGCTCACGCACGCCGGCGAGATCCTGGCGATCTGGCCGAGCGAAGTAACGAACCCGCTCCCTGAGATCCGCGTCGCCGTCGCGTCCGAGAACGACCCTGCGTGGATCGAGCACCTGTGCCGCATTCCGGCGGTGACCACGAGCGTCACGCTCGAAAAGTGCACCGCGCAGGGCCAGCAGAATGATTCGCTCTGGTTCACCCCGGAAGACGAGGCACCGGCGAGCGCACCTACGGCAGCTCCCGCGCCGAGCGAAGCGGCCGAAGTCGAGACCGTCGAAGCCGAACCGGCCATCATCGAAGCGAACGTGAACGAGTCCGCTCCCACGGAGATGGCTGCGCTCTCGTCCGCGCACGAGACCACGCTGCGCGTGGATGCCGGGCGCGTCGATTCAGCGCTGAACCTCGTGGGCGAGCTCATCGTCAGCAAGTCCATGCTCATGCAGAACCTGCACGAGCTGGAGAAGCGCTTCGCGAAAGATCCCCTGGTCGCCAAGTTCGCCAACGCCATGGCGTTCCAGTCACGCGCGCTCAGCGACTTGCAGAAATCGGTCATGAAGATCCGCATGGTGCCGGTGGAACAGTTGTTCCGCCGCTTCCCGCGCGTGGTGCGCGACCTGGCGAAGACCTGCGGCAAGGAAGTCGACCTGCAAGTGGCCGGCGAAGACACCGACCTCGACAAGAACATCCTCGACGCGCTGGCCGAGCCGCTGTCGCACATCGTGCGCAACGCCATCGACCACGGCTTTGAGACGCCGGCAGAGCGCGTGGCGCAGGGCAAGTCGCGCCGCGGCACGCTGCGGCTGAACGCGTACCACCAGGGCAATCACGTCGTCATCTCGATCAGCGATGACGGCCGCGGCATCGACCGCGAGAAGCTCGTCGCCAAGGCCATCGCCGCCGGCGCGATCAGCGCCGAAGACGCGGGCCGACTGAACGAACAGGAAGCGCTGGCGCTGGTGTTCTGCGCCGGCATCAGCACAGCACAGCAAGTCACCGCCATCTCCGGCCGCGGCGTCGGCATGGACGTGGTGAAGAGCGTGCTCGAGCGGCTGAAGGGCAGCGTGAGCATCGAGTCGCAGGTAGGGAAGGGAACCACGTTCCGGCTCAAGCTGCCGCTCACGCTCGCCGTCATCAAGGCACTGATGTTCCGCGTGAGCGAGCGGCTCTACGCCATCCCGCTGGCTTCGGTCGTCGAGATCACGCGCGCGCATGCCCGCGACGTCCACGGCGTGGACAAGCACGAAGTATTGCAACTGCGCGGCGAGGTCCTGACGCTGGTGCGGCTGGACCGGCTTACGGCGCGCGGCGGACCGCGGCCCGACAAGTTCTTCGTGGTCGTGGTATCGCACGCTGACCGCAAGTACGGACTCATCGTCGACCGGTTGCTCGGAGAAGAAGAAGTCGTTATCAAAGCGCTCGACGATCACCTCGTCGCGACGAACTACGTCAGCGGCGCGTCGATCCTGGGCGACGGCAGCGTGGTCCTCATCCTCAATCTGCAAGCGCTCATCGGCCGCCTGGCGAGCCGCGAGCGCGATGCGGAAGCTCTCGTCGAGGTCGACGCATGAACCGCAAACTCCGCGTCCTGGTCGTTGACGACTCGGCGCTGATGCGCAAGCTCATCCCGCAGATCCTGCAGCGCGACCAGTCGATCGAGGTCGTGGGCACGGCGATGGATGGCACCTTCGGCATGCGCAAGCTCGAAGAGTTGAAGCCGGATGTGGTCACGGTCGATCTCGACATGCCGCGCATGAACGGCATGGAGATGCTGCGGCAGATCACCAAGCACTATCGCGTGCCGGTGATCGTGGTCAGCGCGCTCAGCACCGCGGGAGCGTCGGAGACGTTCCAGGCGCTGGCGCTCGGCGCCTTCGATTTCATCGCCAAGCCGCGCACCGCTGCGTCGGCCGATATGGAAGCCATTGCCGCCGACCTGATCGAGAAGGTCAAGGTCGCGGTGAAGTCCGGAACGCGGCAACCGCAGCGGCTCGTCGTTCCGCCGCAGCTCGAGCGGGCGACCCGGCCGGCCATGCGCCCGCTGAAGCGCGCGCAGCACGTGGTGGCGATCGGCGTTTCCACCGGCGGTCCCAATGCGCTGCAGTATTTGCTCGCGCAGTTGCCGGCTGATTTTCCGGCAGGGATCCTGATCGTGCAGCACATGCCGGAGGGTTTTACGGAACTATTCGCCAAGCGCTTGCATGACTGTTGCGCCATCGAAGTGAAAGAGGCCGCCAGCGGTGACATGGTGCTGGCCGGCCGCGCGCTCATCGCGCCGGGCAATCGTCACCTGAAGGTCCGTCGCATGCCGCTCGGTGATATCGCCGTCCTCAGCGACGAGCCACGCTGCCAGGGTCACCGTCCGTCCGTGGACCTGCTGTTCCGCTCGGTGGCGGGGGAATTCGGACGCGACGCCACCGGCCTGATCATGACCGGCATGGGTGAAGACGGTGCGGATGCGCTCGGCGAGATCAAAGCCGCCGGTGGCCACACCATCGCGCAAGACGAGCGCTCGTGCGTAGTGTTCGGCATGCCGCGTGCCGCCATCGAACGTGGCCACGCCTTGCAGGTGGCGCCGCTCGAGAATCTGGCACAAATCTTGATTGAACGAGTTTCGCAGAAAGTGAGACCGGCGGAGGCGCCGGCAAGTTTGGAAGCAAGGGAAGCGATTCCCGGGAGAATGCAATGAACCAACCCGTGACCGCCGTGGGAGCACCGCTGCGGTTCCTCATCGTGGATGACTCGGTATTCGCGCGCAAGAACCTGGCGCGCATGCTCGAAGGCATGGGGCACGTCGTGGCCGGCGAAGCCGGCAACGGCTGCCTGGCCATCACCGAGTACGACCGCCTGCATCCCGACCTCGTCCTCATGGACATCACTATGCCGGAGCTGGAAGGCATCGAGGCGGCGGAACGCCTGGTGAGCCGCCATCCGGAGGCGCGCATCGTCATGGTGTCGTCGGTCGGCTGCCAGGAGAACATCGTGGCAGCGCTGCAGCGCGGCGCCCGCCACTTCATCCACAAGCCGGTCAAACTGGAAGTGCTGCGCGACGTCATCCGCTACGTCATGAGCGGCGACGCCGCGAAAGCCGCCGAGGTGCGCGCATGAGGATGGAACTGATCCAACCCTTCATCAACTCCGCCGACGCCGTGCTGGCACAGTCGCTCGGCTGCGAGACGAAGATCGCCGACGTCACGATGGAAGAAGAGGTCTATCGCCGCAAGGGTGTCGCTGCCGTGGTGAGCATTAGCGGCGACATCGAGGGTCGCGTGATCTTCGACATGGACCGTGCCACCGCCACGCGCGTGGCCACGTTCCTTACCGGCGAAGAAGCGCCCGAGTCCGACGAACTGGTCGGCGAAACGGTGTGCGAGCTGGCGAATATGGTGGTCGGCACCGCGGTCTCGGCGCTGAACGACCAGGGTGTGCGGTTCCGCATCGCGCCGCCCGAGGTCCACACGTCCGAGCAGGGCGTCAGCGGGAGCGAAGACACGGAAGCGCTGGTGATGTGCTTCAACACGCCCACCGGCGACCTGCACATGAACATCGCGATGCGCTACAACCACCGGCGCCGGCAGGACTCCACCCGCTAAGCGGGGTCGGGCGGCAGATCT
>CAYWSH010000247.1:0-4133 GCA_964460655.1 uncultured Terriglobales bacterium | reverse complement strand
CCGGATGGTCGATGTTCAGGATGACCATCTTGGCGGCGCGGCGCGTCTTGCCGCCCGACTTGATGACGCCGGCAAAGGCGTCAAATCCCTTCATGAAGCTGAGCGGACCTGAAGCGGTGCCGCCGCCGGAGAGGATCTCCATGGAGCCACGCAGCGGCGAGAGGTTTGTGCCGGTGCCCGAGCCCCACTTGAAGAGCATGCCTTCGGTCTTGGCGAGCGTGAGGATGGAATCGAGCGAATCCTTCACGCTGTTGATGAAGCAGGCCGAGCACTGCGGGTTCTTGTAGCCGGTGCGGCCGAATTCGACCGCCTGCGTCTGCGCGTTCCAGTGCCAGTTGGAGGCGTCGGAGTTCGGCTCGATGCGATCGCAGCCCACGTTGAACCATACGGGCGAGTTGAACGCCATCTTCTGCTGCACGAGCAGGTGAACGAGCTCATCGTGGAAGGTCGCCGCGTCTTCCGGCGTGCGGAAGTAGCCGTCTTTGGTGCCCCAGTCGCGAATGGTCTCGGCGACGCGCGCGATGAGCTGGCGTACGCCCGTTTCGCGCTCGCTGGTGTTGAGGGTGCCGTGCAAGTACTTCGAGGCGACGATGTTGGTCGCCGTCATGGACCAGTCCTTGGGGACCTCGACGTCGCGCTGCTCGAAGATCGAGTTGCCCTGCGCGTCGGTGATGGAGGCGGTGCGGCGCTCCCACTCGACTTCGTCATAGGGCGAGACGCCGGCCTGGGTGAAGAGGCGGCGGAAGGAGAGTCCGGGGGCCGTCTTTTTGTTCGCGACGGTGCGGGTCGGCGAGCTGACTGCGGTGGTGGCTGTCTTGGTGGTCACTTCGGCCATGGTCCTCTCCTTACCTCAGCGGCTAAAGCCGCTCTTTGATGCTGATCTCTGCTGCAGGCCTAAAGGCCTGCTCCACCCAACTGCGTCCGAAACGGGCCCGACGTCCCGACCCTGTGGGGGAGGGAGATAGCAGCCGAGAGCACGCAAATCGGCGGCGTCGAGCCCGTTTGGAAGTCACCGCTTGAATGTCCGCTGCTGACGGACGGTTACCACGTGGGAGCTGAGTCACCTCTGGCTCGGTTCCCCTTCTTCCCAAGGGCTGCGCAACGCCCAAAACCAGGGCTGCCGCGTTCTCGCAAATGGCCTACGCGTTTTCGGCTCGGCCATTTGCTCACCCTCGAGGCGGCCTGACTTGTCTGGTCGCGAGTGGACGGAAATTACGCCTGTATGTTGGGGCTGTCAAGACCCCTGTACTACATATTGTATCTTTTTTGTGAATAACCGGCTACATACTGCGCCAGTGTTGCTGTTCTTGATTCCTGCTTCGGCTGGTGAAAGCGAGGGTAAGACGGGCGGAGCGGAGGGTCAATTACAGAGGTTTGGTGCAGCAAAGTGGGAAACGCGGCCCGGATGTGGAACGCAAGACAAAAGCCGATTCAAACCGCAGAGGACGCTAAGGACGCAGAGGACTTATAGCTCGGCGTCCTTTGCGTCCTTGGCGGTTTGCCTTTCCGTTCAACGCATCAGGTTGTCGTCGAACAGCTTCAAGATGCGCGAGTACTCGTCGGTCCAACTGGCGGGCTGGACAAAGCCGTGGTTCTCCACGGGATAGACCGCCAGTTCCCAATTCTCCTTGTGCAGCTCGATGAGTTTCTGGGCGAGGCGGACCGTGTCCTGGAAATGGACGTTGGTGTCGGCCATGCCGTGGCAGATCAGCAGCGCGCCCTTGAGGCCGTTGGCGAAGTAGATCGGGCTGGATTTGCGGTACGCGTCGGCATCTTTTTGCGGGAGGTTGAGGATGTCGGAGGTGTAGGGGTGATTGTAGTGGGCCCAATCGGTGACGGGGCGAAGGGCAGCGCCGGCGGCGAAGACGTCGGGCTGGGTGAACATCGCCATCAGGGTGATGAAGCCGCCATAGCTGCCGCCGTAAATGCCGATGCGTTTGGGATCGACATTCTGCGTTTGCGCGAGCCAGTGCGCGGCGTCGACCTGGTCGTCGAGGTCGGTGCCCCCCATGTGGCGATAGATGGCGGTGCGCCAGTCTCGTCCGTAGCCGGCGGAGCCGCGATAGTCGAGCTGCAACACGGTGTAGCCGCGCTCCACCAGCAGGTTGTGGAACATGTACTCGTTCTGGTAGCTCGACCAGCCGCTATGGACGTTCTGCAAGTAGCCTGCGCCGTGGACGAAGATGACCGCGGGTCCCGGCTTCTTGCCGCGGACGAGCGGCTTGAACAAGTGCGCCGGGACTTTGGTGCCGTCACGCGCCAGGATGGCAACCACTTCAGGGACGAGCCAGTTGCGCTCGGCGAACTCGCGCGTGGGTGACGTAGTGAGCTTGCGGGCTTCGGCGCCGGCCTGGTTCTCCTGGACGTACAGCTCGGGCGGCCGGTTGATATAGCTGAAAACGTCGGCGACGAACTTTTCGTCGCGCGAGAGGCGTACGTCATGCATCCCGGTTGCGTTGGTGATACGCGTACGCGCGCCTCCCGTGGCGGGCATGGCAAAGAGATTGTGCTGGCCGGCGTCGCCTTCGTTGGTCTCGAGATAGAACTGCGATTTGTCTTGCGACAGCCAGGCGCGCAGCACTTCAAAGTTGCCGCTGGTCAAGGCTTTCGGCTCGCCGCCGGCGAACGGCACAACGTAAAGCTGGGAGTAGCCGGTGCGCTCCGACTGAAAGAAGACGGTCTGATCATCTTTCATCCAGCCGAGGGTGAACGCTTCGCCGGGGTCTCCATTACCACGAAAGACGCCGGGGCCCGCGATCCAGGCATCGTCGTGCAGCGCGGTGATGAGGCGCGCCTTCGCGGTGGCGGGATCGAGGGCCATGACCCATTCGTCCTTGTTGTCGGCCGAGCGCGCGACCATGACGGCGCGCGCGCCATCTTCCGACCAGAGCGGGAGCGAGCAGGCGACGTCGCGATCGGCGGTCTTGGTGTCGGACTTGGTCGCAGAGTCAGTCTGCTTGGATTCCTGGGAACCCGATTGCGCCTGTGCCGACTGCTCGTTACTCGGCGATGAGGTATTGCCGGTCGCTGCCTGACGGACCGGCTGCGGTTGGACGAGGCCGTGGTTCACTAGCTTCAGTTCGCCGGTGGCGGTGTTGATGATGGCGAGCTGCGCTTTGTCCTGAAGATCGCCGACTTTCGTGCGCGAGGGAATCGTCTCGGCGTAGCCGTTCTGGCTGACGTAGTTGGGAACGACGGCGCGCTGCGCTTCGCCCGCGCGCTCGACGATGACAGCGACGATGTACTTCTCATCGGGAGTGAACTGCATCTCGCGGACCGACTGCGTCGACTTCAAGCTGTGGGGCTTGAGCCAGTGGTCAGCTTTGCGGCGGGCCTCGTCGGCGTCTTTCTGTGCGGCGCGCTGCTTGACGATATCGAGCAGGTCCTTCTCTTCCTTCTTCAGCCACTCCTGGGATTCGGTGCCCTTCTTGTCTTCATCGTCATCGGCGGCGTTGCGCTGGCCGGCGGCCCCGGCGGGCGGGCCGGTGCGGAGGTTGGTGACGCGCTCGATCATGCCGTCGTCGAGCGAGACGACGTACAAGTTGTTGGCGCGGACGAAGGAGACACGGCGGCCGTCGCGCAGGAAGTGCGGGCTGGATTCGACATCGCGCGTGCGGGTGAGGCGGCGGGCACTGTCGGTGGCGTAGTCGTAGAGGTAAAGGTCGCTTGAGCGCACGAAGACGCTGCGCGCACGGTCGCGAGTGAGTTCGCCGCGAGCGGGCGGAGTGAGGCGCGCTTCCTCGTCGTTGAGCTTGCGCAAGCCGGAGCCGTCACGGTTGACGACGTAGGTATCGAACTCGGCGAGGACGGGATCGGAGGCCTGCTTCCAGCCAAAGTAGATGCGCTGGCCGTCGCCCGACCAGCGGACCTCGCGCGGCGGATAGCCGACCAGGCCGGGACCGCGCATGATCTTTTCGACCGTTAGGTCGGAATGTGGGATCGAAGCCGCGAGCAATATCGGCAGGAAAGCAGCGAGGATGAAGATGCGGGCGCGACGTGACATATGGACCTCCGTGGGAGTCTTGCGACGTTAGCAAAGCAGGGCAGAGGGGACAATGGAGTTTTTGACTTTATCGCGCAAGACCGTGCGCCGATACCCACACGAGCAAAGAAGGCTCGTGTGGGGCACCCAG
>CAYWSH010000246.1:0-4141 GCA_964460655.1 uncultured Terriglobales bacterium | reverse complement strand
CACGGTCCTTTCGGACCTCGGGATTTTAAGTCCCGTGCGTCTGCCAGTTTCGCCACCCGGGCAGTCGGCTCGATTGTAGCTGGTACGGATTGCTCGGGACACGGCTTGACGATGCGGTTAAACTTACCGTCAGACGCGGGTTCGCGCCGGTGGCTGCCGGCGCCGCTCGCGTCATCTTTTTGGCACTTGCCGATCGGACGAACGAACCAAGGGAGGAAATCGTGAGGCGACATTATGCGGCCATCGTGGGAGCTTTGGTGTTGAGCGCAAGCACTTGCTTCGCGCAGAGCAACCTGGTCGAACAGTTCAAGCAGGCGTTCAACCAGAAAGCACAGGCGATCAAGACCGACAGCGTGACCGAACGCAACGTGCTGTTCCAGGACGTGCGCCAAACAGGCAAGAACGCGAATACGTATCAGTTCACGGTAACGGCGCTGCAGCGCGATTACAACGCCGGCCAGCCGAAGTTCAAGTATTACGGCACCACCTGCGTGCGCAAATGGGAGAACCAGGTGTTCACGATGTATCGCGACGCGTTCGGCAAATGGGCGCTCGATGGCATGTTCACGCCGTCGCTCGACACGCAGACGTGCAAGGACAATCCCGGCGCCGGTGTTTCGTCGATCCCGGTGGACTCGCTGAGTGGGACACCGGCCGCACCAGGCGCGCCGGCGGTGGCACAGCCGGCGGACGCCGGCAAGCTGGCGGCGGGGAAGTATGAGTGCTGGAATTTCTCGTCGCCGCGGCCGCTGTTGAATTTCAAGGTAACGTCGGCGACCAGCTATACCGGGTCTGACGGCAAGGCTGGTGCGTTCACGTTGGACGCGACGACCGGGAAGCTGGCGTTCACGAGCGGGTTTCTCGCGGACGCCGTGCCCGCGGGCTATCACTGGCAGTATCACGCACCGGGTGGCAAGCCCACGGCGAGCCTGCGCAACAGCAAGAATGATGAGGTTTCGTTCTGCGAGTGGACACCGTAAGCACCGGCTGCTGTCACTTGCGCAGCTTGCGCTTTCCGGTCTGCAGCGAGGCGACGCCGGTGACGTGCTCTTCGTTCAGCAGCAGGAAGGCGCCGAGCCCGTGGAAGTCGTTCACGTTGCGCTTGCGCGCGAAGTAGTAGGCGAGGTCGCTGACGTTCGTGCCTTCACCGATGTCGCTGATGTTGACCAGGCCATCGTCGCCGACGGCGAGCTTGCTCAGGACGCCACGATAGCCACGGTCCGCGACATCCTTATAGGACTTGTCCACGTAGCCGCGCTTCACCGCGACCGCGGTCGCGTAGGTGTACATGCTGGATTCCGACGTCTCCAGCCAGTTGCCCTCGACTGTGCCCTTATCTACCACCTGGTACCAGAGCCCAGTCTTCGGGTCTTGGTACTTCGCCAGTGACTTCACCAGCCCCGCGATCAGCGCGACCAATTCCGCGCGCTTCGGATGGTTCTTCGGCAACACGTCGAGCAGGTCCACCGTCACCATGACGAACCAGCCCATGGCGCGTCCCCAGAATTCCGCGGAGTGGTGCCTGGTTGGATCGGCCCACGGCTGCTTGCCTGATTCATCGTAGGCATGGAAGAGAAGACCGGTCTTCGGGTCCTTCAGGTGACTGGCGTAGACGAGGATCTGCTTGGCGGCTTCGTTGTTGCAGTACTCGGCGTCGCCGAAAGCCTGGCCATAGCGGATGAGAAACTCCATGCCCATGAACGCGCCGTCGGCCCAGAGCTGCCACTGGCGGCTTGGGATGGTGGCGTGCCAGAAGCCGCCGTCACTGGTGCGCGGATAGTCGTCGAAACGTTTCCGGAAGGTCTCGGCCGCGAGCTTGTAACGCGGGTTGTGCGTCTCCTGCCAGGCGACCACGGTGAGGACGGCAGGGAAGATGTAGTCGAGCGCGTTGATCTCGCGATCGAGCTTGCCGTTCTCGTCGATGTGCTGGTCGAGCCACGTGGTGATGTAGTCGAGGTAGCGCTTCTCGTGGGTCCGCTCATACACGTAGTACTGCCCAAGCAGGTAGAGCGCCTTCGCGTAGCCCCAGCCGCCGAACGTCTTCGCATCGGGATTGCGTTGCAGCGTGGAGTCGACGAGCGAGCGCGACCAGTCGCGCGCCGGCGCAGGCTTCTGCGCCAGGGCGGGTTCGATGGCGATGACGAGAACCAGCAGGAAAGCGGCGGACTTCTTCACGGATGCGAAGGTCATGGGATGCCGTCGGCAGAGCAACGTAGCGTAGAGGCGCGCACGGATTCAATACGAAAAATCAACATTTCGATATCTGAAATGCTCCTGCTCTCTCCGGAAAGCCACCGGCGCTATAATGCGCGGCCTCGCTGGTGTCGTCGCACGCAAAGCGTGAGGACCGCATGCGGCGGTTGGAGGCGGCGGGCGTGATCACGCGGCGCGAATTCGTGCAGAGTGCCGCGGCATTCGTCGCGGCCACATCTGCGTTCGCCGTATCCGAGCGGACTCGCCTCACACGAGCCGACATCGCGCGCATCGACCGCGAGCGCATCCTGCGAGCCGCTGCGCGTTACCTGCGCGAGCAACCGGTCACGATCACGGCGTTCTCGTCGCCCCGTAGCGCGGGCGGGAAACACGATTACTTTTCCGAAGGCGACTACTGGTGGCCTGATCCGCAAAACCCCAGCGGGCCATACATTCAGCGCGACGGTGAGAGCAATCCCGATAACTTCAACGACCATCGCCTCGCGCTGATCCGCCTGAGCGTGCAGGTGCCGGCGCTGACAGCGGCTTGGCTTATAACCCACGACCGCAAGTACGCCGAGCACGCCGCGCGTCACTTGCGCGCGTGGTTCGTCGACGACGCCACCCGCATGTCGCCGCACCTGGAGTTTGCGCAAGCGATCCATGGCCGGTTCACGGGGCGGGGAACTGGCATCATCGACACGCTGCATCTGGTGGAAGTGGCGCGGGCGGCCAGCGTGCTGCCACTCCCGGAGAGCGACCGCAAGGGTGTGCTTCGTTGGTTCACTGAGTATCTGCAATGGATGACCACATCAAAGAACGGCATCGACGAGCGCGAAGCGAAGAACAATCATGGCACCTGCTGGACGCTACAAGTCGCCGAATTCGCGCGGTTCACCGGGAGCAGTGCGCTCCTGCAGGAGTGCCGCGAGCGCTTCCGCACGGTGCTCATCCCACATCAAGTCGCTGCCGATGGCTCGCTACCCGAAGAGCTGCGCCGCACCAAGCCTTACGGATACTGCTTGTTCGATCTCGATGCGCTGGCGATGCTCTGCCAGGTCCTCGGCACGCGCACGGACGACCTGTGGCACTTCACGACGTCCGACGGCCGCGGCATGGAGAAGGTGCTCGCCTGGATGTTCCCCTATATAGAAGATAAGAAGAAATGGCCGAAACCGCCGGACGTCCAATACTTCGACGACTGGCCGGTGCGTCAACCCAGCCTGCTGTTCGGCGGGGTCGCACTGCGCCGACCCGAGTACGTCGCGCTGTGGCGACGGCTCGATCCTGATCCGACCGTGCCCGAGATCATCCGTAACTTTTTCGTACGGCAACCGATCCTTTGGCTATCGTAGGGGTAATGCCCGACTCCACCCTCGCCCGGCGCTTCCGCGAAGGATTCGGCAAGACGGTGCGGACGTTCCGCGCACCCGGCCGTGTCAACTTGATCGGCGAGCATACCGACTACAACGACGGCTTCGCGATGCCGGCCGCGATCGGCTTCTACACCAGCGTGGCGATCGCGCCGCGCGCCGACGACAAGCTGGTGGTACATTCCGAGAACTTTGGCGAGACGGTGGAGTTCCGCTTCCGCCGTTCAGCGCCGAGCGACGCTCGTCATTGGTCGGATTACGTGCGTGGCGTGGCGGCGATGCTACAGCAGCGCGGCGTGAAGTTACGCGGAGCGAATCTGCTCGTCAGCAGCGACGTGCCGCTCGGCGCCGGGCTGAGTTCATCAGCGTCTCTCGAGGTCGCGGTGGCGCTCGCGCTGCTGGCGCAAGCCGGCGCGACGATGGACCTGATGGAGATCGCGCTGGCGTGCCAGCAAGCCGAGCACGAATTCGCCGGCACGAAGTGCGGCATCATGGACCAGTTCATCAGCTGCTTCGCGGAGCGCGGGCACGCCGTCATGCTCGATTGCCGCAGCCTGCGCGGTACGCCGTTGCCG
>CAYWSH010000245.1:0-4180 GCA_964460655.1 uncultured Terriglobales bacterium | reverse complement strand
TGAAAGCAACGAACGGAGAGAAGGAAGTGCGGCTGGAGTTCAAAGATCCGCAGTCAGCCGGACAACTACGGCCGGAAGAGACGCCCGATGATTACAAGTACCGGTACATCGTGATGCCGATGCGGATTTGAGCGATTTGCCATGGAGGCAGTGGCGCGCTTCGCGCGCAAAGATCAACACCAGTGGAGCCCGGTCGGCCTCGACCGGGCTTTTTGCTTGGGGGCGTAGAATGCCGCGCGATGCGGCGAGCTCTTCTCATCGCGATGGCTGCAGCAACTCGCCGATCAGACCGGCGGATTCGCGGCCGAGGCGGAGAATCCACGACGCCTGCAAAACGAGTCGGCGCGCTGAACGCGCGCTCCTTACAGCTCGCTCTCGCTCGCCTCAGTCGAGCGCACCTTCTGTTGGCAGCTTACCCAGGGTTCCGTCGCGTCCGCCGCGGCGGACACGACTCCACCCTGGGCTATTTTCATTCGTCCCTTCGGGACTGGCGCCGCGGCGAAGCGTGCAGCAGGCCGTCGCTTTGCATTTTCGCGCTGCGCCCACGATGATGTTTCCATGCGTGTTGTTGTCACACTCCTGATGCTCGCATTAGCGGCGCCGGCGCAGAAGGCTGCTCCGCAGAAGGCTGGGTCAAAGACAGCTGCCGATACGCTGGCGCCCGATGCCGGTGGCGTGAGTGGGCGCGAGTATCACAACGCGTTCTTCAACTTCAGCTATGAGCGCGGGTTGAACTGGCGCTGGCTGGAAGACGCTGAGCTGCAGAAGCTGCGCGGCGAGGCCACCGAGAAGGCGCAGACCCGGCTCGGCGAAGATGCCGGCGGGCTGGCGAGCCGGCGAACGTACTTCCTCGCGGTGGCGATGGGCACGGTGCCCGGGACGGCGGTGCTGATCACGGCGGAAGACCTGCTGATGGAGCGCGAGCTCAACAGCGCCGCGCAGTATCTCGATATCGTCGTGGCGAACAGCGGCGAGTTTATCCCGCAGGGCCTGACGCAACCGGTGACGCTTGCCGGTTTGCCGTTCGCGAGGCGGTACTTCACCCAGAAGCAGGGAGATGTTCCCATTTATCACGCCATGACGGTGACTCTGCAGCGGCGGTTCGCCATCAGCTTCGATTGCGTGGCACCGTCGCGCGAGCGGCTCGACGAGGCGCTGCAGACGCTGGAGAGCGTGCGCTTCGCGCCGCCGAAGAAATAGCCTGTGCCGCCCGCTGAAGCGGGCTCCACGCGTTCTTCTTGCGGGTGACCCACGGCTCACGCCGTGGGCTCCACACAAATGGCGCCCTACGGGCTTGCGTGCCATTTGTCATTTGTGGCGCAGCGGCGTACCTTGCTGCCGCGGAGGCGCCGCCATGTTCAAAGGGTTCAAGCAATTCCTGCTGCGTGGCAACGTGGTCGACTTGGCCGTCGCGGTCGTGATGGGCGCGGCGTTCGGCGCCGTGGTCGAGAGCTTCGTCAAATCGCTGCTGACGCCGCTGATCGCGGCGCTGTTCGGCAAGCCGGACTTCAGCGCCATCAGCTTCACTATCAACGGCAGCGTGTTCGCGGTCGGGATGTTCCTGAATGCGCTGATCTCATTCCTGCTGATCGCCATCGCGGTGTACTACTTCGTGATCACTCCGGTGAACCACATCATCGCGCGGATGAATCGCGGCGAGACGCCGCCCGACCCCACGACCAAGAAGTGCAACGAGTGCCTGAGCGAGATCCCGATCGCTGCGAAGCGCTGCGCGCACTGCACGCAACCGGCGGCATAGCGCCGAATCGTTGCTACCGAGACGAGAGGTCGACCTTGGTTGTGACATTTCAGGCACCCTCTTAGCGGGCGCACCGATTGAAAACCGGGCGCGTTTGACACTAGACTCGGCGCACCGGCATGGATGGCTGCTTCGTCGTCTCGCTCGACTTCGAGTTGCACTACGGCGTCCGCGATCACCGCACGATCGCCCAGTATCGCGAGAACCTGCTGGGGGTGCGCCGCGCTATCCCCGCCATGCTCGAACTGTTCCGACGTTACGAGATCCATGCCACGTGGGCGACCGTCGGCATGCTGTTCTTCCGCACGCGCAAAGAACTGCTGGGCAGCCTCCCCACGCTCCGCCCCGCGTATCGCAACCCGCGGCTCTCGCCCTACGACGAACTCGACGCCCTGGGCGACGACGAAGCTGCCGACCCGTTTCATTTCGGCGCGTCGCTTCTCCAGCAGATCCTCGCCGCGCCGCACCAAGAAATCGGTACGCACACGTTCAGTCACTTTTGCTGCCTGGAAGCAGGCCAGGATGTGACCGCTTTCGCCGCCGATCTGGAGGCAGCGCGGCGCGCGGCCGAGCCTTATGGCGTGCAGCTCCTCAGCCTGGTCTTTCCGCGTAACCAGTGCAACCCGGGGTATCTGGAGACGTGCCGTCGCGCTGGCCTGGTGGCGTACCGTGGCAACCAGCGTTCGTGGCTCTATGCGGCCAGCGAGGCAGCCGAGCAATCCCGGTTGCGTCGTGGGCTGCGCTTCCTCGATGCCTACCTGCCGCTCACGGCGCTGCATGGCGGCCGCGTAGCCGAGATAGCCACAGCGTTCCCGCACGACGTGAGCGCCAGCCGCTTCCTGCGGCCGTACTCGCGCCGCTTCCGCGCGCTCGAGCCGCTACGCCGCCGCCGCATCCTGCGCGAGCTGACGCGCGCCGCCGAACGCGGCCTCATTTATCACTTGTGGTGGCATCCGCACAACTTCGGCGTGCACCTGGAGGAGAACCTCAGGACCCTCGAGGCCATCCTGCAGCACTACGCCCAGCTCCGAGGGCGCTACCGGATGCAAAGCCTGAATATGGCGGAGGTGGCGGCGCGGGCAGCGGAGTACCGCCCCGCGGCCGCTGCCATTGCGTGATGGCCATGCGCATCGTCGTGCTTGCCCAACCCGGCCCACTCACCTGCATCGCGTACAACGCGGTCGCCGCCGAGTTCCCGATCGCGGCGACGATCCTCGAAGAGAGAGTACCGCGCGCGCAGCTCCTGCGCCGCCGGGTGAAGAAGCTGGGTGTGGCCAGAGCGTTCGGACAAGTCCTGTTCCGTGCCGGCATCGCACCTGCGCTGAGCTGGTCGGCGCGAACGCGGGTGGCTGCCATCAAACGGGAGTTCGCGCTCGACGAGTCACCCATCCCGGCGGACACGATCGTGCGCGTCTCCTCCGTCAATGCGCCGGAATGCATCGCGGCCCTGCAGCAACTGCGACCGGACGTGGTCATCGTCGCCGGAACGCGCATCCTCAGCGCCGCTACGCTCGGTGCGGTGCGCGCGACGTTCGTGAACACGCATGCCGGCATCACGCCCCTCTATCGCGGCGTGCACGGCGGTTATTGGGCGCTCAGCGAGGACCGGCGCGATGCCTGTGGCGTCACCGTCCACCTGGTCGATACGGGTGTCGATACCGGCGGCATTTTGCGACAGGGGCTGATCGCTCCGACGGCACACGATAACTTCACTACCTATCCCTGGCTGCAGACCGCTGTCGGAGTCCAGTTGTTGCGCGACGTGCTGCGCGATCTCGCTGCCGGCAAGGTGCAGACCCAGCCGCCGCCGCCTGGCCCGTCGCGCCTGTGGACGCACCCCACCGCTTGGCAATACCTGTGGAATCGCTGGCGAGCGGGCGTCAAATAGCACTCGTGACCAGCTCCTCTGCTCCCCTCTCCGCGTGGTATAATCTGTTCAGGTCGAGCACCCACTAAGTGACTTAATAATCAATGGCTTTGCACGATTTTCAGGGCTGCGGAAGCAAGCGCAGACCACGCCCGAATTGTGCGCGGACCGGCAGTAGAAATCGGGACCCATGGCGACCAAAAACTCTGTAGGTGCAGCGGTGGCAGAAGCCAAAGAAAAATCGAAAAAGCAGACCGAGCAGGGCGGCAACGGTGACTACACCGCCGATTCAATCAAGGTGCTGGGCGGCATGGAAGCGGTGCGCAAGCGCCCGGCGATGTATATCGGCTCGACGGGCGAACTCGGGCTGCATCACCTCGTTTACGAAGTCGTCGATAACTCGGTGGACGAGGCGCTGGCGGGTCATGCCGACAAGATCGAGGCGACGATCCACATCGACAACTCGATCACGGTGATCGACAACGGCCGCGGCATCCCGGTCGACAACATGGACATCGACGGCGAGAAGATCCCGGCGGCGCAGGTCGTCATGA
>CAYWSH010000244.1:0-4279 GCA_964460655.1 uncultured Terriglobales bacterium | reverse complement strand
GTTGCGGCCTTGCGGGCGGCGCGGGCTGACTTGGCAGAGGTGGTTTGTGCGAAAGCGCTTAGAGCGCTGAGCAACAGGCAGACGAAGAACAGACGCTTCACGTGAGCTCCTTGTAAGGCGCTAAAAAGAGGTAGTGCTGCGAAACTGATACCCGGTGCTTGATTGCATGCCGGCTTCCATGCCGGCAGAGAAACTTTCCCAGCATTTTCACGCACATAGCGGAGCGGCTGAACGCGACCGCTGCGACATCAGGGCCCTGTCTCACCCAGTCTCGCGACCGCGTCTCACCGCGCTCGGCACAGCTGGCCCTTGATCGCTCGGGTCGCGTCATCACTTGATCGACGCGATGGTGGTCTTCAGTCGTTGCTGTACCTCGGCCGGCAACGGCGCGTAGGTCAGTTGGGTCGTCATCTTCTGACCGTCGTTGATCATCCAGTTCAGGAAGTCGACGAAGACCTTCTCTTTGGTCTTGTCCTTCCAATCCGCCGGGACGAGTAACCAGGTAAAGCTGGCAATCGGGTACGAGGTCTTGCCCGGCGCGTTGGTGATGGAGACGCGATAATCGGCGGGGATCTTCGCTGTGGCGGCGGCAGCGGTCGTGCTGTCGAGGCTCGCCTTCACGAATTCGCCGGCGGCATTCTTCACGCTGCCGTAGGGAATGTGGTTCTGTTCGGCGTAGACGAGTTCGACGTAGCCGAGCGCGCCGTCCATCTGGCGCACCATGCCGGCCACGCCTTCGTTGCCTTTGGCGCCGATGCCGACGGGCCACTTCACCGCGGTCGAAGCGCCGGGGCCGGACTTCCAGTCGGGACTGATCTTGGAAAGATAATCAGTCCAGATGAAGCTGGTGCCGCTGCTGTCGGAGCGGTGCACGATGATGACCTGAAGGTTGGGAAGGGAGACGCCCGGATTCGCTTTGGCGATGGCCGCGTCGTTCCAGTTGTTGATACGCCCGAGGAACAAGCCGGCAAGAACATCGGGAGTGAACTTCAATTCTGTTTTCACGCCGGGAACGTTGTAGGCCGGGACGACGGCGCCGAGCACGGTCGGGATGTGCAGGACTTTCTGGCCGGCATCGACGAGCTGCTGGTCCGTCATCGGGCCATCGCTGGCGCCGAAATCGACCGTGCCCGCGGTCAACTGGCGGATGCCTGCGCCGCTGCCGACCGACTGATAGTTGATCTCAACACTGTTGTGCGCCTTCTGATACTCGCTGAACCATTTCTGATAGATGGGGTTGGGGAAGGTAGCGCCGGCGCCGTTGAGTTTCTGGGCGTGCAGGGCGCTGGCACTCAGGGCGAATGTGAGGACCGCGGTGATCAGCTTCAAGCAGGTTCCCTCCTGGGTCGGTTTCGATTGGTTGTGCCTATTAAAGGAGGAGGACTGTTACAGCAGAGTTACAGCGGAGTTACAGGGCGGTTAATTTCTCCGGCTTGGCCGCGAGGGAGTGATCGCCGGCGGGCACGAGCGGAAGCGTGAAGTAGAAAGTGCAGCCGCTGCCCAAGCGGCTCTCAGCGCGGACCGAGCCGCCGTGGTTGAGCACGATGTGTTTCACGATGGCGAGACCCAGGCCCGTACCGCCGGTCTGGCGCGAGCGATCGCGATTCACACGGTAGAAGCGCTCGAACAGGCGCGGCAGGTGCTCGCTGGCGATGCCGGGGCCGAAGTCGCGGACGAAGAACTCGACGTCGCCGTCGACGCGTGCGGCGCCGATGAGCAACCGCTTGCCTTCGGCAGCGTAGCGCAGCGCATTCTCGATGAGATTCGCGAGGACCTGTTGCAGCGCGTCGCGATCAGCCTTCACGTCGGGCACTTCGCCGATCTGAGTCTCGATGGTGACGCCGGTGGCATCGGCATGCGCCTTGAAAGCAGCAGCCGCCTCCGCGATGGCCTCGGCCGGCGGAACGCTTTCCAGCGTCAACTTCTGCTCGCCGGATTCGACACGCGCCAGGGTGAGCAGGTCTTCGGTAAGGCGCGACATGCGCGCGGCATTGCGTTGGATGACTTCGAGGAATTCATGCTGCGTGCCGCCGTCGAGCAGCGTCTCGGTGTAGCCCAAAATGGATGTGAGAGGAGTACGCAGCTCGTGCGAGACGTTGGCAATGAAGTCGCGACGCGTCTTTTCCACGCGCTCGATCTCGGTGATGTCATGCAGCACGACGACGGCGCCGATGCCGGGCATCGGTCCCGTGGTGACCTGGAAGCTGCGGCCAGGAGCGAGCGAGCGCGCGATGGCGATGCGCATCTCGCGGCTGCGCAAGGTCTCCGCGACGACGGCCAGGACGTTCGGATCGCGGAGCGTCTCGACGAGCGGTGCGCCTTCGCGCACCGGCAGGAGACGGCGCAACGCACCGTTGGCCCAGACGAGCGATGATTCCTGGGAGATGGCAGCGACGCCTTCCTCCATGCTGTCGAGCAACGCTCGCAGCTGACTGCGGCTGTTCTCGATGGCGACGAAGTTGCCCTCCAGCGTGCGCGCGGTGCGATCAAGCGCAGCGGAGAGCTGGCCGATCTCATCGCCGGCACGCTCTTCCACGCGGGCGGCCAGGTCGCCATCGGCGACGCGTTCGGCAAACCGCATGATGCGCTGCAGGCGCACGGCGATGCGCTGGGCGGCGGCGGCGGCGAAGAGGAGCGACACCAGCAGCGCCAGGAGCGATGCCTGAAGCAACGTGCTGCGTACCTGCGCGAGCGCTGTCTGCACGGAGGCAAGCGGGTACGCGAGCCGGAGCGCGCCGTCCTGGATGGGGACGGCGACGTAGAGGAAATCGACGCCCAAGGTCCGGCTGCGGCGCACGTTGCTGCCTGTGCGTCCGTGGAGCGCTTCCACGAATTCCGGGCGGGTGGCGTGGTTCTCCATGGTGGCGGGGTCGGCTTCGCTGTCGGCGACCACGGTGCCGTCGCGCAGGATGACCGTCACGCGAGTAGCAGCGGCCTGGGCGGCTGCGGCCGCCAGGCGGCGGACGTCAGCCGTCCGCGCGCTCGCGATGCGCAGAGAAGCGAGCTGGGCCTCCTGGGTGAGCGTGTGCTCGATGTCGGCGCGCAGGGAAGCCTCCCAGCTACGGCGAATGGCGACATCGAGCGTGATGGTGGCGATGGCGATCAGCGCGACCGCAGCGAGGAACAGCTTGAAGAAGATGCGGCTTCTCACTTCGGGACCTCGAAGCGATAGCCGGCGCCACGAACCGTGCGGATGTAGCGTGGCTGCTCGGGATCGGCCTCGATCTTTTCGCGCAGGCGGCGAACGTAAACATCAACGGAACGCGGCGTGACGAACGACGTGTCACGCCAGACGGCGTCGAGGAGCTGGTCACGCGTGAGCACGCGGCCGGGGCGCGATGCGAAATGGTCGAGCAAGCGAAATTCGGTGGCGGTAGTGGGAATGACCTCGCCGCGGACGCGCACGGTCATGGCGCCGCCGTCGATCTCCAGGTCACCCAGGCGCCTGGTCTCGGCGGGGAGTTGGGTCTCGAAGCGACGCAACACAGCCTTGACGCGGGCCACAAGCTCCCGTGGGCTGAAGGGTTTGGTGATGTAGTCGTCGGCCCCGATCTCGAAACCCTGCAGGCGGTCGCGTTCAGCCGTCTTGGCAGTAAGAAAGATGACGGGGGTGGCGGCAGTGCTCGGGGTGGCGCGGAGCTCGCGGCAGAGCTCGAAGCCATCACCGCCCGGCAGCATCACGTCGAGCAGGAGGAGTGCCGGAGCATGCGCCTTGGCCGCCCGGAGGACGCCGTCAGCCGAGGCGAACACCTGCGGCGCATAGCCTGCCAGACGCAAGTGGTGCGACGTCAGGCGGGCAATATCGGGATCGTCTTCGACTACGAAAACAGCGGGCTGCATAAAGGTAGCCCCGGTCGTCCTCCGGGAATGGATGCCAGTAACCATACCATCCGGTCAATGGCCTTTGGATTCCTCGCCGCGACTACCATCGGGCTTCCCGGCATGACACGTGAGTGGCCACTCGAAGACCAACGTACCTTCGTTATCACCTTACCGATAGTTGCTGTCCCCCCGTGATATTCCGCTGGTGACCCTTTTGGACAAAGATGTCGGACATAACGCCGCGCTGCCGAGCACGGGCGTCGTCCGCAAAATCGTTTCGACGGGGAGAATCATTTATGGCAACCTTCCCGGCTGCTGAATCGCGTTACACACCGCCGCTGGACACCCAGCGGGTCCTGCTGGCGGAAGAGCTGCAAGAGATCGCCGAGCGCGCGCAATCGTTCACCTGCGCCACCGGCGTGATCATCGCCCTGCGCAAGGGCAATGAACTGGTCGT
>CAYWSH010000243.1:0-4333 GCA_964460655.1 uncultured Terriglobales bacterium | reverse complement strand
GCCGACACGCGCGTCCACGAGGCGTTCCTGGCCATGGCGCGCAACGGCCACGCAAGGCAGTAGTCAGTTGTCAGTTGCCAGCGACTCTGACCAAGGTCACCCGCCCGAGGTAACCGCAGAGTGTTGAATCACCGCCGGTTACGTTCCGTTTCCGGCCGACCTCGCTTACTCTCGGCGCATGGCACGCTTCGCAGGCATCATTTGCAGCAGTTGCAAGACGGCGGTACCGGTGGTCCGGCAACCGCAGAACCATCCCCACAAGAACCTCGTCGGCCTCGATTCGACGATCATGTGCCCCTACTGCGACGCCAAGGCGCACTACAACGCCGCCGATTACGTCACCATCGAGCGTGAGGAATACGCGTAGCTCCTGCTCCCAACACCAACCCACACCGCTCGTCCTGAGCAAGTCCCGCCTGGGGGGACGCGCCGAAGGATCCCGCGAACGGTCATCCGATCCGACGTTCTAAGTTCTCTAACCACTCCGACTGACACGTGAGAAAGCGCGCCTGACGGCGCCGTAGTGTCGGCCGTGCAGAGGTTCTTCGACTCCGCCCCGACGCGCCGGGACTTCGCTCAGGATCAGCGGGTTGTTTTGGTCCGCAAGAAGCCACTTGACAAAGGCTAATCCGTAACCGTATTGTTACGCATTATGCGGAACCTTTCGGTTACACATTCTGCGGCCTTCCAGGCCATCGCCGACCCGACGCGGCGCGCGCTGCTCGAACTGCTGCGCACCGCCGGCGCGCAGCCCGCCGGACAGATCGCCGAGCACTTCCCTGTCTCACGCCCGGCCATCTCCAAGCATTTGCGCCTGCTGCGCGAGGCACGGCTGGTGCGCGAGCGGCGTCATGGGCGGAACCGCGTCTACGAGCTCACGCCCGCGCCATTACGCGTGCTCGACCACTGGCTCGACGACTACCGCGTCTTTTGGAGCGGCAAGTTGGCCGACCTGAAGGCGTTCGTCGAAGCCGAGGAAGCCCAACCGCACACGAGAAAGGACCTACCATGACCTCCCCCACCGCCGCTCCCCAGGGCAAGACCGAGCATGACCGCGTCATCTGCGAGATCGAGATCGCCGCGCCGCCCGAGCGCGTGTTCCGCGCCCTCACCGACCAGCAACAGCTCTTCACCTGGTGGGGCAAGGAGCCTTCGGTCATCCTGAACTCGTTCACCATGGACGCGCGCCCGGGTGGCAAGTGGGACTTCCGTTGCGTCGCGCGTCCCGGCGCCGACCACGGCGAGGTCGGCGAGCAACTACAGAAGAACCTGGCGCAGGAGTTCCGCGCGCACGGCGAGGTGACGGAGCTGGTACCGAACCGCGTGGTCACGTGGAGTTGGATCGCCAATTGGCACGAGCATCCCGAACAACGCACCCTGGTGCGCTGGGAGCTGGAGCCGACAAAAGCTGGTACGCGCGTGCGCGTCACCCACAGCGAGCTGGCGAACGAGCCCATGGCGCGCAAAGACTACGCGCAGGGTTGGCTCGGCGTGCTCAAGCTGCTGCACGAGTATGTGGAGCAAGTGCTCCGTCGGGAGCTCGGGCACGAGGCCTGACTAACGCTCGGCTCCATCCTGAGGAAGCCGTGAGGCCGACGAAGGATCTACGGGTTTCGCCTTGCGCTGACACCTGCGGTCGCGCGAAACCACAACCCGTAGATCCTTCGGGCGCAACTGCAGCGCCCTCAGGATGACGCCGCGCTTTGTTTTCGCTCGATCACCCAATCACTCAATCATCAAATCCCGTGTGCTAAACTTCCCGGTTCGTTCAAGCGGTGAAGTTGTTCGCTTTACCCAATCCTCAGCGAGGGTACTGACCGATGGGTTTGGCGCTTCTCTTTGTTATTTGGATCCTAACGCTCGTCAGCTCATACTTTTTCGTTGCCCAAACCTGGTGGATGCCGGCCGTCGCTTCCAGCTACGGACCGGGGATCGACGCACAATTCAAATTCACCTATGTGGCGATGGGCATCGTCTTTGTGGCGGCGCAGCTTGCGCTCGGCTTCCTGGCATGGCGTTATCGCGACCGCGGTGACGCCCCACCGGCCGAGTTCTCCCACGGCAATCTGCGGCTGGAGATCACCTGGACCGTCCTGACCGCCGTCCTCTTTATTGGCCTCAATCTGATGGGCGCGAACAGTTGGGCGGCGGCGCGCTTCCAGGGACCGTCACCCGGCGCGCTGCAGGTGGAAGTCACGGGCATGCAGTTCCAGTGGTACTTCCGCTATACCGGACCCGACGGCAAGTTCGGTCGCGTCGATCCCAAGCAGGCGGATGCTTCCGCCGGTGGCAACGCCGCGCTCGGCATGGATGACGCCGATCCCGCCGGCAAGGACGACATCGTCTCCAACACCATGTACCTGCCGGTGAACCGCGAGGTCGACATCACGCTGCGCGCCATGGACGTGATCCACGACTTCTACGTCCGCGAGCTGCGCTTCAAACAGGACGCGGTGCCCGGGCTGCTGATCCACTTGCATTTCACGCCCACGCAGACCGGTGAATACGAGATCGCGTGCGCCGAACTCTGCGGCCTGGGGCACTACAAGATGCGCGCCGTCCTGAAGGTCGTCAGCGAAGCGGAGTTCAACCAGTGGCAAGCCCAACGAGAGGCGGAGAAACAATAAATGACCGAGACGCATGACAGTCACGGTGGCGCACACGGCGCGCCGACCGGCTTCATCCGCAAATACGTCTTCAGCCTCGACCACAAAGTCATCGGGCTCCAGTACTACTTCCTTGCGCTGACGGCGGTCTTCGTCGGCATGGGGCTCAGCGTCTTGATGCGCATCCATCTCATCTGGCCGGACGCTCGCATCTTCGGCTGGCACATCCTGCCGGAGCAGTACCTCACGCTGATGACCATGCACGGCACCATCATGGTGTTCTTCGTGCTGACCACGGCGCCGCAGTCGGGCTTTGGGAATTACTTCCTGCCCATACAGATCGGCGCGGAAGACATGGCCTTCCCCGTCCTGAACATGCTCTCGTTCTGGACGACGTTCGTCTCTTTCATGCTCATCCTCGCCGCGTTCTTCGTGGAAGGGGGCGCGCCGCTGAGCGGCTGGACGAACTATCCGCCGCTGTCGGGCATTCCCTCGGCCGGCCCCGGCCAGGGACTCGGGGAAGACCTGTGGCTCCTGAGCATCGCGGTGTTCTGCGTCGCGTCGCTGATGGGCGCGCTGAACTTCATCACTACTATCCTCGACCTGCGCTGCAAGGGCATGAGCATGTGGCGCCTGCCGCTCACCTGCTGGACATGGTTCATCACCGCCATCCTCGGCCTGCTCGCCTTCGGCGTGCTGCTGAGCGGCGGCCTGCTGCTCTTGCTCGACCGCAACGCCGGCACCAGCTTCTTCATCCCGGGCGGGCTCAACATCTCAGGCCAGACGTCGGTCGTGGGCGGCGGCCTGAATCCCAACGCGCACTTCACGCACCAGGGCGGGTCGCCGCTGCTGTGGCAGCACCTGTTCTGGTTCTTCGGACACCCGGAGGTCTACATCGCCATCCTGCCCGGCATGGGCGTGGCGTCGCAACTGCTCTCCACGTTCTCGCGCAAACCGATCTTCGGTTATCGGGCCATGGTGTACGCCATCATCGGTATCGGACTGCTGGGCTTCATGGTGTGGGGCCACCACATGTTCATGAGCGGCATGAGCCCGTACTCGGCGTTCACCTTCTCGATCATGACCATGGCCATCGGTGTGCCGTCGGCCATCAAGACGTTCAACTGGCTGGGCACGATGTATCGCGGTCGCATCCGCTTCACTACGCCGATGCTGTTCGCCATCGGCTTTGTCTCGTTGTTCGTCTCCGGCGGCCTCAGCGGCCCGTTCCTGGCGCAGCCGCTGCTCGATATCTACCTGCACGACACGTTCTTCGTGGTCGCGCACTTCCACCTGATCATGGGCGTGGCCGCCATCTTCGGCATCTTCGCCGGAACCTACTACTGGTTCCCCAAGATGTTCGGCCGCATGATGAACAACACTCTGGGCCAGATCCACTTCTGGATCACGCTCATCGGCGCCTACGCCATCTTCATGCCGATGCACTATGAAGGCATGGCCGGCCGCCCGCGGCGCTACTCGCAGCTCGACGTCTTCCAGTACCTGCAGCCGCTCATGCCGGTGGAACGCTTCATCTCGTTCGCAGCGTTCATCACCGTGGCCGCGCAGTTCATCTTCGTCGCCAACCTGTTCTGGAGCATGTTCAAGGGGCCGAAGGCTACTGACAATCCGTGGGAAGCGACCACGCTCGAGTGGTCCACCGCCACGCCTCCGCCGCATAACAATTTCGGCGGCGTCGCTCCCGTGGTGAACCACGGGCCGTACGA
>CAYWSH010000242.1:0-4338 GCA_964460655.1 uncultured Terriglobales bacterium | reverse complement strand
TGTCCGGCATTTGCACAGAAGTCCTTCTGAAGTAACTGTTTCCACAGTCACTTTCTGCTTGCGCCGCCGCGCGTAACAGCCGCAATATGGACGTGCGAAGCGATTCCTCTGCGGCCAGAGACCGTGCAGCGCTACGACAGAAATGACGTTCTGCGCATCCTCCGCATCACCGCGCAACAACTGGCGGGATGGGAGAAAGCGGGCCTGATCACGCTGGCCGACGGCTATTCCTTCTTCGACCTCCTGCAAGTGAAGAAAGTGCGCGATCTGCGCGCCAAGCGCGTGCGTCCGGCGGTGATCCGCGCGTCCCTGGAGGCCATGCAGAAGCAAGTGGCCGGCATGGAGAACCCGCTGCTGGAGGCGGGAACGTTCGCGGCGGGCTCGCGCATCGCCTTCCGTCATCACGGCGCGGCCGTGGAGCCGCTGGCCGGCCAGTTCATCATGGATTTCAACGCGGAAGCGCGCGTTGTGCCAGCGATGATGCGCAGCAAGGTGCGGCGCATCGCCACCGTCGAGAGCGCAGCCGAGCTGTTCGCCAAGGGCATCACGCTGGAAGACGATCCCAACAGCCAGGCGGAGGCGATCGAGTGCTATCGGCGCGCGCTGGAGATCGATCCGCATCACGCCGCAGCGCACATCAACCTGGGGACGCTGTATTACAACCGGCAGGATTACGAGAACGCCGAGCTGCACTATCGCAAGGCGGTCGAGGTGGATCCGCGCTACGCGCTCGGTTATTTCGACTTGGGGAACGTGCTCGATGAGACGGGGCGCGTGGAAGAGGCGATCAAAGCGTACCGCTCAGCGGTGGGGCTGGCGCCAACGTACGCGGACGCGCACTATAACCTCGCGCTCGCCTATGAGAAGGTCAAGCAACCGCGCAAGGCGCTGACGCACTGGCGCGCTTATGTGCGGCTCGATACGACGGGACCGTGGTCGACGCACGCGCGCAACCAGGTGCAGAAGATCCTCGCCGCGGAGAACCTGCGGTTGGTGCCGCGGTAGCCGGGGCTGAAGCCCCGTTCCTCTTGTCTCTGATTCACCGGGCTGAAGCCCGGTGCTCCCACCTCAGTCGCCCTGAACGGGCACGAGGGCCGGCATCTTGACGGTACGCGGCGTGCGCTCGCGGCCGCGGCCGAAGAGGCTGATGATGCTCATGGCGACGACGTAACCCAGTCCTACGCCAAAGGCCATGGCGGCGGGGATGGTCAGAAGCAGGATGGTCGAGGTCAGCAAGGCCGTCATGCGGTCGTCACCATTCTCAGATGCATTTGGGGAATGAGCCTTTGCCTATACGAGCGCAGCGCGGGGGCGCAATCGCCACTCTACCCGCGTTGACGCTCTGCGCAATTGCCAAATAAGATACGTGAGTACAACTGCGCCCAGTCAGTGTCGGGCTTCTCTGTAAGAGCGGCAAATTACTGAAGGGCGTGGAACAGAGGTGTGCCGCCGGCTGAAGCCGGCTAAGTCGTTCAAGAGAAGCAACAATCGACACGGCTGAAGCCGTGCCCTGACACAAAACCGGGGCTTCAAGCCGTGCCCTGACACGAACTGGGGGCTGAAGCCCCAACAGGATCAATGCTTTTCACCGGGCTGAAGCCCGGTGCTCCCACCCAATGGCCATTACCAAGATCACGGTCCGGGGCGCCCGGCAGCACAATCTGAAGAACATCACGGTCGAGATACCGCGCAACACCCTGACGGTGATCACCGGCCTGAGCGGGTCGGGCAAGTCATCGCTGGCGTTCGACACGATCTACGCCGAAGGCCAGCGTCGATACGTCGAAACACTCTCCGCCTACGCGCGCCAGTTCCTCGACCAGATGGAGCGCCCCGACGTGGACTCCATCGACGGCCTGAGCCCGTCGATCGCCATCGAGCAGAAGACGACTAGCCGCAGCCCGCGCTCGACTGTCGGCACCATCACCGAGATCTACGACTACCTGCGGTTGCTTTACAGCTCCATCGGCGTGCCGCATTGCCCGAAGTGCGGGCGCGAGATCTCGCGCCAGTCCGCGGAGCAGATCGTCGCGCAAGTGATGAGCCACGTTCGACAGCAGACTTCGGGAACGCCACGCGGGGAGGCCGGCTTGCGCGCCGAGCCGCGCGCCGTAGGAGCATCCGCATCTCCGCCAGCAGAACAGGCCATCGGCGGTTCTCAAACCAACGAAGAAAGAGTGATGCTGCTGGCGCCGATGGTGCGCGGGCGCAAAGGCGAGTTCAAGGTCGAACTGGCCAAGCTGGCGCAGCATGGCTTCACGCGCGCGCGCATCGATGGCGAGTTGCGGAATCTCGACGACGAGATCGCGCTCGACAAGCGCAAGAACCACAACATCGACGTGGTCATCGACCGGCTGGTGGTCAAGCCGGGCATCGAGAAGCGCCTGGAGCAATCAGTAGCGCTGGCGATGAAGCTCGGTTCGGGCCTGGTAACGGTGTCATTCGTAGGCGGCGAGGAGCGCTTGTACTCGTCGCGGTTGGCGTGCCCAGTGTGCGGCATCAACGTGCCGCAGTTGGAGCCGCGTTCCTTCAGCTTCAACAGCACCTATGGCGCCTGCCCAGAGTGCCAGGGGCTGGGCAGTCGCTACGACTTCGATCCGGCAAAGATCATCGTGGATTGGTCCAAGCCGATCCTGGATGGCGGGCTCGGGCCGGGTTCGGGCTCGCACAACCTGATCCACGGACTGCAACTCGCGGCCGCGGCGTACAAATTCGACCTGGCGACGCCATTCGAGCAGCTTCCCGAGAAGACCCAGAACCTCATCCTGTATGGCCCGGGACCGAAAGAGAAAGACCGCAGCGGCTTCCACGGCGTACTCGACTTCCTGAAACGGTCGCTCGACGACTCGACGAGCGAGGGCTATCGCGACTGGCTGCTGCAATACATGTCGGCGACCAAGTGCGTGGCCTGCGAAGGCCGGCGTCTGCGACCAGAGAGCCTGGCAGTCAAGGTCAACGGTCTCTCGATCGCTGACTTCACGGCGCTTTCCGTGGTGCGGTCACTGGAAGCCATCAGTGTGGTGAAGTTGAACGCGCGCGAAGAGGCGATCGCCGGGCGCGTGTGCCGCGAGATCAAGGAGCGCCTGCAATTCCTGAATGCCGTCGGCCTGAACTACATCTCGCTGGGACGCAGTGCGGCGACCTTGAGCGGCGGCGAAGGCCAGCGTATCCGGCTGGCGACGCAGATCGGTTCCAAGCTGCGCGGCGTGCTGTACGTGCTGGATGAGCCGTCGATCGGGCTGCATCATCGTGACAACACGCGGCTGCTGACGGCGCTCGAGCAACTGCGCGACCTCGGCAATACGGTGCTCGTGGTCGAACACGACGAAGAGACGATCCGCCGCGCTGATTACGTCGTAGACCTGGGACCCGGCGCCGGACGGCACGGCGGGCATCTCGTGGCGCACGGCTCGCCGAAAGACATCATGCGCGCGGAGGAATCGCTCACCGGGCGCTACATCGCGGGCAAGCAGCACATCGCGGTGCGTGAGAAGCGACGCGAAGCGAGCGGCGCCGTCACGGTGCTGGCCGCGCGCGAGCACAACCTGAAGCACCTCGACGTCGCGTTTCCACTGGGCGTCATGACGGTCGTGACCGGCGTTTCCGGCTCCGGCAAATCGACGCTCGTCAACGACATCTTGTACCGCGCGCTGGCCAAGAGGCTCTATCGCTCGCGCGAAGAGCCCGGCGCGCACAAGCAGCTCACCGGCGTCGAGCAGATCGACAAGGTCATACAGATCGACCAGTCGCCCATTGGGCGCACGCCGCGGTCGAATCCGGCAACGTACACCGGCGTGTTCACGCAGATCCGCGACCTGTTCGCCATGCTGCCCGAATCACGCGAGCGCGGCTATAAAGCCGGGCGCTTCAGCTTCAACGTGCCGGGCGGGCGCTGCGAGGCTTGCCAGGGCGAAGGCCAGCGGCGCATCGAGATGAACTTCCTGCCCGACGTCTACGTGCAGTGCGAGGTCTGCAACGGCAAGCGCTACAACCACGAGACACTGGCCGTGCGGTACAAGGAGCAGTCGATCGCCGACATCCTGGAAATGCCGGCCAGCGATGCGTTGCAGTTGCTGGAGCCCATTCCGCAGGCGCGGCAAAAACTGCAGACCATCGTGGATGTCGGGCTGGGGTATCTGCACCTCGGTCAATCGGCCGTCACGTTGAGCGGTGGCGAAGCGCAGCGCATCAAACTGGCGCGCGAGCTTTCGAAGCGGCAGACCGGTCGCACGCTGTACCTGCTCGACGAGCCGACCACCGGGTTGCACTTTGACGACGTCAAGAAGCTGCTCGACGTGCTGCACCGGCTGACCGACCTGGGCAACAGCATCATCATCA
>CAYWSH010000241.1:2253-4355 GCA_964460655.1 uncultured Terriglobales bacterium | reverse complement strand
ACGGCACGCTGCAGCAGCAGTTCCTGGTGCCGAATCCTGATTTCTATCCGACCGTTCCCACGCCCACGCAGTTGGCCGGCAACCTCGTGGCTTCCACCGTTTACAAGATCAGCCCGAAGCTGCAGGCGCCCTACATGCAGCAGGTGGCGATGTCGGTCGAGCGCCAGCTCACCAAGAACGCGAACATGGCGGTCACCTATATCAACTCGCGCGGCCTGCACCAGCTCTACACCGCCAACATCAATGCTCCACTGCCGGGCACGTTCAATCCCGCGGTCCCGAGCAGCGGCACGCGCCCCTTCGGCACTACCGGCAACGTCTACGAGTACATCTCGCAGGGCGTCTTCAAGCAGAACCAACTGCTGTTCAACGGCACCGTGCGCATCAGCTCGAAGATCTCGCTGTTCGGCAACTACGTGCTGAACTTCGCCAACGGCACCACCAACGGCTTCCCGGTGAACCAGTACAGCCTGGCCGATGAGTACGGCCGCACGAACTTCGACATCCGCAATCTCCCACCGCTGTTCGGCGGCATCGCGCTGCCCAACGGCTCCCGCATGTCACCGAACTTAAACATGACGTCGGGCCGTCCGTACAACATCACGCTCGGACAGGACCTGAACGGCGACTCGATCTTCAACGATCGTCCCGCGTCCGCCATCGCCGGCGCGTGTTGCGCCTTCGCCGACTTCAAGGCGCCCGGTCCCGGCGACAAGCCGATCCCGCTGAACTTCGGCACCACGCCGTCGCAGGTCAACGTGAACCTGAACTTCAGCAAGACGTTCGGGTTCGGCTCGGTGGCGGAGCCGACGCGCGGCGCAGGTCGCAACGGGCAAGGTGGACAAGGCGGCAACAACCGCGGTGGAGAAGGCGGCGCCCAAGGCGGACGTGGCCCAGGCGGCGGTGGATTCGGCGGCGGCGGCGGACCGCGCGGTGGTGGTGAAGGCGGCGGAGGCGGTGGCGGCTTCGGCGGTGGACCTCGTGGCGGCGGACCCGGCGGTGGTCCATTCGGAGGAGGCGGTGGCGTACAACATCGCTACAACATCACGATCGGCGCGCAGGCCACGAACCTGTTCAATCACGTCAACCTGGGAGCGCCCATCAGCAACCTCAGCGCCGGCCCGACCCGCTTCGGCCAGTTCCTTAACCTGAGTGGCTTTGGCGGATTCGGCGGTGGCCCCGGTGGCGGTGGTGGCGGCGGTGGCTCAGCCTTCAATCGTCGGCTCGACCTGAGCGTGCGCTTTAATTTCTGACGCTGTTCCGAGACACGAAAGGCGGCGCGTGTGCGCCGCCTTTCTGTTTCGATGTCATCCTGAGGGCGCGTTCTTTGCGCCCGAAGGATCCCACGTGAGCTAAGCACAACCACCGCAGTCGTTACTCTCTTCAGCCGCGGTCCGCGGCCAGAAAGCGGGCAGCACCCGTTATGCAATGACGGTGCTGGGATCCTTCGGCCAAAAGAAGGCCTCAGGATGACGCAGTGAAAGACAGAATCACTCCCCTCCCTGCTGCCGCCTGGGCGCGCTGGTGATGATGTTCGGAATGTTTTTCTCCTTCAGCATGGCGTTGAATTCGGCGAGGTCTTTAGTCAGGACCTGCTGCAGGTCCTGCTGGAACTTGTCACCGCGCGTCTTCAATTCCTGCTGCACCGCGACCGCCTGTGTCGTCGGCGGGTAATCAGAGCCGCCCACCTGCGCCGCCAGGTAGCCGAGCTTCGAGATCAGCGCCGGCGCAAAGCGCACGTCGTCCTGCCCGCGGCCGGTGGCCTTCAGCTGCAGCACCTGCGATTCGACGTCGATGAGCTTCATCGCGAGGTTGTTCGCCGCCGTGCGCACCTGCGTCGCGGTCTCGTCGTTGCCGAGCTCGCGCCCGAGGTTCTGCAGTTGTGCGCGCAGCGTCTCGATCTGGTTCGCCGCGCTCGCCACCATGTTCATCTCGGTCTGTAGCGCAGTAAGGAGTTCGTTCTGCTTCGCGATATCGGCCTCGGTGCCGGTGGAGTGCGGGTCCTTCATAACCGTGACCTTCTGCGAGTAGTCCTGCCCGCCGAGCGAGAGCTTCACCGTGTAGGTTCCCGGCGGTTGCAGGATGGAAAGCCGTTGCGCGCC
>CAYWSH010000241.1:0-2153 GCA_964460655.1 uncultured Terriglobales bacterium | reverse complement strand
TCGCTGATGGTGATGCGCGCGCGGTCACGCTCCGTCGGCTTGTTCTTGACGAAGAAGTTGAGCGCCGCTCCTGCCGGCGGATTCTGTCCCGCCGTCGGATCGTAGTTGAAGCCCGCCGGCTGCACCGTGTTGCGGAAGCGCCATGCCTCGCGCGGCTGGAAGAGCGTCGCGTTGGCATTCGTCGCTTCCGCGGTCGCCTGCTCGAGCGGCGTGATGTCGTCCAGAATCCAGAAGCCGCGGCCGTACGTGGCGATCACTAGGTCGTGGAAGCGTTCCTGGATGGTGATCCAGTACACCGGCGCGTGCGGCAGGTTGTTCTGCAGCGGTTGCCAGTTGGCGCCGTCGTTGAACGATACGTAGATGCCGTTCTCCGTCCCCGCATAGAGCAGGCCCTTGCGCACGGGATCTTCGCGGATGCAGTGCGTGTAGCTCAGCATGCTCTTCGTGATGCCGTTGGTGATCTGCGTCCACGTGGCGCCGTAGTTGGTCGTCTTGTAGAGCAGCGGATCACGCACGTTCATCTGGTGGCCATCCACCGCGATGTATGCCGTGCCCGCGTCGTAACGCGACGCCTCGATGTTGCTGACCGTCAGCCAATCCGGCAGGTTCGGGATGTTCTTGGTGACGTTCGTCCAATTCTTGCCGCCGTCACGCGAGACCTGCACCAACCCGTCGTTCGTACCCGCCCACAGCGTGTCCCCTTCTTTCGGCGACTCGGCGATAGCGAACACCACGCCCGCGTACTCCACGCCGATGTTGTCGGGCGTCAGGCCGCCGGAGATGCCCATGCGCGTTTTGTCGTTGTGCGTCAGGTCCGGCGAGATCACCTGCCACGAATTCCCGCCGTCGGTCGTCACGTGCACGAACTGCGAGCCGACGTAGACCTTGTTGTGGTCGTGCGGCGAGATCGTGATGGGGAACTCCCAGTTGAAGCGGTATTTCACCTCGCCCGCGGTCGCGCCTGAAACATCCTCTGGCCACACCTCGACGTCGCGGATCTGGTGATTGCGCTCGTCGAAACGGTGCACCGCGCCGCTCACGCTGCCGGAACCGGTGCCGCTCGACCAGATCACGTTCGGATCGGTCGGATCAGGCGTAGCAAAGCCGCTCTCGCCGCCGCCGATGGGATGCCACGCGCCGCGCCCGATACCGCCGCCAAAACCGCCACCACCGCCGAAGCCGCCGCCCAGCGAGTTGCTCGGCCCGCGATACGAGCTGCCATCCTGCTTGTTGCCGTAGACAAAATACGGAATGGCGTTGTCCACAGTGGCGTGATAGATCTGCGCGATCGGCAGGTTCACGTGGTCCCACGTGCGCCCGTGGTTCACCGAGATGCTCACGCCGGCATCATTCACCACCGCCATGCGGTCGCCGTTCGTCGGGTCGATCCACATTTCGTGGTTGTCACCGCCCGGCGTGGACTCAAGATTCGTAAGGGTGCGGCCGCCATCGAGCGTGTGCGAGAACGCCGCGCTGAAGAAATAGACTTCGTTCTCGTTGTCGGGCGCGATCTCTTCGCGCGTGTAGTAGTGCGTGCGGCCGCGGATGTTGCGGTCGGCGTTGACCATCGTCCAGTCATCGCCGCCGTTCTCCGAGCGCCACAACGCGCCGCGCTGCGTCACCTGCCCGTTGATCGGCGCGCCGTCACCGGTCTCGATGAGCGCATACACGCGCCGCGAATCCTTCTGCGCTACGCGCACCGCGATGCGTCCCACTGGCGAATGCGGCAGCCCGTGGCCTTCCAGGCGCTTCCACGTCGCGCCGCCATCGGTCGAGCGGAACAGGCCGCTGCCCGGCCCGCCGCTGGTGCGGCCGTACGTGTGCATCTCCATCTGCCACATGCCGGCGAAGAGGATGCGCGGATTGTTGGGATCGATCCCCATATCGGCGCAACCGGTGTTCTCGTCGACGAACAGCGTGCGCTCCCAGTTCTTGCCACCGTCCGTCGTGCGGAACACGCCGCGGTCGGGCTGTGGCCCGTAGCCATGGCCGAGAGCGCACACCCACACGATGTCGGGATTCGCGGGATGCACGATGACGTTCGAGATGCGTCCCGTCTTGTCGAGGCCCATCAGTTGCCAGTTCTTGCCGGCGTCGGTGGACTTGTAGATCCCCTGCCCGACCGAGATATGGCTGCGAATGAACGATTCACC
>CAYWSH010000240.1:0-4434 GCA_964460655.1 uncultured Terriglobales bacterium | reverse complement strand
GGTTGTCCTGCAGGTTCTCGATGGCTTCCACATTGGCGTCCATGCGCTCTTCCTGGGAATCGGCGACGAACACCACGCCATCCACGCCGCGCAAGATGAGCTTGCGGCTGGCGTCGTAGAACACCTGGCCGGGAACGGTGTAGAGGTGGAAGCGCGTCTTGAAGCCGCGGACGGTACCGAGATCGAGGGGCAGGAAGTCGAAGAACAGCGTACGGTCCGTCTCCGTGGCCAGCGAGATCATCTTGCTCTTCTGTTTGTCGCCCGTCTTGTCGAAGATGTACTGCAGGTTCGTGGTCTTGCCGCCGAGACCGGCGCCGTAATACACGATCTTGCAATTGATCTCGCGCGCGGCGAAGTTGATGAAACTCACGAAAATCCTCGGGTGATTCGCGGGAACGCTGGGACCGCGGAAAGACTGGAAAGCTGCTGGTTTTATATCACACGGAACCGCGAAGCCAAGGCCGGAATGGCCGTTTTTGCGGCACCAAAGTCATACGTGACGATAGGTCATTTCTCTTTCGATTCCGGCGGCGCCGGTTTCTCCGGCGGCAGCGGGTAGTAGCCGGTCTTGGCCGTGACGGTGAGGTTCGGGCGGTGGACCACCACCTCGATCTGCCGATAGCTGGTCGAAGCCGTGGCGCGCGTCGTGTAGCCCAGCGTGTACTGATTGCGCGCCTGCAGCGTGGTGTTGGCGTAAGCCTCTTCAATGCCCTTGCGGTCGAACGCGTCGAGTACGCTGCCGCCGGTGGCGGAGGCGTACTTCGGCAGCAACTCGCCTTGTTGCAAGAACGGCACGTGGACCTTTTCGAGGCGTCCGATGATGGGCGTGGCAGTCGCGCCGACACCCAGACCGTAGACCGTGATGTCGTTGGTCAGCAGGACCTTCAGCACATCGGCGTAGCGGGCGCTCGAGCCGGATTCCTTCCCGTCCGTGATGATGAACAGCACCTTGCGGCGGGCGCGTTCACGGCGCGAGAGGTCGCGCGCGGCGCGCAACACGGCGTCATTCAGCACGCGCGCCGGCATATGCACCACCGGCACGATCGGCGCGTTCGGCTCCACAGGACGGCCGTTGATCGTGGGTGGAGAGTTCAGCGGACCACCGGTCACCGGCACGGTGCTGGCGCCGCCCTGGCGGCGGCGCGACATCTCGCCCGGCAGCGAATACACCGCCAGCCGTTTGATGCCGCTCGCGATCTCGTCGGCTGAAGTCGCAAACGGCGCGATCTGTTCCACCGTCGCACCGAAAGTGTAGAGCCCGACCTCGTCGAACTGGCTGAAGGCACCGGCCAGCGCGGTGAGCGAATCCTGCACCTTCTTGAGCACCATGTCGGGCATGCCGGTATCGACGACAATCGCCGCCGAGAGCGGGAACGGATCGCTGGTGAACAGGGCCAGGTTCTGCGGCACGTCATTCTCGAGCAGGGCGAAGTCGCGCCGCAGCAGGCCGTCGACCAACTTGCCGTTGTTGTCCTTCACCGTGACCGGGACAACGACAAAGTTCACGTTGCTGACCAGCTTGAAGGCTTCATCGCGCCCGGAATCTTCGGGATCGCGCGGGCGCGGAGCAGATAGCGCAGGCTGCGCGGTCGCAGGGGGCGCGGCGGTCTCGGCTTCCTGAGGCTTGGCTTCCGGCGGCTTGGTCGACGACGAATCTTGCGGGGTGGTGCGCGGCTGCGCGGAGCCGGTCGGTAAAGGCGGCAATTCCTTCGGTATCGGCCGCGCCGAGGAAGGCGCGTCGGGCACCGGCTGTGCCGGCTTCTGTTGCGCAGCGAGCAACGCCGCCATCATCACCGCTGCGAAAATCGTGCTCCAGCGTCGCATCCGTCCGGTCCTCGTACCTGCAAGAACGCCGCGTCCCCACATTCCTTGTATAGTGAACGCGCATCAAAAATTATATCGTTCGATGCCGGTCGGAGCCGCCGCGATTCGGAACTCTTCCGTCATGAGTCAGTCGTCCCAACGAGCCCGTGCGATCGCGCCCCTGCTGCTGGTGGCGCTCTGCGCGGCGCAAGCGCCGCAGGCTCCGAAGCCTGAGCCGAAGCCCGATATCCAGCAACCGGCCAGCCAGGTCCCGCAGCAGAAAGAAGACGAAAAACTGCCCACGCTGTCCGTGGACGTGAACATCGTCAACCTGTTCTTCAACGTGAAGGACAAGCGCGGGGGCCTCGTGCCGCTGCTCAGCAAGAGCGACTTTGCGATCGACGAAGACGGCAAGCCGCAGAGCATCAAGTATTTCAACGCGGAAACGAACCAGCCGCTCACGCTCGGCATCCTGATCGACACCAGCGCCAGCCAACAGCGCGTGCTGCCCATGGAGAAAGAAGTGGGCGCGGCGTTCCTGCGTGACGTGATCCGGGAAAAGGACTTGGCGTTCGTCATCGGCTTCGACGTGAACGTGGACCTGCTGCACGATTTCACCTCATCGCCGCGCGAATTGGCGCGCGCCCTCGACAAAGCGAAGATCAACAACGGCGGCGGCTTCGGCGGCGGTGGCATTCCGGGACTGGGCGGCGGGCCGGTACCCATCTCGCATCCGCGCGGCACGCTGCTGTATGACGCGATCTACCTCGCCGCCGACGAAAAGCTGGCCCACGAAGTCGGTCGCAAGGCGATGGTCATCCTGACCGACGGAGAAGACCAGGGCAGCAAGCTCATGATCCAGGACGCGATCGAAGCGGCGCAGAAGTCCGATGCGATCTGCTACGTCATCATGATCGCCGACCGCGGTTTTTACGGCGGCATGTACGGTGGCGACGGCAAGATGAAACAGCTCACGGAGAAGACCGGTGGACGCGTGATCGACGTCGGCAACAACGAGAAGAAGCTGAAAGAAGCCTTCGACCAGATCGCTGCCGAACTGCGCACGCAGTACATGATCGGCTACACGCCGACCAACTCGACGCGCGATGGAACCTTCCGCCGCGTCAACATCAAGCCCGTGAACCACGACCTGAAGATCCAGACGCGCGCCGGGTATTACGCGCCACAGGCGAAGTAGACGCCCCCAACGATATCGTTGAGCCAATATCGAAAAAGGGCCGATCGCTAGGAGAGCCCGGCCGAGGGCGGCCGGGCTCCATGGTTGGGTAAGCACAGCCGAGGCGGCTGTGCCACACGTGCTTTATTTGTCCTGGCCCTGGCCGGCCGTCATGGACGGCGTGCGCCGCTGCTGGATCTCCTGCTTCAGTACTTCAACCGCTTTCTCCAGTTGCGCGTCGCGGCCGGCAATGAAGTCCTCTGGCGTGTTGTCCACATAGACGTCGGGCGGCACACCGTAGTTCTCCAGGTTGTAGCCCTTCACGTTGTACAGGCCGGTGCCGGGCGTGCGAATGGTCGAACCATCGAGCAGCCGGTACGAACCGGTGCCGATGACCGCGCCATACGTCGTTACGCCGACGACTTTGCCCAGGCCCAGTGTGCGGAAGCCGTCAGGAAATACTTCGGCGTCGCTCGTGCTGCGCTCGTTCTCCATCACCACCATCGGGCCGAAGAAGCCCTGCTGCGGACGAGTGATGAACACCGAGTCGCGGCCGATCGTCTTCTGGTATTGCTTCTGGCCGAGGATCTCGAGCAGCTCCTGGTCGATGCCGCCGCCGGGATTGAAGCGCTGGTCGATGACCAACGCCTTCTTGTCGTGATACTGCGCGAACTCCTTCTGGAAGCGGCGCAGCGAAGGCTCATCCATGCTGCGGATGTGAACGTAGGCGATGTCACCTCCAGAGAGGCGGTTCACCATGTCACGCCGGTCGCTGACCCACTTCTCGTACTGCAGCGTGGTGAATGCCTGCTGGCTGACGGGTTCGACCTTGGTGCGCCACGCGCCGTCCATGGTGGGCTTGTTGTTCGCGGTGAACTCGAACTTCTGCCCGCGCAGCGCGTTCAGGTACTTCCAGTAGTTGTCGCCGGCCTTCAGCGGATGCCCGTCGATGGCGAGGATGTAATCGCCGGGGACAAGCTTCACGTAGTCCTTGTCGGCCGGGCCATCTTTGTAGATGTGGCCCACGCGGTAGTAGCCCGATTCATCGGCCTTGAAGTCGAAGCCGGGATAGCGGGTCTGCGCGCGGTCACCGGCATCGGCGGCGGGAGCTCCGCCCGGACCGCCGGCGCTGACGCCGGTGTGTGAGGCGTTGAGCTCGCCGATCATCGTCATCATCAGGTCGTGCAGCTGGTCCTGATCGGCGACGTACTGCAGCATGGGTTCGTAGGTGGCCTTGGCCTTCATCCAGTCGGCGCCATGCATCTGCGCGTCGTAGAAGCGGTTCTTCATGATGCGCCAGCCTTCGTTGAAGACCTCGGCGCGCTCTTCACGATGGTCCACGTCTACGTGCGCGGTGAAGTTGATGCGGCGCGGAGTGCGCGTGGGCGTTGCGGCGGCGGCTGCCGCGGCACCCGCGGCTGCGCCGGCTCCGCCACGACCGCCACCACCCGCAG
>CAYWSH010000239.1:0-4456 GCA_964460655.1 uncultured Terriglobales bacterium | reverse complement strand
GACTTCAAGATCATCAAGATGAATCCTGATGAGAAGAAGGTCGGCCTCAGCCTGCGCGCCGTGGGCGAAGAAGCCAGCCGCGCCGACGTCGAAGCCTACAAGCATCCGGCATCGAGTTCCACCAGCACGCTCGGCGAACTGGTGGGCTGGAAGAAGGCCAGCAGCGACAAGGACTAGCCTTCGTCACACAGGAACAACCAAGCCCGGTCCCGCTCAGCGGGACCGGGCTCTTGTTTTTCGCAGTCTTACGGTATTACTTCGTATCAATATGCAGGTTGATGGACGCCTTCTGGCGTGAGTCGAACGCGCTAAGCGTCTTGACGTCGCTCTTCTTGTCCTTCAGCTGCGCGAAGACCTCATAGTCCACGTTCGGCGCCAGTGCGTGGAACTGATATTGGCCGTCTTCTTTCGTCACATAGCTGCGCACGGCGAGCGTCTTGGTGTTCTTAAGGTAGACGATGGCGTCGCCGAGCGCGGCGTCCTGATGTCCCATCACCTGCCCTTGTAGCGAGCGCTGCTGTCCCTGGCCCTTGTTGCGTTCGGGCGACGGCACGGACTGCGCCAACGCTACAGATGTCACCAGCAGGAACATCGCGACCCACACATATCGCTTCATGATGCGCCTCGACTTCTGAGCTGCTCGCTAGGGTATTAGATGCAGCCCGATATCCACTCGCTCCTCATTGTCTACGTGCACCTTGACTTCAGAACGCCCGGGATCGGCTCCCTTGTCGGCCGCCTTCTTGTCCTTTTTCAGTGACTTAAGGTCAGCCCAAACGACGTAATCCCCCGGACCCGGCGGTACCCGTACAGCAAACTCGCCGCTATGGTCCGACATGAGTTCCCAGCGCGCCCTCTTCTCGTGCGCGCTGCGGACCTTGATCGGAACGCCGTATACCGGCTTGTCATCCGGTCCATAGACCGTGCCGAAGATCAGTGCATACGGCGCTCCAGGCTTCTTCTGCTGGGCATACGTGGCGGGAACCGCGTAAGACAGGACGGACGCGAGGACAATGGCGAGTTGTAGCGCCTTACTCCTCCGCATCCTCCCGCTCCTCCGTTTCCTCTTCGTCCTCTTCTTCCTCGACGGCGTTGAGCTCGAGCGGGTTGGCGGTCACTACCTCGAAGTCCTTGCCGCACTCCGTGCAGGAGACGATCTCGCCTTCATCGACTTCGCCTTCTTCGATATCCAGATCGGCTTCACATGCGGGACAAAGGACCATCGTGGCCTCCTGCCGCGGCGCTGACCGTGAACATCTACAGCACAGGCTGGGTGCGCCGCAACCTGATAATATTTAGATTCTCTTCACAGCAGCGTCAAGTCCATGGCGCTGCTTATCCGGGAATTCCACTATGCGAGATTGCGTCCGCTCGATCGCCCTAGTGATGTTCGCCACCTGCACGTTGGTTGCCCAGCCTGCCAAGCCGGCAGCGAAGCCGGCGAGTGCAGCGGCGCCCAAAGCCGCTGCCGCCCGCCCAGCCGCGGCGCCTTCGCCCGTGCCGGTCGATGCGCAGATCGCCATGGCGCTGAAGCAGATCTCGGCGAAGAACATCCAGCAGACCATCGAGAAGCTGGTGAGCTTCCGCACGCGGCACACGCTTTCGGTGAACGATGCATCGCTCGCCGCGAAAGGACAAGGCGTGGTGGCGGCGCGCGAGTGGATCAAGTCGGAATTCGAGCACTATTCGCAGGCATGCGGCGGCTGTCTCGAGGTCAAGGCCGATTCGTTCATCCAGCCGCCGGCCGGACGCGTCACGCAACCGACCGAGATGGTGAATGTCTACGCCGTGCTGACGGGCACAGATCCGGAAAATGCCAAGCGCATCTTCCTCGTGACCGGCCACTACGACTCCGTGGCCTTCCCCAGCGCGCAAGCCGCGCAGGCCGAGCAGACCGAACAAGTCAGCCCAGAAGAAACACGGGCCCAGAACACGCGCATGGCCGACTTCTCGCCCGAAGCGCCCGGCGCGAATGACGACGCCAGCGGCACGGCCGTCAGCATGGAGTGCGCGCGCGTGCTCAGCAAGTACAAGTTCGCGGCCACCATCATCTTCCTCGCCGTGCCCGGCGAAGAGCAGGGGCTCAACGGCAGCGCCCACCTCGCCAAGGTCGCCAAGGATGAGAAGTGGGAGCTCGGCGCAGTGCTGAACAACGACATCGTCGGCGGCGATCGCACACCCGGCGACACGTTGCGCGACCCCAGGATCGTGCGCGTCTTCTCCGAAGGCGTGCCGCTTAGCGCTACCAACGCGCAGGTCACGAACATCCGCCGCTACGGCTGGGAGAACGATTCCACGTCGCGCCAGCTGGCGCGCTACATCGCCGACGTAAGTCGCACGTACACGCTGCTGGGTTTTCATCCGCAGCTCATCTTCCGCGCCGACCGCTTCGGCCGCGGCGGTGATCACACTTCATTCAACAAAGAGGGGTTCGCCGCCGTCCGCTTCACCGAGTCCCGCGAGAACCTGCATCACCAGCACCAGATCGTGCGCAAGGACGACAAGGGCGAGCAATACGGCGACCTGCCGCAGTTCGTGGATTTCGCCTACGTCGCGAACGTCGCCCGGCTGAACGCAGCCACGCTGGCTTCGCTCGCCTCGGCGCCGGCCCCGCCGGCGAACGTGCGAATCGACATGCGCGCGCCCGGCAACACGACGAGCTTGCTCTGGGAAGCGTCGCCGGGCGGCCGCGCTGCATCGTATGAGGTCGTGTGGCGCGATACCCTCGTCCCCGATTGGCAGCACGTCCAGAAAGTGACTGAAGGAACGAAAGCGACGCTCCCGCCATCCAAAGACAACGTGGTGTACGCGGTGCGCGCCGTGGACAAGGCCGGCCATCGCAGTCTGGCCGTCATTCCGCGGCCGAACCGCGAGCGCCCGGCAACCTACGACGCGCGGCCCGATGCCGGAGGTACGCGGCCTCAGCAGCCGCCGGCGCAACCGCCCGCGCAGCCGCCGTTATGATTGGGGAGGCAATGCTTTGAAGAGACTCGAAGTCATGCTGAGCGGAGCACCGGTCTCGCGATCGCGAGACCGACGCGGAGTCGAAGCATCCCTATAGGACCGCGAATGTTGGAAGAAGGGATCTGTTGCGTTTACATCCTCGGCTGTCTCTGCGGGCCGACGCAAAAAATGGGACGCGATACTCGCCCGGGCAGCCTCGGCGCAATAGGGATGCTTCGATTTCGCAATCGTCTCGCACCGCGAGCCGAGTGCTACGCTCAGCATGACACCTTGATGGTGTTCGAAGGTCGCAGTTAGAAACAGTCATGTCGCCCCAGACCATGTCGCTCAGCTTCCCGCCGTTCACCCGGACGGTGAAGTTGCTGATCATCGCGAACGCCGCGATTTTTTTCTTTTTCGTGTTGTTGGGCGCGTTTGTCCCGGGTGCCACGCCCTTTTTCATTCGTGGCTTTGGCTTGATCCCGGCAGCGGTGATTCATGGCTTGGGCGTGGTCGGCGTGCCGACGTGGTTCGGTTATGTTCCCGCCATCTGGCAGCTGCTGACGTACTCGTTCCTGCACGGCGGACCATGGCACCTGCTGATGAACATGCTCGTGCTGTGGATGTTCGGCGGCGTCATCGAAGGGACGTGGGGCTCGCGCCGCTTCACCGAGTTCTATTTCTTGAGCGTGCTGGCCGCAGCGGTGACGACCATCATCGTCACCTATGGCTGCCTGGCGCTGGTGCCGCTCTTCCCGAGCATTCCGATAATCAGCGGACTGGCATCGCAGATCTTCGTTCCCACGGTGGGCGCATCCGGCGGCGTGTACGGCGTCCTGATGGCCTTTGGCATCATCTACGCCGAGCAGAATGTCATCCTGTTCCCGCTCCCGATCCAGATCAAAGCCAAGTACATGGTGGCGATCATCGTTTTCCTCACGGTGACCGGCGCGCTGCAGGACATGGGCGGGATCGCCAACCTCGCCCACCTCGGCGGACTGCTGTTCGGCTTCCTATACGTCAAGTACGCCCCGCGTCGCACCTTGACCACGTCGGTCTCCTTCGGCAAGCAGAGTTTGCGCGACCGCTACTACCGCTGGAAGCGTCGCCGCGCCGCCAAGAAATTCCAGGTCTACATGCGCAAACAGGGCAACCAGACCCCCTTCTTCGACGAATACGGCAACTACCGCGGCCCGGGCACCGAGAACGACAAAGGCAGCAACCCCGACAAGGACCGCTGGGTGCACTAATCTTTTTGTCGCCTCCGGCTCCAGAACCGCTGGAGGGCATCGCTCCCCGCTGACCCTCGAGGCCTTCGCTCGCGCTCCGCCGCCTGGACGGGCGGCTCCGCTTTCGATTCCGAAAAGCAATAGCGGAGCGGCCGGTACAGGCTGCGAAGCGCGACCAGAGGCCTCGGGGGTCTCAGGTCGAGCAGCTCCCTCTAGCGGTTTGGAGCGGAGCGACCAGGAAAGAAGACTTCGCTTTTCTTTCACTTCGCTGGCTGCTATGATTC
>CAYWSH010000238.1:0-4464 GCA_964460655.1 uncultured Terriglobales bacterium | reverse complement strand
CCGCATCGGGATGCCGCCCGTCGGAGTAGCCGATGTCGCTGCGGAACGTCGCGACCTCGATGGCATGCGCGTGACCATGTCCTGCGGTAGAGACGCAGCTCGTTGCGTCTCCTTTCGGCAGCGGCACCAAGACGACACCAAACTGCGCCCCGACCGCGAGCGCCTGCGGATACAGCTTCATTACGACATCAGGCGTCGCGCTTGTGGCGACGTCGTAATCCGCCGGCACGCGTTGGAGCAGCAGATCGCGCACACATCCGCCGACGAGGTAGGCTTCGTGCCCACCCGATCGCAGCGCGCGAACGATCTCGGTCGCGAATTCCTTAGGCGGACTCACAACCGCTATTTCACCACGGAGGCACGGAGACACGGAGAAAAACGCGCAGTCGTCCTAATAGAATGGAGACGTGGCCTACATCCTCGGTATCGAGAGCTCCTGCGACGAGACCAGCGCCGCCGTCGTCCGCGCAGGAGAGAAAGTCATCTCGAATGTTGTGTCGTCGCAGGTGGCGGTGCATCAGCCGTACGGCGGCGTGGTGCCTGAACTCGCGTCGCGTGAGCACCTGCGCAATATCGTGCCGGTGGTGCACCAGGCGCTTCAGCAGGCAGGGAAGCGCTACGAGGACGTGGACGCGATAGCGGTGACACAGGGCCCAGGGCTTGCCGGTGCGCTCCTGGTCGGAGTGAGCTTCGCGAAGGCGTTGGGATTCGTCCTGCAAAAGCCACTCATCGCAGTGAATCACCTGGAAGGTCACATCCACGCTGTGCTGCTGGAGCACAAGCAGTCACAGGCCGGCGGCGATATTCAATTCCCAGTACTGGCTCTGGTGGTTTCCGGGGGTCACACCCATCTCTTCCTCGCTGAGGTTTCCCCACCCTTCGCAAAAGAGGCTCAGGGCGGGGCACCCGCAGGATCGTGGTGCTACCGAAACATTGGGCGCACGCGAGATGACGCTGCCGGCGAAGCGTTTGACAAGGTCGCCAAGCTCCTGGGACTCGGCTATCCCGGCGGGCCGATCATCGACCGTCTCGCGAAGCACGGCGACCCGCACGCGGTGAAGTTCGTCAGCGCGGCGATCAAAGGCAAAGACCGCCGCGTGCGCGATGGCCTGGCCGAAGAGACGACCTACGATTTCTCGTTCAGTGGGATCAAGACGGCGATGCTGCGCCACGTCGAGACGCACGGTCTGCAAGCGAGCATCGAAGACCGCCGCCGCAAGTTGCGGGACATCGCCAAAGCTACGGCCGACGACGTCCGCACCACTTGCGACCAGGCGACGCTTGACCTCATCGCGTCATTCCAGCGCGCGGTCCTGGAAGATCTCGTCGCCAAAACGCTGGCCGCTGCCCGCAACCACAACGTCGCGACGCTGTTCATCACCGGCGGCGTCGCCGCGAACAGCGAGCTGCGCCACACGTTTGAGGTCGCCGCCAACGAAGAGGGGATTGCGGTCTTTTTCCCTTCGCGGCCGCTCTCGACCGATAACGCGGCCATGATCGCTGCGGCTGCCTATCCCAAATTTCTCGCGCAGGATTTCGCGCCCGCCGATCTCTCGGCGGATGCTGCTTTGCAGCTGCGGTAGAGACGTAGCTCCAGTACGGCTCCCGACTTTGCGAGCACACGTTGCGCCGGCGGAGACGTAACAAGCTACGTCTCTACAGCAAAGCGAGACGTCACACACGTTCCTCTGTGCGCCAGCGGTAGCGCTGTTTGGCCAGATCGTTTATGGATGGGGATTACGCGTCGGCGGCGCGCGTGTTCTCCTCGATGGCCATGTCCTTGAATTCGCTGGCTTCGAACACCAAGCCACACTCCTTGCATTCCACGAATTCGGAATCGCCATCGCGAGCCACGATCTGCACGCGCGGGTGCTTACAGTCTTTTTCCATGCTGATTCTCGGCGCTGAAGCGCGAGTGGTAAGCGGTAGGATTTGAGGCATACTCAGCCGCAAGTAGGCGCATTTTAGCCCTGCCGGAAGCCGTGTCAAGCCTTTCACGGCATGTTCCCACGCCGGCCAGGCTCACACGCCCGTTCAGGGCGAGTTCAAGAGATGGATGCTGCCTTATTGCGCCCGAGTTGCTGCCACGCTGACGGCGGTCGCATCCTGCTCGGACGACGGCATGGGGAAGATGCCAGCCTCGCGCGCTTCCGCCACGGAGATGCGGTTGATCTGCTGCGGCTTCAGGCGGGCAATGCCGGCCTCCGCGTTGCGTACCGCTTCGTCGAACGTCGCGCGCCCGGTGAGAGCGGTATCAATGTAGAGGAACTGCCTGTTGCCCTCCGCCAGCCGCACGCCGACGTAGGCGTGCCCGGGGACGAGGACCACGGTCGGATCCATGCCGAGGTTCTCGAACAGCGATGCGAACATCACCACGCCGTCAATGCAGTTCGCCGAAGCATGACGCAGCGACTCGTTCGGCATGCGGACGCGCTCGCTCACCGTACCGTGCTGGCCAAAGGTGATCGAACTTTTCACGTACGAGACGCCGCGGTCCTGCAGCGCGCGATAGATGGCACGCGCCTGCTGCATCGTCGCCTCACGCTGCTCGCCCGGGTTCTTCCACGGCTCGTAGCCGGGTAAACGACGGCCCGGCATGAACTCCTTGGCGCGGCCGAGCACGGCCTCCACCCGCGCATCGTGCGGCGTGACCCACGACGCGATGAAGCGCGCGAACTTGAACTCCGTGCCCCAGTACATGTCATCGACAGAGCGCATGCGCACGGGCGCGGTCTCGGTGTAGATCAGGTTGCCGGCCATGTCGGTCACCGTGACGACTGCGGTCGCGGCCGCGATTTCTTTGTTCTGGAAGGTGCGGGGCAAGAACGTTGGCGCGAACAGCAACGTGCGCGCCTCGCTGGCGCCCAGTTCGACCACCTGGACCTCTTCATCGCTCCACCCGCGCACGCGCACGCTCACGCGATTCCGCAGCGGCCCATTCGCGTGGTTCGCGACCCGCACCATCACGGTCCCCCAAGCCCGTTCCTGCTGGCGTTGCAGCGCAGCGTAATGCGCAAAGACGGGGTAGATCTCGCCGTCGAGCCCGACGCTCAAGCGATACGTCGGCTCGGGGTGGCGCGCAGCCACCGCGATCCGTAACTTCTCGTTGTCGGGCGTCGGAGAGTTGCCGCCGGAACCGGCCAGCGCCGGCACACAAGCGAGCAACGCGATCACGAATAGACGAAGCAGACGAGGGGCGACAGAGATTCGACGAGGGCGCACGAAAGCAGACTACAGCGATATTCCTCAGCAACAATCGAGCTAACCACCTAACCCGCTCGTGGAGATGGACTAGGTGTCAAAAAAATACGACCATTTCCGTACGGATTTCGTAACCCATTCACCTGCTGAAACTTACCGTTCACTGCGGCGCTACCCCCGTCCGTTGAAAGGCTTGCGCCGAGTCGTTGACAAGTCGTAAAATGATATGCGACTGAAAGAGTCGGAATTGCCTTTAAGGCGCTCTGACGCGGCGCACGATGCTAAAGCTGACCAAAAAAGCCGACTACGGCCTCATCGCCATGAAGCACCTGGCGGAGCATGCCGCTGAAGGCTCGTTCAGCGCGAAGGACCTGGCCCAGCACTACGGCATCCCGGCGGAGGCGCTGGCCAAGATCCTGCAGCGGCTGGCGAAAGCTGGCCTGTTGACGTCGCATCACGGCACGAACGGCGGGTATGTGTTGGGCCGCGATGCGCGCCGCATCTCCGCGCTGGAAGTCATCAAGGCGATCGATGGACCGTTGTTCCTGACCTCGTGCTTCAGCACCGCGCGTGGTGAGTGTGACCAGACTGACCGTTGCACCGTGCGTGAACCGTTGCGGCGGGTCGGTGAATCCATACAAGAGGTGCTCGGCCGGCTGACCATCCACCAGATGATGCAGCCGCCGGAAGACGAACCGGCGAAGCCGGAGACAAAACCGCTGAGCGAACTGGTGACGCTGGCGTAAAAGATCTGAGCTTGACCGAGGCAACGATGAGCACAAATGGAAACCAGAACGGACACGGCGTGAAGCTTCCCATTTACATGGACAACCACGCCACCACCCCATGCGATCCGCGCGTCGTGGCCGAGATGCTGCCGTACTTCACGGACATGTTCGGTAACGCCGCCAGCCGCAACCACAGTTTTGGCTGGGCGGGCGAGGAAGCCGTCGAGACAGCGCGTGAGCGAGTGGCGAAGCTCGTCGGCGCCACGCCGAAGGAGATCGTCTTCACCTCCGGCGCCACCGAGAGCGACAACCTCGCGGTCAAGGGCGTGGCTGAGATGTATCGCGAGAAGGGCAACCACATCATTACCGCGGTCACCGAGCACAAGGCCATCCTCGATACCTGCAAGAACCTCGAGAAGCACGGCTTCCGCGTGACGTATCTCCCAGTGCAGAAAGACGGCCTCATCGACCTGGAAGACTTGAAGCGCGCCATCGACGACAAGACGATCCTCGTGACCATCATGTTCGCGAACAA
>CAYWSH010000237.1:0-4570 GCA_964460655.1 uncultured Terriglobales bacterium | reverse complement strand
GGGCGCGTGCAGCCGCTCAAAGACGTGCTGACGGGCCGGGTACGGCCGCTCCTCTGGATGCTGCTCGCTGCCGTCACTTTCGTTCTGCTCATCGCGATCGCGAACGTCGCTAACCTGCTGCTGGCTCGCGCCACGGCGCGCGAGAAAGAGATCGGCATCCGGCTGGCGCTCGGCGCTACGCGGGCCCGCATCATCCGCCAACTGGTGACGGAGTCGGTGCTGCTGGCGACGATCGGCGGGGGCTTGGGCGTGCTACTGGCCGTATGGGCGCAACAGGCATTCCTTGCCTTCCAAAATGTTGTGCGCATCAATCTGGCGTACAACATCGGCGTTGATTCGCGCGTCCTGCTGTTCACTCTGGTGGTCAGCATTGTCGCGGGAGTGCTGTTCGGCCTTGCTCCGGCTTTGCATGGAGGCCGCGGCCCGCTGCACGACATCTTGAAGGACTCCGTGCGCACCACGGCGAGCGGCCACGGCAACCTGCTGCGCCGCGTGCTGGTCGCCGGCGAATTCGCCCTGGCACTTGTGCTCGTTGCCGGTGCAGCGCTGCTGATTCGCAGCTTCGTGCGCTTACAACAGGTCGACACGGGATTTCGCCCGGACCGTATCGTGACCGCGCAGGTCACTCTGCCACCGGCGCTCTATCGCGACAACAAAGCTATCGCTGCATTCTGGGATGAGTTCCTGCGCCGCGCTCGCGCTGTGCCGGGGGTGGAATCCGTATCGGTCACGATGTCCGCACCACCCGACCGCCTGGCGCTCACCAATCCCTTCACGGCCGAAGGTCAAACGTACGACAAGTCGCGGCCGCTGCAGTTGGCCGAGGAAACGACGGTCGGTCCAGCCTATTTTGCGACGTTGGGCGTGCCGCTCTTGAACGGCCGAGATTTCACCGACGCTGACGCAGCCAGCAAGCTGAACCCGGTCATCATCAATCGGACTCTAGCGGAGAAATACTTCCCTGGGCAGGACCCGGTGGGTCGACACCTGCAGACCGGCGACCCGCGCCCGGAACCGCCTGACGAGACGATCATCGGCGTCGTGGGCGACGTGAAGTATTCCGGCCTCGATTCGCCGCCGGCGGCGCAAGCCTACAAGCTGTACAGCGACTCGGGCTGGGCGTGGTTCTCGCGGTCGTTGTTCGTCGTGGTCCGAACCCATGGCGATGCGACGAGCGTTGTCAACGGGATCCGCCAGCAACTGGTGGCGCAAGATCGCAACCTGCCGCTGGCCAATGTCGCCACCATGAACGAGTTGCTCGGCGAATCCGTGGGTCAGCAGCGCTTCCGTACTCTGCTGCTCGGCTCGTTTGCCGGCTTCGCGTTATTGCTGGCGTGCTTCGGCGTCTATGCCGTGATGTCGTACACGGTCGGCCAGCGCACCCGCGAGATCGGTATCCGCATGGCGCTCGGCGCCCGCCGCAGCGAGATCGTTCGGCTCGTGCTCGGACAGGCGCTCATGCTGTGCGGCATCGGGATGATCGTGGGTGTCGTCGCGGCGTTGCTGCTGACCCGCACGCTGAGGTCCCTGCTGTTCGCGGTCACACCAAACGATCCCGTCAGCTTTGCCGTCGCGGTGATTCTGATGGCGAGTGTCGCGGTGCTTGCCAGTTACGTTCCTGCGCGCCGTGCGACCAAGGTCGATCCCATGGTGGCGTTGCGTTACGAATGAGGTGAAGGATGGATACGCTGCTGCAAGATGTCCGCTTCGGCCTGCGCATGTTGCGCAAGAGCCCGGCCTTCACGCTCATCGCCATCGCTGCGCTGGCGCTCGGTATCGGCGCCAACACCGCCATCTTCAGCGCGGTGAATGCGGTGTTGTTGCATCCGCTTCCCTTCCCGCACTCGGACCAGGTCGTCCACATCCGCGAAGCTACCCCGCGCAATTTCGGCGGGACGATGTCGCTGCCCAACTTCGAGGACTACACCTCCGCACAGAAGTCATTCACTGAACTCTCGCTTTGGTCGTCGCAGAGCGTCAATTACTCCGGGGGCGACCATCCTGATCGCGTCATCGGCAGCTTTGCCTCGGCGAACTTCTTCCACATGCTCGGCGTAGGCGCCGGCATGGGTCGCACGTTCGCGCCCGAAGACGAGAAGCCCGGCGCGCCCGGCGTTGTCGTGCTGGCGTACAACGCATGGCGCGACCAGTTCGGTGCGGACGCGAACATCTTGGGCCGCAAGCTGATGCTGAACGGCGAATCCTATGAGGTCGTCGGCGTGCTGCCGCGCACCTTCCAGATGCCCTGGTTCGACACCGACGTGTGGATGACGATCCAGCACTATCCCAACTATCGGCGCGATCGCGCGCAGACGGTCGGGCTCGTGTTCGGCCGCATCCGCGAAAGCGTTTCCACCTCCGCGGCAACCGCTGACCTGAACACCACGGCACAACGCCTGGCGAAGGAGTACCCGCAGGCGAGCGCCAATATCCACATCGAACTGGACACCGTGCAGGACATGATCAACTTCAACTACAAGCCGATGCTGTTGCTGCTGTTCGCCGGCGTCGGCGCCGTGTTGCTCATCGCCTGCGCCAACGTCGCCAACTTGCTGCTGGCGCGTGGCTCGTCGCGGCAGCGCGAGATCGCGGTACGGATGGCCATCGGCTGCTCGCGCTTCCGCATCCTGCGGCAATTGCTCACGGAATCTCTTCTGCTGGCGGTCATCGCCGGTGGCGCTGCATTGCTTGTCGGCACCTGGATCATGAAGGTGCTCGTCGACCTCGTACCCGGCGGCCTGCCGTTCTATCACGGCGAACTCGATGCGCCCATCGTCGGATTCACGCTGGCGCTCTCCTTGGTCACCGGTGTGCTCTTCGGCATCGCTCCAGGCTGGCACCTGGCGCGCGCTCCGCTGCTGGCCGCACTCGGCTCCGGCACCCGTACCAGCGCCGGCGGCGGTCACGTGTGGTCGCCGCGTTCGCTGTTCGTGGTTACGCAAGTCGCGCTCTCGGTCGCCCTGCTCGTCTCTGCCCTTCTCCTGGTCCGCAGCTTACAGGCGATGCTGAACGAAGACATCGGCTTCAACGCCGGTCATCTCCTCACCGCCGAATACCGTCTGCCGCGCACGAAGTATGTGACGCCCGAATCGCGCTGGGCCTTCCATGCGGCGTTGCTCGAAAAGCTACGCGTCATCCCCGGTGTCCAGTCCGCAGCGATCGTGGCCGCGGGTCCCTACAGCGGCAACGGAGGCAGCGCACCCTTCCTGCCGCCGGGAGCAACTGCGGCACCGACCGCGCAATTGCCGACGGTCGGCGGCAATGTGATCACGCCGGGCTATTTCACTACACTCGGCATCCCGTTACTACGGGGACGTGATTTCACCGAGAGTGACACGGCGTCGGCGCCGGCGGTCGTGATCATCACGCGCAGCATGGCCGATCGATACTGGCCAAAGGGCGATGCGCTCGGCCAACGCGCTGTCTTTCCCGATGCGGCAGTGACCGCCGGCGGAGGCGCCGCAACCATCGATGCCACCGTGGTCGGCATCGTCGGCGACAACAAGCCCGCCAGTCTCGCCGAGCGCATCAACCGGCCGCGGGCATACCTTGCCTACGCGCAGAAGGGCGGCATCTTCGGCACGCTCGCGATCCGCACGGCAGTCGAGCCGATGACGCTGGCCGAACAGGTGAAGCGAGCGGTGTGGAGTGTGGACGCCGACCAGCCGGTCTGGAAGATTCGCACCGTAGAACTGCTTATCCAGAATGACAGCGGCCCGCAGCGCTATATGGCTTCGCTGATGATCGGTTTTGGCGTTCTGGCCTTCGTGCTGACGCTGATCGGGACGTATGGTGTCGTCAGCTACTCGGTGGCTCAGCGTACGCGCGAATTCGGCATACGGCTGGCGCTGGGCGCGGTGCCGCGCGATCTGTTGCGCCTGGTCCTAAAACAAGGTGTCGGCCTCGCCGCAGCTGGCGCAGTGATCGGCGTGCTGCTCGGCGCCTGGGCCACGGGATTCTTGCGCAGCATGCTGTACGGCGTCTCGCGTTTTGATCTGCCGAGCTTCGCACTCGCGGTAGGAGCGATCGTCGCCGCGGCACTCGTGGCCAGTCTCGTTCCCGCGCGGCGCGCAACCAAGGTCGACCCCGCAGTGACGCTTCGCTATGAGTGATACGCTATCGGCAAGGGAGTTGGGATGATCTCGCTACGCAACGTCGAAAAGACCTACAAGACCGCCGCCGGCGTCACCTACGTCCTGCGGCGCATCAACCTCGATATCGCCGATGGCGACTTCATGACCATCATGGGTCCTTCGGGCGCCGGCAAGAGCACGCTGCTCAGCATCATCGGCATGCTTGACGACCTGTGGAACGGTGAATTCCTTTTCCTCGACCAGCCCATCCACAAGCTCGACCGCAAGAAGCGCTCCGAGCTCAACCGCAAGTACATCGGCTTCGTCTTCCAGAGCTATCACCTGCTCGACAACCTGACGGTGTACGAGAACCTCGACGTGCCGCTCTCGTATCGCGACATACCGCGCAAGCAGCGCGCCAGCATGGTGGCCGACATCCTCGATCGCTTCCAGATCGTCGGCAAGAAGGACCTTTATCCCAACCAGCTCTCCGGCGG
>CAYWSH010000236.1:0-4637 GCA_964460655.1 uncultured Terriglobales bacterium | reverse complement strand
CGCTCAGGATGAGCGGGTTGTGGAGTCTTTGCCTCAGACACTAAAGCCCGGTCGAGGGCGACCGGGCTCCATCACTTCTGCAAAAGCTAGTCGCTGATGAGGCGTGGAGGCATGCCGGCCTTGCGGGCGGCTTCGCGCATCTCTTCCAGTTTTTGCTTGGCGGCTTCGAGCTGCTTCTTCTTGGCGTCGATCTCTTCGACGGACTTGCGCTCGTCTTCCGCCCATTTCTTTTCATCGCGTAGCTGCTGGCCACGGTCGAAGTACTTGCCGGAGAGGCGCGTCTTGTAGTCGCGCTCGGCGACGTCGAGTTCGCGTTGCAGCTGGGCGACGTCCTTCTTGGCGGCGTCGAGCTTGCCAGCCCACTCCGCTTCGGCTTTCTTCGCGTCGTCAGGATTCGCTTCCTTGGGCGCGGCGGCGTCAGCCGCGGCGGGTTGGTCAGGTTGCGCGGGCGCGGCGGCCGGCGTGTCTTTACCTGTGAGATCGTCGTTGGTGTAGACCTTGCCAGTGCCGGTGGGCTTACTCTTGCGAGCGGCGCGGGCGATGTCGCCAAGCGGTTTTTCCTGCTGCGCGGAGGCGAACGCGCAGAGCAGCAGGAAGGCGAATACGATGCGGATATTGCGGGTCATGATGAGCGCATTCTAGCGCGGTTTGGGCCTAATTCAGGTGCATTTCCAGGCACCAGCGGACATGTCCAGATTTGTGCCGTCCCCTTCGGGGACTCGCCCCAAAAAACGGCCTACCCAGGACTGCGTCGCGCAAAGGAAGCGCGACTTGTCCTGGGCTAACTTCAGTCGTCCCTGCGGGACTCTGCTTGGCAGAGCCCGGCGACGAGCTCTTTCAAAGGAAGTGCTGCCAGTACCAGCGGAGCAGGGCGTTGCCGTAGAAGGCGGCGAGGAGCGCCATGGCGCCAAGGAAGACGCCGAACGGGACCTGCTGGTAGCGATACACGAGCTTGGCGGAGTGCCAGGCGCGTTGCCGCGCCACGCTGAGGGATTCGCGCATGCGGGCCACGCGGCGGCGGGTACGCCGCAGCCAGACGACGAGCATGGTCGCGAGTCCGAAGAGGGAACCGACCAGCGAACCGGCAAAGATGGTGAAGACGGTGAGCGAGACGCCGAGGAAGGCGCCGATCATCGCCATGAGCTTGACGTCGCCGAGCCCCATGCCTTCCACGCCGCGGGCGCGCTGGTAAAGATATCCCGTGCCGTAGATGAAGCCGGCGCCGACAAGCGCGCCGCCTACCGATTGTGCCATCGAGCTGGCTCGCCAGGCGCCTTCCCCGAGCATCGGGGAAAAGACCAGTCGCGGCGCGAACAACCAGTTGAACCAGTGCAGCAAGAGGTCGTTCACGGGGACGATCGCGCTGAACCCGAGTCCCAGGCCGATGCCGGGCAGGGTGAGCGCGTCGGGAAGAAGTTTGTGCTCGGCATCGGTGAAGATGAGACCGAGGAGCAGGAAGCTGAGCACGCAGAGCTTGAGCGCGAGCAGGTCGAGGCCGAAGCGCAGGTAGCAGGCGAAGAAGAGCAGGCCGGTGAGTAGCTCGACGAGCCAGTAGCGCGGCGAGATGGGCGCGCCACAGTTACGACAGCGGCCGCGCAGCACGAGCCAACTGACCAGCGGGATGTTGTCGAGCGCGCCGATCTGCGCGTGGCAGCGCGGGCAGGCGGAGCGGCCGTGCATCACGGAAGCCTCGCGGATCTCCTGCTTCACGCGATCGAGCTTGGGCTGGAGTGATTCGTACAGGTGCGGGTACTTGGCGATCTCGGCGGCGAGCTGGTCGCGCTCGTCGAGCAGGATGATGCGCCGCGGCATGCGATAGATGCAGACGTTGAGGAAGCTGCCGAAGGCAAGTCCGAAGACGAAGAAGGCAATCGCGAACAGAGGATCCACGTCGCGATTCTCTCTGAAATCCCGAGCGAATGCGAGGGAGCCCTATGGCTACCCCGAATGTGGGGTGGCGATAGGGGTCCCTCGCGTTCGCTCGGGACCTTTTATGTAGTGCGAGCGGCGTCGATCAGACGGTCCTGCAACTCATCCACATGGCGCTTCTCGGTCAGGTAGCTGATGACCATGACGCGGATGACGCTGCGGCCGGCGACAAGCGTCTCCGAGATCCATTGCTTGCCGTCGGCCGTGACGGCTTCGACGATGCGCGCGTTGCGTTCGGCGATCTCGCCTTCGTTCGTGCCGCGAGCGCGCAGGTTGACGATGGTGAGCGCCGGGTCGGTGAGGAGTTCGAAATCGCGCGATCGCTTCACCCACTGCGCGAAGCCGCGCGCAAGCTGGAGCTGGCGCTCGAAGTGCTCCTCGAATGCGCGCATGCCGTGGACGCGCATTGTGAGCCAGAGTTTGAGTGCGTTGCAGCGGCGCGACCACTGTGTCGAGACGAGGAAATTGTCGCGCGGCGGCTTGGGGCCAGAGCGCAGCGGCTTGGGCATATACGGCGTCGGGACCGCGAAGGCGGCGCGCAGGGCTTCCGGCTTTCGCGTGACGATGACGCCGGCGGCGAACGGCATGGCGAACCACTTGTGCGGGTCGACGGTGACGGAGTCGGCGCGCTCGATGCCGTGCACGAGCGCGCGATGCTGTTTGGACATCGCAGCGGCGGCGCCGTAGGCGCCATCAACGTGCACCCACAGTTTGTGGCGTTCACAGACGCCCGCGACGGCTTCAATGTCGTCGACTGCGCCGGAGTTTGTCGTGCCGGCGGTGGCGACGACGCAGAACGGCTTCGCGCCGGCTTGCTTATCACGCGCGATTGCGGCGTCGAGCTCGCGCACGTCGATTTGAATGCGATCGTTGATCGCGACGCGGCGCAGGGCGCGGCGCCCGATGCCGAGCAGGCCGCAGGATTTGTCGAGCGAGTGGTGGCCTTCGACCGAGCAGTAGAGCACGGGCTGTGCACCGATCGTCGCGACGCCGTTCTCGATGGCGCCAGGAAAACGATGCGCGAGCGCGGCGGCCAGGGCGCTGAAGTTGGCTTCGTTGCCGCCGGAAGTAAAAGTGCCGTCGGGAGGCGTCGTTGGTCGTTGGTCTTTGGTCGTTGGCCAGATCGCTTCTGCGATCCAGCGCACGGTCTCGGCTTCGATCTTGGAGGCGAGCTGGGAACGCGCCATCGTCGCCAACTGTGGGTTGAGTGCGGCGACGATGAGTTCGGCGAGCACGCCGATGTAGGCGGGCGTGGGATTCATCAGGCCGAAGTAGCTCGCGCTCGGGACGTGGAAGCCGCGGTCGATGAGGTCGGTGAGCGTGTCGTCGAGGATGCGGGCGGCGTCGCCGGGGAGTTCAGGGAGCGCATTGGCGAGCGTTTCGTAGGTACGTTTCTCGGCGGGGAGTTGGACGGCGCGGTCAGGGAGCGACGAAAACCATTGGTCGAGGCGGTCGATAAGGTGATGGCCGAGGGCGCGGCGTTCGGCAGAGGAGAGAGCGAAGGTCATGCGAGCAGAAGAGAATACCTCAGCGGCAGCGCGGACGAGGGCGTCCGCGCCACGCAGGCCGTGGTGGCTTATGGGGATCCTTCGACTGCGTTCGTCCCGCTGCGCGGGACTCACTTCGCTCAGGATGACAAACGAGAGGTGCCGGACGACGCGCTGACACGGGCGAGCCGCCCGTGTCCACACAAAACCAAAAGCAGATCCTTCGCTGCGCTCAGGATGAAAACCAAGAGAGGGTTCCCTGGTGCGGACACAGACGTAGCGGAGCTACGTCTCTACTAGTGCCTCATTTCTCTGCATCCCCTGTGTCCTCTGCGTTGGGTTTCTGTGGGCGCAGGAGCGGGAAGAGGATGACGTCGCGGATAGATTTTGAGTCAGTCAACAGCATCGTCACACGGTCGATGCCGATGCCGACGCCGCCCATCGGTGGCGCGCCGTAGCCGAGGGCACGGATGTAGTCTTCGTCCATCGGTTGAGCTTCGGCGTCGCCGCGCTCGCGTTCGGAGACCTGCTGCTGGAAGCGGCGGCGTTGCTCTTCCGGGTCGGTGAGCTCGCTGAAGGCGTTGCCGATCTCCAGGCCGCCGACGAAGACTTCGAAGCGCTCCACCCATTCCGCTGCTTCGCTCGCTTCGCGCGAGTTTTTTGCCAGCGGCGAGATGGCCAGCGGGAACTCGTAAATGATGGTCGGCTGGATAAGGTGCTCTTCGGCGACGGCCTCAAACAGGTCAGCGATGGTTTTGCCCTTCGGCGCTTTTGGGTCGTAGGGCATGTGCTGATGCACGGAATTGAAGCGCTGCACGAGCGCGGCGACGGATTCGTGGGTCGCGAAGTCGGCCTTCGTCGGCTTCGCGCCCGCATTGTCCGGCCAGTACTTGATGATGGCATCACGCATGGTGAGGCGCTGCCATTTGCCGAAATCGATCGCGTGCTCGCCGAACTTTGCGACGGTCGTACCGTTGGCGTCGCGCGCGACGGCGGCGAGCAGGTCTTCGGTGACCTGCATCATGTCAAAGTAATCGGCGTGCGCCTGGTAGAACTCGAGCATGGTGAACTCAGGATTGTGCTGCGTCGAGATGCCTTCGTTGCGGAAGTTGCGATTGATCTCGTAGACGCGCTCGATGCCGCCCACGACCAGGCGCTTGAGATAGAGCTCGGGCGCGATGCGCAGGTAGAGGTCCATGTCGAGCGCGTTGTGGTGCGTGA
>CAYWSH010000235.1:0-4675 GCA_964460655.1 uncultured Terriglobales bacterium | reverse complement strand
TTCTTGATGACGCCGAAGCCGTCGAGGCCGGGCATCTGCACGTCGAGGAAGACGAGGTCCGGGGAGTGTTCGCGGATCAGTGAGACGGCCTCGAGTCCGTTCTTGCCGGTGCCGACGACGTTCACGTCGCCGACCGATTGCAGCAGGTAGGCGAGCTCGTCGCGCGCGAGCTGCTCGTCGTCGACGATAAGCGTGGAGAGAGGCATTGGCGTCAAGCAGCAGTATAGCGGTGGGGGAGAGATTGAGTCATTGAGTCATCGGGTAATTGGGTGATTGAAAACCTTGAGCCACAGAGGACACGGAGGAACACAGAGGACGATCAGTGCGTGGCTTCAGCGGCGGCGGCGATGGCGAACCCAGCCTCGACTTTGCTCAGATCGCTGATGATGAGTTGCAGGCCGCCGAAGTCGGGATGGTAATTACGGTCGAGGCGGAAGGCGAGGTCGACTGCGTCGCCGGGCGCGAGCGGGTTTTCGGCGAGCCAGTCTGACATCCGCCATCCGAGCGCTTCGAAAGACGGTGTCCAGTCGCGCTGACGAGGCACGGGCGAGTCGCCCGTGTCCACACGTGTCTGCCTGAGTCGAAGCTTCAGATGTTTTTCTTTCAATAGACGCGGTGGCAGGGTGAGGCGAGCGGCGCGCGTGGCGAAGAGGGGCTCGGGATTGCCGACGCCGAACGGTTCGAGTTCGGCGAGCGAATCGAAGAGCGCGTCGGTGACGTCAGCGAGCGGAAGCTCGGCATCGATGCGCAGCGACGGCTCGAAGTCGGCGAGTGTGAGCTGCGTGCGCGCATAGCGATCGAGGGCGGCACGTAGTTGGGGCACGCGTTCCGCCGGCAGCGCACAACCGACGGCGTGTGCGTGGCCACCAAAGCGCGTGAAGAGTTCGGGGCAGGATTCGAGCGCGTTCAGCAAATGGAACGTCGGGATGGAACGGCCGGAGCCGTGCGCCTCGCCATTTTCATCGCGCGCGATGACGAGCGCTGGGCGGTGATAGCGCTCCACCACGCGCGTGGCCGCGATACCGATGACGCCGCGGTGCCAGCCGTCGCCATCCACCACGATGCAGAACGCTTCGCGCAGCGCGGGTTCCGCCGCGATGCGCTCATGGATAGCGGCGATGATGCGTTGTTCTTCGTCCTGGCGCTCGCCGTTGAGTTCGTTGAGGCGAGCGGCGAGTTCGGCGGCGCGCGTAGCGTCGCGCACGCTGAAGAGTTCGACGACGTCTTTGGCAACATCCATGCGGCCGGCGGCGTTGAGGCGCGGCGCGAGCTTGAAGGCGACGTCGACCGCGGAGAGCGGGCGCGACAGATCGACGCCGGCGACTTCCATGAGCGCGCGCAGCCCGAGATTGCGCGGCGCGCGCAGGCCGGCGAGCCCGAGTCTGGCAATGACGCGGTTCTCGCCCGTGAGGGGCACCGCATCGGCGATGGTCGCGATGGCGATCATCTTGAGGAACGACGGCAGCAGGCGCGCGTGGCCATTCTTCTCCAGCAGCGCTTGCGCCAGCTTGAATGCGACGCCCGCGCCGCAGAGCTCCTTGCAGGGATACTCGCAGCCCGGCTGATTGGGATTCAGGACGGTGAGCGCGGCCGGCACACCCTTGTCATCGGGCAGGTGATGATCGGTGACGATGAGGTCGACGCCAAGCCGGCGCGCCGTGTCGGCGGCGGCGAAAGCGCGGATACCAGTGTCGACGCTGATGATAAGTCGCACACCGGCGGCCGCGGCGCGCTCGATAACGTCATCACGCATGCCGTAGCCCTCGCGGATGCGGTGCGGCACGTGAAAGTCAGCCGTGCCGCCACAGAGTTCTATGGCGGTCTTCAGGATGACGACGCTGGTGGTGCCATCGACGTCGTAGTCGCCGTAAATGAGGACGGATTCTTTCCGCGCGATGGCTTGCGTGAGGCGGTCGACGGCGGCGGCCATGCCGCGCATCAGGTAAGGCGAGTGCAGATCTTCGATCTTAGGATGAAGAAAGGTTTGCGCCGCCTCCGGCGTCGTGATGCCGCGCTGCACGAGCAACCGCGCGACCAGCGGCGGGATGCGAAGGGCGGCGACGAGTGGTTGGGCGAGCGAATCGTCAGCGGGCCGCAGGTCCCAACGCATGGGCGGAGAATACAGTTTCTAGTTTCGAGTTTCTAGTTTCGAGTGGTTGAACGAGCATCCGTTCTCCCACCCTTCGCGCCAAAGGAGGGCGCTCAGGATGGGGCACCCGGCTGCACGAGTGCTATAGGGATCCTTCGACTCCGCGACGATGCCGCATTGCGGCCTCGTTGCTCCGCTCAGGATGACACTTGTTTTTTATCTGAAAGCTGAGAGCTGATAGCTGACAAGTGAAGGCTGTCAGCTGAGTTCAGAACGGCTTGTCGTCGCTGTCTTCGTTCAGCTGGTCGATGGAGAGGCCGCCGAACTCTTCGGCCATGTGGTTCAGGCGCTGGTAGCGTTCGTACCAGTCGGCGCCGATCTCGCAGACGAACATCACACCCTGGTGCGGCCAGCCGAGCTGGATGAAACCGGTGCGGCCCACGTAGGTGCGGAGCCATTTGACGTCGTCGAGTTCGTCGGACTCGGCGTACATCGAGTTGGCGAGGCGCTCGGCGATCCAATCGAGGTCTTCGCGGTCGAGGACGTACTGATTCATGGTTACGAAGCTGCAGCCCGCGCCCTTGGCCAGCTCGACGAACGTCTTCCAGCCGTCGGGGTCGTCGGCTTCCCACATGATGGTGGGGACTTCGTCGGTCGGGACGGAGCCGGAGAAGCGGCGCATGCCGTGGCCTTCGATGAAGGCCGTCATGTCGTCGCGCAGGCCGGTCAGGTCGTCGAGCATGGGGGAATCATAACTCGACTTCACCGCCGAGGCGCAGAGAACGCAGAGAACTGCAAAAGCAACCACGGATCACACGGATGAACACGGATCAATGGCTCTTCTGATCCGTGTCGATCCGTGAAAATCCGTGGTTCAGAATCTTCGGTCACTTCTTCAGCATCGCTAGCCGGTCTTTTCTGATTTTTGCCACGACGCCGGCGTTGCGGTCGGCGACCTCGCTGATCCGATATTCGACGCTCGAGCCCATGACCAGTGCCGCCTCGGACGGCGTGAGGCCGTAGTCGTTCATCAGGATGTTGGTCATGTTGGCGGTGGCGGTGCGGAAGGCGTCGTCGAGCGACCCCCCCAGGCCCATGCCCATGACGTAATCGGCGGTCTCAACGCGCGGGTTGCCGATGCCCTTGTTCTTGACGAGTTCGACCGTGAACTCCACGTCCATTGACGTCTCGAGCGCGTTGCCGTTGAGTTCGCCGTCGCCTTGCAGCGCGTGGCCATCGCCGAGGTAGAGCAGCGCGCCGGGCACATTCACCGGTAGATAGACTGTGGCGCCTTCCCCGATCTCGTTGAAATCCATGTTGCCGCCGAAGCCGCCCGAGTCGCCGGTAGGAGGCGGGGCCCCGCCGGCGCCGGCCGCAGTAGCGACGCAGCCGAGCATCGGCTTCACCGGGATGGCGAAATCTTTCATGTGCTCGCCGGGTTTGTCGGGCATAGCAAGTCCGCGGGCCAGGTCGAGCTTCCAGCGCGCGTCGCCGGGTTCGAATTTCTTATTGAGCAGCTGGCGTTGCAGACCGGGGCCAAGGGCGCGCGGCACGAGATTGTCGTCGCTGATAGCGTAATCGCGATTCAGGCGGAGCTTATCGAGCCGGACCTTGAGCATATCGCCGGGCATGGCGTCGAAGATCCAGAATGGGCCGGTCTCGGGATTGCCGCCGACCACGCGATGAACGCCTTTCTCGTCGGTGCCACCGGCATCGACCGTAGTGGTGTGGACGGTATCGCCCGAGCGGATGCGCAGCACCGGCTCATAGAGGCCCGAGAACTGGCGATAGAACTTCTGCGGAACGAATTCGTGACGCTGCGGTGGGCCGGCCGGCGCCGGCGGGATACGACGCGCGGTGTAGGTGACGTGCAGGCTACGGTCGGGATGTTCTTCGTCGAAGATGGTCGTGCCGGAGAGTTTGTCGGCGGCGACCGTGCCGTCCCAGTGGCCCGTGACCTTCTTCTCCTTCTCGTTGCTCTCGACGAGCTTGAAGGTGTTGCCGGTCAGCGTACCCTCGATGACGTAGCTCTCGCCGCCGCCGCGCAGGGTGCCCGACAGCTTGGCGCCTTCCTGCTTGAAGCTGAATACGTAGTAGAACGGCGTGCCGGCAACGTCGGCTGCGACGAGCCAGTCGCCGGTGAGATTCGGCGTGGCTTGGGCAGCGGTGAAGGTCGAGACGAATAGAACGGCGGCAAGGCAGCAAGCGCGCATTGGCGGTCTCCTGGTGAAAGCCGGAGGTTAGACGGCGCGACGGGGCTGCGGCTAGCAAAAAATGGTGTGCTAAAATCAAAGGTTCCGGCACAAGCGACGATGCTTTTCTCCAAGGAATATGTGGGCTATCTGGCCCGCCAGCTCACCAAAAAACTCATCGCGGGCGAGATGATCGCCACGACGAGCGAGACTGCCACGGCGGAGCGCGTGAATGCAGCCATGTTCGACGAGCTGAGCCTGGAGGACCGCATCAACGACGAGGTGCGCGTCATCCTGGAGCAGTATCAGGACGAGATGCAGCGATCGGGCGCCAGCTACCAGGAGATGTTCAAGAAGGTGAAGATGGAGCTGGTGCGGAAATACAAGGCGGTGC
>CAYWSH010000234.1:0-4686 GCA_964460655.1 uncultured Terriglobales bacterium | reverse complement strand
ATCGCGCAAATGCTCGGCGAAAGCGCCTCCACCGCCGACATCACCGCCGCGCGCCACGATTTCGGCCTCGATCTTCCTTTAGGGCAGCAATACCTTCACTACTGGCGCGGTGTGCTGCACGGTGACCTCGGCAAGTCGCTGCGCTTCAACCAACCCGTCACGACGCTCATCCTGGCGCGCTATCCGTTCACCCTGCGGCTCACGTTCGCGGCTCTCGTCGTCGCCCTGCTGCTTGCGATACCTGCCGGCGTCCGCTCGGCGCGACGCCGCAACCGCTGGGATGATCGCCTGCTCAGCTTCGTCTCTCTCCTCGGCCTCTCATTTCCGAACTTCGCGCTCGGCCCGATCCTTATCCTGTTCTTTGCGATCTATCTCGGAGCTCTGCCCGTCTCCGGCGCCGGAACATGGATGCATCTTGTGCTGCCGGCCATCACGCTCGGTGGCGCGCTCGCCGCCATCCTCACCCGCATGGTGCGGACCGCGATGCTGGAGGAACTCAGCCAGGACTACATCCGCACCGCGCGCGCGAAGGGGTTGCCCGAGCACGTCGTGGTGTACCGCCACGCGCTACGTAACGCCGCCATCCCCGTCCTGACCGTTGTCGGATTGCAATTCGGTGCGCTGCTGGCCGGCGCCATCGTGACCGAGACGATTTTCTCCTGGCCCGGCCTCGGCCGCCTGACCATCACCGCCATTTCGAACCGTGACTACTACGTCGTGCAGGGCTGCATCCTCGCCATCGGACTCACGTACGTCGCCGTGAACTTCCTGACCGACCTGGCGTACTCACTGGCGAATCCGAGGATCCGGCAGTGAGGAACCCGCTCGCGCTCACCGGCTGCATCCTCATCGTGGTCTTCTGCATCTTCGCGCTCTTCGCGCCCTGGCTCGCGCCGCAAGACCCGGCCGCCATCGACCTGCCCACGCGACTCGCGCGCCCCAGCGCGGCACACTGGTTCGGAACCGACGAGCTCGGGCGCGACATCTTTTCGCGCATCATCTACGGCGCGCGCATCTCGATGCTGGTGGGCACGAGCGTCGTCGGCGCGTCGCTGCTGCTCGGACTTGTCATTGGTTCGATCGCCGGCTACTACGGCGGACTCACTGACCGCTTCGTCAACGTCATCGTGATGAATGCCTTTCTCTCGTTCCCCGGCATTCTGCTGGCGATCGCGTTCGTAGCCTTCGTCGGGCCGGGCGTCGTGAACCTGATCGCGGCGCTCGCCATCGGCGGCTGGGTGGGCTATGCACGCCTCGTCCGTGGGCAGGTGCTGGCCGTACGCGAAAGGGAATTCGTCGAGGCGGCGCGCGCGCTGGGCGCCGGCGACCTGCGCATCATCGTGCGCCACATCCTGCCGAACATCATCCAGCCGGTCATCGTGCAGGCCGCCATCGGCATGGCAGGTGCGGTGCTGGCGGAAGCGACCATGAGCTTTCTCGGGCTCGGCATCACGCCTCCGACGGCCAGTTGGGGCTCGATGCTCAACGACGGCCGGTCGCACTTGTTCGACGCGCCGCACCTCGTGCTCTTCCCGGCAGGCGCCGTCATGCTCGCCGTGCTGAGCTTCAACTTCATCGGCGACGCCCTGCGTGACTACCTCGACCCGCGCGCGCGCATGGAAGCGGGGCTGTAGCGAATCCGCTTGACACCCCTCGCGCCGCGGAGCACCATTCCGCGCCCTAGGAACGGCCCCCTCGCCGCCAAGAACCTTAGTGCCAGCCCTGGAGGGGCATATATGAAGAAGTATCTGTTCGCCGTCGTCCTGCTCTGCGCCACCGTCGCCTCAGCGACTACGCTCGGATATCAAGCCATTCTGACCGGCCCCGGTGAGTCGCCACCCAATGCGTCGCCCGGCCTCGGTACAGCGCTCATCAGCTACGATTCCACGGCTCATACCCTGACGGTTGATGTGCTGTTCGCCGGGCTCGTTGGGACGGTCACGGCGTCCCACATCCATTGCTGCACCTTGACTCCCGGCACCGGTACCGCCGGCGTTGCTACAACCACGCCGACGTTCCCTGGATTCCCCTCGGGCGTGACGGGCGGGTCGTATTTCAACGTCTTCGATCTCACCCTGGCCTCCAGTTGGAACCCGTCGTTCGTCACCGCGCACGGTGGCACCACCGCCGGCGCCGAGGCGTTCTTCGCTTCCGGATTGGCGGCTGGCACCGAGTACTACAACATCCACACCACGAGCTTCCCCGGTGGCGAGATCCGCGGTTTCCTCACACCCGTACCTGAGCCCGCAACCCTTTCGCTGCTCGGACTGGGACTTCTAGGAGCAGGAATGCGCCGCAAGCGCGCTTAAGACTGCACGTAACCGGCCGGCCGCGCAGGCGGCCGGCTTTTTTGTGCGCGTCAGGTAACGAGAGTTACATTGCGCGACACCTGCACCCGGCTCATACTTTGCAACGCAAAGGAGCAGTCGGTGGTCAAGAACGTCCTGAAAAGCCTGGCCACCGGGATCATCCCCGGGTTCGTGGTTGCCTTCGTGTTTCTGTTCGGCGAGATGATCTACTATGCGCGCCGCGCCGCGCAGAGCATCACCGAGGCGCCGCTCAGCACCGACGCCCTGCTGCGCCAGCCGCGCCTGGCCGCGGTGTTTGCCGCGGTCGTCATCGTGGTTGCGGCCTTCTGCTACGGACGACTGCGCCACGGACGCAAGATTCCGCTGCCGTTTGCCGCCGGGAACCTGTGCTTCCTGCTGGTCTTCGGCGCATTCGGCGTGATCAATGCCGTAGCGTGGGCCGCCGGCTCGGGCAGCGCGACCGGCGCGCAGATGATCGAGATGCTTTTCTCCGTCATCGCCGAGATCGCCATCTTCGCTTTCTTTGCCGGCTATTTCGGCGCCTGCCTGCTGGTCGTTTTCGGCGGCCGCTTCCGCTCGCTGCCGCGCCTCTTGCTGGCTGCTACCGCTGTCGGCGCCATGATGGGCGCGGTCGTGGTTTGCGCCTTCTTCTCGCAGGTCTGGGGACCGCCGCCGCTTTCGCAGCTGGCGTGGTTCGGTGCCTTTGGTGCGGTGCCGGGCATCGTCCTCGCGTTGCTGTTGGCCTTCGCTTTCCGCTCCCGCTTGGTCGCCAAGACGGCCTAGCTCTGTAACTTACTCACTGAAAACACAGCACTTAGCAGATACTCTGGATTTCGCTTGACATCTAGAATCGCATATTGCAATATATACATCGCAATTTGTAATACTGCATGGGAGAGCAGACGAAGTGACCCTGGGCGAGAAAATCCGCTATCTGCGCCACGTGGAAGGCACGTTGCGCAACCTGGGACGCGAGATGACCCAGCAGGAGATCGTCCGCGCGGTGCGCAAGGAGTTGGGCGAGTCCATCAGCCAGTCGTATCTCTCGCAGATCGAGAGCGGCGCGCGCCCGCACCTTACCGCGAACACGCGCACGTTGCTTTCGCGCTTCTTCAAGGTACATCCCGGGTACCTGGTGGACGATCCCGAGGGCTTCCACACCGAGTTGCAAAGCGACCTGCGCTCGCTCGAGGACAAGCTCGATACGTGGCTCGTCAGCGGAGCCGAACGTTTTCGCAAGGACCATGAGCTGCGCCACGCGCTGCTCGAACTCGCCAAGCATGAGGACACGCGCAAGTGCCTCATCCTGCTCGGCGCCATCGTGGAGACACCGGAATTGGTCGACCGCCTGTTGCATGTGCTCAAGCCCGAAGCGGCACGCGGCAACGGCAAAGGAGAGACGGCATGAACGGCTGGCAATGGCTGCAAGTTTCGACCGCGTTGTTATGGGCGATCGCCGCATTGGTGAATGTGTACCACCTGCGGAGGACGCGCTAGGAGAGCGCCATGAACCTCGCCACTTTCTATCTCGTGTGTTTTGCCGTCGGGTTCGCGTGCACGCTGCTGGGCTTTCTAGGTAGCAGTCTGCATATCCACCTGCCGGGACTGCACTTGCATCACGGTCATGTGCACTTCGGCGCGCACGCGCATGGGCCGCACGCGGGGAGCGGCGCCAACGGCCTGTCGTGGTTCAACTTCTCGACCCTCGTCGCGTTCCTGGCTTGGTTCGGCGGCACGGGTTATGTGCTGACGCATTACGGACACGTGCAATTGCTGCTCGGCCTGGTGCTCGCAGCCGGGGGCGGACTATTCGGGGCCGGGCTGGTGTTCTGGTTCCTGGTGAAGCTCATCTCGTTCGAGCGCGCGCTCGACGGCACGGAGAGCGACCTGGTCGGAATCATCGGCCGCATCAACGTACCTATCCGCGAAGGTGGCACCGGCGAGATCGTTTTCTCGCACTCCGGCACGCGCAAGGTCTCGGGCGCGCGCTCCGACGATGGCACGCCGCTGGCGAAGGGGACAGAAGTCGTGATCACGCGCTATGAGCGCGGCCTGGCCTATGTACGGCCATGGGAAGAGTTTGCAGAAGAAGGCGCGGCCCATGCCGCGCAGAAATGATTTTCGCGTAGGGACGCGGTCTCTACCAGAAGAGAGGACTTATGGAACTGACTCCGCAGATATGGCTCTGGATCTTCGTGATCGTGGGCCTGACGTTCTTCACCATGTTCACGCTCACCTCGTTGTATCGCAAAGCCGGGCCGCACCAGGCGCTGGTGGTCTACGGCATACGCGGGACGCGCGTCATCGTGGGCGCCGGCTCGGTCATCTTCCCGATGGTCGAGATGTGCCGCGAGCTCTCGCTCGAGCTGATGTCGTT
>CAYWSH010000233.1:0-4695 GCA_964460655.1 uncultured Terriglobales bacterium | reverse complement strand
TAACCAATAACGAATCGTTAGGGTGCCTGGGCGATGGCCCAATCGAGGATGGGGTCGCGGCCGCGCTGGAAGTCGGCGGCGGTGGCGGGGATGAAAATGCCGGGGCGGATGCCGTTCTGCTCGATGACGTCGCCTTCGGCGGTGTACTCGATCCAGCGGGAGAGCGAGTACTGCCAGCCGCCGCCGAGGTCGTAGAACGCGGGATTGCCGCTGGAGCCACCGGTCGTGTCGCCGACGACGATGACGTTCGGCAGTTCGCGCATGGCGGCGATGAAGCTTTCACTGCTGCTGGTGCAGCCGCGGCCGACGAGCAGGAGAACCGGGTGCGTGAATTGCCACGCGCCGCGGGGCACGACGACGCGTGCGCGCATGGCGGTGAAGTCCGTGTGGAGCGGGCCGTTGCGATACTGCACGAAGTCGGCGACACGCTGCGTGGTGGCGAAGCGACCGGCGAACTGGAAGGCGAGGCGATCGTCGCCGCCGGGGTTCATGCGGACATCGAGGATGAGTAGCGGCGCGTTACGGAAGCGTTCGAGGGCGGCGTCGAGGTCGGCGATGCGGACCTGCTCCGGATCCCACTCACCGATGGCGATGTAGGCGGCGCTGCCGAAGGTCGCGGTGCCCCAGTTCGACTGGCCCTGCTGCCAGTTGCCGCGCGTGACGTAGTCCTTCCAAACGCCGCGGTCCCAGTTCATGACGCGCTGGGGTTCGTAGGTGCGCCACTCGCGGCCGGTGGCGGTGTTACGCAGGATGACGTGCTCGTCGTGCAGGGTGGCGAAGAGGTCGCGCACGATGCCGGCAAGTTCCGCGTCCGTGAGTGCTTGCTCGGCACGGGCGCGGTAATCGGCGCGAGCGGCTTCCCAGTCAATGCGCTTGTAGGTGAAGTAGGGGTATTGCTGGTCGGCGGTCTGCCAGGCGGCGTCGAAACGGGCGGCAGGACTTTGGGCGCTCGCGGCCGAAGCAGTGGCAGGTTGCGGCGCGAGCGCGCTGCCGCAGCCGGCGAGGAATGTCGCAAAAGAAATCGCGATGAGACGAACGAGGCGATGTGATCCCACCCTTCGCGCATCTCGCTTCGCTCGATTCCGCTCAGGATGGGGCACCCAAGGCATGTAGTTGAGAGAACGCGGGCTGCGGCTCGCGTTGCACGGCTGATTGTAGGGGTTCCGGGGCTAAAGCCCCCGGAAACTTGCGCGGTGGAATCACCGGGTTAAAGCCCGGTGCTTACGAGATACCACTTCGCATTCAGAAATGACGCAACGTGTGCGGATTTTCACGAGGCCTTAACGCCGCCCTAACATCTTGACCTTAGGATGCCGCCTCCAAATCCCTTTTGTGAGGCGCCACTGTGAAAGATCCCGCGCGTACCGGCCTTTTCTTCGTCGTCACCCTCCTCATGATGTTCTCCCTCGTGGTCTCCCTGCCGGCCCAACAGAGTGGGAGCGGAACTGTGAGCGGCACGGTGGTCGATCCCGCAGGCAGTGTGGTGCCAAGTGCGTCCGTGATGGTGAAGAACGATGCCAGCGGCGCGGTGAGCCGCACTACGACGGATGCAACGGGTAAGTTCGTCGTGAATGGCCTGGCGGCGGGCAATCACACGGTGGAGGTGACGGCGCGGGGATTCGCGCAGGCTTCGAAGGCAGTCAAGGTGAGCAGTGATGCGCCGGCGAACGTGGCGATCACGCTCAGCATCGGGACGGTGAGCGAGGCGGTGACGGTGGAAGCCTTCGCGACCGACTCGGTGGCAGCGCAATTAGCGCCGATGGATGGCCTGCTGGAGGCGCGCTCGGCGCGCACCGAAGTGACGCCCGGCTTCATCCAGAATTACACCTCGCCGGTGGCGGATTACAGCGAACTGGTGCAGATGGCGCCGGGCACGTTCAGCGTGAACTCGAACGGCGTGGGCCTGGGCGACAGCAAGACGTACTTCCGCGGGTTCAAGGACGGCAACTACGACATCAACTTCGACGGCATCCCGTTCTACGACACGAACGATCCCACGCACCACTCGTGGGCGTTCTTCCCGTCACCGTGGATCGGGAGCGTGGATTTCGACCGCAGCCCGGGCTCGGCGTCCACGACGGGGCCGACGCCGTTCGGCGGCACGATCAATCTGCTCTCGCGCGACCTGACGCCGGACCAAGGACTGCGCGGAGGCGTTTCGTATGGCTCGTTCAACACGGCGCTGATCGACTTCAGCTACGACACGGGCGCGTTCGGCGGCAACCGAAAGTCGAACCTGCTGCTCGACGTGCACCGCATGACGAGCGACGGATACCAGACCAACAACTACCAGCAGCGCAACGCCGGGGCGCTCAAGTATCAGTACCGCTTCTCGGACACGGACACACTGACCGCGTACAGCGGCGTGGTGATGCTCGACAGCAACACGCCAAACGCGAAAGGGCCGACGCGCGCACAGGTGGCGCAGTTCGGCGACAACTTCCTGCTGACGAAGGACCCGACCAGCCCGCTCTACTACCGGTACTACACGTATCACGTACCGACGGATTTCGAGTACGTGGACTGGAAGAAGCAGCTGGGCGGTGGCTGGCTGTTCGACTTCAAGCCCTACACGCTGAGCTATTACAACCAGCAGTTCTATAACAACGGCGCGACCGCGATCACCGCGACGAGCGCGGTGGACAAGCTGAACAGCTATCGGAAATACGGCGAGAGCCTCGTGGCCAGCCAGGTGTCGAAGTGGGGCGTCCTGCGCACGGGATTGTGGTATGAGTGGGCGACGACGAACCGCTTCCAGGTCCCGTCGGACCCGCGTAACCGCCTGGATGCCGCACTCCCGAACTTCCATGAGCGTTTCTGGACGAATTCGTACCAGCCGTACGCGGAATACGAATTCCACGCGACGCACCGGCTGACGCTCACCGGCGGCTTCAAGTACGCGTATTACAACCAGGCGCTCACGCAGTACGCGGACAACGGCAAGACGGTGGGGAACCTGGGCGGGCTGCCTTCCGTGTCGCACGCGGCCGGGTACAGCGCCTACCTGCCGTCGTTCGACGCGAGCTATCGGCTGAAGAACGGATGGTCGGTGTATGGGCAATTCGCCACCGGCACGAAGGTCCCGCCGAGCAGCGTGTTCGACGTGAAGAACGGGAACGTCTCGATCCTGCCAAAGCCGACGACGGCGAAGAGCTTCCAGGGTGGGTCGGTGCTGAAGCTGAAGATGCTGACGCTGAACGCGGACGCGTACATCATCCGGTTCCAGAACGACTACAGCTCGTCGCCCGATCCGAGCAATCCGACGGCGACGCAGTACACGGCCTCGGGAGACTCGGAGAGCAAGGGTTTCGAGGGCGAAGCGAACGTGTACCTGACGCACGGCCTGAGCTTCTACATCAACGGCACGGCAGGCACGGCGAAGTACATCACGAGCGGGCTGCCGAGCACCGACAGATGGGTGGCGAACACGCCCGCGAACACGCAGGCGATCGGGCTGACCTACCAGCAGCGCTACTTCGACCTGGGGATCTTCAACAAGCGCGTCGGGCCGATGTGGAATGACAATACGGCCACCAACGGCGCGACGCTGAACCAGGTGATCCCGATCGATCCGTTCAACGTGACGAACATGTACTGCAACTTCACGATCCGCAACGGTTCCCGCTTCGACCAGACGAAGATCAGGATCGGGGTGAACAACCTGCTCGACCAGCACAACATCACGAGCGTGACGCAAGTGGCCAAAGGCCCGATCTATACGCCGGGAGCGGGTGACACGCTGGGCATGCTGCCGGGACGCAGCGTGACGGTGACGGTGACGCTGGGCTATTCGCCGAAGGGACGATAGGCACGATCAGCGGGGGGCTCTGATGCCGTACTTGACGTCGAGAAAGCGCTGTAGCGGACGTGGCAGGACGGCGGCGAGTTCCTGCCACGTCAGCAGCTTGCAGCGGACGCGCAGGTCGGCGGAGCGCACGCAGCGGAGGGTGGCGTACCAGGCCTCGATCAAGTCAGGGCGGCGCGCGTGGACGAGGCCGTTCTCCGCGGCGTAGCGCTGGTTGCGCTGACTGAGCTCGAGGCGCAGGGCGGCGGAGGACATCGAGGGATTGTCGCATGGCGTTTGCGTCGGGGTCGTGCAGACGAAGATCCCCACCCAAGCAAAACCGGCTTGGGTGGGGCACCCGGCACGGCTGAAGCCGTGCCCCTTCGAAAGACCACCCAGCGGACGTTCGAGGTGCAATAGGGATCCTTCGACTCCGTTCGGTCGCGGTGTCGCGCGACCTCACTACGCTCAGGATGACAAATCAGGGCGGGTTGACGAATTCGGGTGACGCAAGGGGCTCGGCTGCGTCCATTCTTTATTATGAAGACCGCTGGAGGTCCGTTATCTAAGCAAGATCAGTCGGGCGGCTCTACAGCCGGCTCGGCGCGTGAATCGGCCTCGCTGGCCGTCTCTTGCGCACGAAACCAGGGGCAGCGAAGCTGATGATTGCATCTAATAGCAAGGTATAATCTGCGGAAGCGTCCCCCGCGTATTTGGAGTCCACGTGTCGAAAAACCCGAAAGTCGTCGTCCTTAGCCTGTCTGTTCTCCTCGTCATGTTCACGGTGGTCGGCGGATTCATGCGCGCCGACAGCACGAATGATGGCGCGTACAAGCAGCTGAGTGTGTTCAGCGAGGTGCTGTCGCGCATCCAGAGCGAGTACGTGGAGGAGCCGAACGTACCGAAGGTGA
>CAYWSH010000232.1:0-4888 GCA_964460655.1 uncultured Terriglobales bacterium | reverse complement strand
GCGCAGGCGAAGCAGGACCTGAAGAACTTCCTTCTTACTCTGACAGACAATGGCTTGCTGACGGACATCCGGTTCTCGAGCCCGTTCTAAGCCGCGCGCATCGGTTGACGTTGCCAGTACGTGAGCGAGCGCCACAGCCACTCCAGCGGTCCGAACTGGAAGCGGCGCAGCCAGATGGGCGAGAGCCACAACTGCAGCGCCCACACGCCGAGCACGACTGCCGCCTGTCCGACGCGCGAGACGCTGCCGAACAGTCCGAGCCCGTGGCCGTAGAAGATGAAGGTGCAGAGCACGGAGTGCAGGATGTAATTGCTGAAGGCCATGCGACCGACGGCCGCGAGCCGCGACATCATGGCCGGAACCGCGCCGCTTTGGCGCAGCAGCATGACGGCGCCGATCCAGCCACCGCTTACCAGGTAGCTGCCCCACCAGTTCCAGTGCATGCCGTAGAAGAACGATTCGCGGAAATCCCATCCGGACTTGAAGTCGCGATACGTGCCGGAACTGATGAGCGGGATGCCGACCAACAGTGCGAGCGCGATCAGGTTGCGATAGCGCTGCGCCGGCCACTCCGCACTCAGCGCGCCGACTTTCAGCAGCGCCATGCCCCAGAGCATCAAGCCCAGCACCCGCCACGACGCCCACAGCAGGAAGAACTGCGTCTCCATCGCAATGGCGTCTTCCACGCGTGGTCCCATTTCTGCGAGCCAGCCACCGCGATAACCAGCGGTCTCTTCGGCCGTGTGTTGCGGCGTCGGCATCCACAGGTCTTCCTTGAGTTCGTCGGCGCCCTGCTGCCAATAAGGCATCGTCGCGCCGGCAAGCGTCATGAAGGCTGGCGTCACGAGCGAGCATGCCAGCCCCACGATCAGCAGCGTGCGTGGCCGGCATTTGCGGAACGGATACGCCACCATGCCGCACAGGCCGTACGTGTACAGGATGTCGCCGCTCCAGAGCAGGTAAGCGTGGGCCATGCCGAACAGCACGAGCCACGCCATACGACGGTAGTGCAGGACGCCGGAACGCCGTCCGCGCGACTCGGCGCGCGACGTCATCAGCAGGATGCCGGCGCCGAAGAGCAGCGAGAAGATCGTCATGAACTTCTCGTCGGCGAGCACGTGGCTCAGCAGCCACACCGCCAAGTTCGCGCCATGCAGGTCGCCGTATGCCATCGGATTCATGTACGCGGCACTGATCATGGCGTAACTCTGGATATTCATCGGCAGGATGCCGAGCAGCGCGACGCCGCGCAGCATGTCGAGCGACACGATGCGCTCGCGGTAGGAGACTGGCGTGACGGTTGGGCTTATGCTCGCTTTCGGCGTCTCAGGGTTGGCCATACTCGTGACGCGCAGTGTAACGAAGTCCTGCGTCCGCGAGTTCCGTTAGCGCAAAGGATTTCACTCGAGCGCTTGCAGGGTCCGCCCAACGCGAACGCTGCCGATCTGGAGAACTTACCGGATGAGTCGACTGGCGCGGATTTGACGAGCCGCATAACGCGAGCCTGAGGCGCAAATCCCTTAGTACTCCGGCGCCTGAGTAAGCAATAAAACCACTCCGATTTGCGGCTTAGACACGATAGGAGTATGGTGCGGCTACCTCGATAATGCTACGGTCTTGCGATTCTTCTTCCCCGCCGCGCCCCAGGAGCTAGACAATGAATCTCCGCAAGTCCCTACTTGGTATTTTTGCGCTCATCCTTGTTGGCAGCGCTGTGCCCGCACTTGCCCGCAGCGGCGATGACTGGCAGCCCATTACCCCGGAAGAACTGGCGATGAAGGACTACGCGCCACGCCCCGGTGCGTTGGCAGTGGTGCTCTATCGCGAGGCGATCGAGAATGATGTCGATGCCCACGAAGACCATTACTACCGCATCAAGATCCTGACGGAGGAAGGGAAGAAGTACGCCGACATCGAGACGCCGCCCTTCCTCGCCGGCGCGTTCAACATCGGCAACATCAAGGCACGCGTCATCCAGCCAGACGGTACGATCCAGGACTTCCACGGGAAGATCTTCGACAAGGTGGCGGTGAAGAAACACGGCGTCAAGATGCTGACCAAGAACTTTACGCTGCCCGATGTGCAGGTCGGCAGCATCATCGAGTATCGCTACAGCATCAAGTGGGATTCGTACTGGGTCTATCCGACGCGCTGGCTGCTCGAATCGGACCTGCCCACGCGCAAAGCGCACTTCGCCTTCAAGCCTTCGCCTGAATTCGCCTGCGGATGGATCTGGCGCAACGTCGCCAACAAGGTCCAGCCCGTGCAGCAGAAGGACAAGAGCATCACGCTCGACCTCACCGACATTCCCGCCTTCGAGAAAGAAGAGCTGATGCCCCCGGAGAACGAAGTCCGGGCGCAGGTCGAGTTCTTCTACCAGAACAGCGAGATCAAGAAGACCGAGGACTACTGGAAAGAGCAAGGCAAGCTATGGCGCTCGCAGGCCGAAGACTTCATGAAGAAACGCGGCGGCGTGGAGCGTGAGGCCGCCTCGATCGTCCAGGGCGCGAACACAGCCGAGGAAAAGCTGCACAAGCTCTACACCCGCGTGCAGCAGATGACCAATCTCAACTACACCACCGAAGAGCAGGACGCCAAGGCCAAGCGCAAGGAGAACCAGAACGCCGAAGATGTCGTGAAGAACGGCTATGGTTACCACAACCAGCTGGTCCGTACTTTTGTCGCGCTGGCGCGTGCTGCCGGCATGGACGCCACGCTCGCCAAGGTAGCGGAACGCGATGACACGTTCTTCCACAAGGAGTATCAGAAGACCTCGCAGCTCACGCGCGAACTGGCCATCGTGCAGGGGAACGGCAAGGAGCTGTATCTCGATCCCGGATCGCCCTATGCGCCCTTCGGCCTGCTGCCCTGGGAGGCCACCGGCGCCGGCGGCCTGCGCATCGACAAGGACGGGACGTCCTTCGTGCAAACGCCGAATGGCACCGCCACGGAGGCCATCACCCAACGCACCGCCAAGCTCGCAATCGACCAGCGCGGCACGCTCACCGGCACGGTCAACCTTTCGCTGGTCGGCCAGGAAGCGATGGAACGCCGGCTGAGTGAACGCGACAGTGACGATGCCGAGAAAAAGAAGAGCATGGAGGACGAACTGAAAGGCTGGCTCCCGAGCAACGCCAAGGTCGAGCTCCAGAGAGTGAATGACTGGAAGGCCGCGGAGTCGCCCCTTACCGCCGACTTCAAGATCACCATACCGGGCTTCGCCGCCGCCACCGGCCGGCGCATGCTCATGCCGGCGTCGGTCTTCCAGGCTTCGAATGCGGCGCTGTTCCAGCACGCCCGCCGGCAGCACCCTGTCTATTTCGAGCATTCGTATATCGAAAGGGACGACATCACGCTCTCGTTGCCGGAAGGCGTGGAGATGGAAGGCGTCCCCGCGCCGCGCGCTGATGACCGCGGCGTTGTCGCTTACAACCTCAAGGTGGAAAAGCAGGCGGGCGTGATCCACGAACAGCGCGAGCTAAAGGTCGATGGCATCATCTTCGCCACCAAGTATTGGGACGCTTTGCGCGACTTCTACGCCAAGGTGAAGGCCGGCGACGAAGAGCAGACGGTGTTGAGGGCGGGCCAATGATCGCGCGCTCGCTTAAGCTCGTTTTCTTCGTGGCGCTCACCGTGCCTGGGCAGATGTGGGGCGCTACGCCGGAATGGTTGCGACAGCTCACCCACGTCACCGTGCCTTCGTATCCGTCTGATACGAACGCCGTCGTGTTGCTCGACGAGCAGGTGACCACCGTTCGGGACAACGGCGATATCACGACCGTTTATCGCCATGCCATCAAGGTCTTGCGTCCGCAGGGCCGCGGACTGGCGACCGCGACCATCGCGTTCGATAACGAAACGCGCCTCACCTGGCTCAAGGGCTGGAGCATCGATACCAAGGGCAAAGAGACGGAACTCAAGGAGAGCGACGCTATTGAGACGGCGCTCTTTTCCGAATCGCTCTACGACGATTCACGGCACAAGATCCTCAAGCTGCCGGCCGAGGTCGGCTATATCGTTGGCTACGAGTACGAGCAGAAGCGCCGCCCGATGGTCTACCAGGACGTGTGGGACATCCAGGACTCCTCGCCGGTCCTCAAAACCCGCTTCACGCTCCAGTTGCCGGCCCGCTGGGAGTTCGACGCGGTGTGGATGAACCATGCCGAACTTAAGCCGCAGACCGCCGGCACCCAATGGACCTGGGAACTCGATAACGTCACGCCGTTCGAAAAGGAGCCGGAGATGCCGGCGCGCCGTGCCGTTACTGCACGTATGGTGGTCAACCTTTTTCCGCCGCGGCCAGAGTTGCAAGGCAAGGCGCATGCCAGCTGGCGCGACGTGGGCAAATGGTATGCGAACCTGACTGCGGGCCGGCGGGATGCTTCGGCTGACATCAGGACGCAGGCGATGCAACTCACAGCCAGCCAAGCGACGCCGCTGGCGAAACTGCAGGCGCTCGCGGCCTTTGTGCAGCGGGACGTGCGCTACGTCGCCATTGAGATCGGCATCGGCGGCTACCAGCCGCACCCTGCCGCCGAGATCCTGAAGAACCACTACGGCGACTGCAAAGACAAGGCGACCTTGCTTAGCTCCTTGTTAAGCGTTACCGGCATCGAGTCGTACTATGTTCTGGTCCACACGGACCGCGGCGTCGTGCGGAAGGACGTGCCTTCCGCCGTCACCTTCAACCACGCGATCGTTGCTATCAAGCTGCCGGCGGGAAAGTACGACACGCCGATGAGCGCGGCGGTCGACCATCCGCACCTGGGCACGATCGTGTTTTTCGATCCCACCGATACGCTGACGCCGTTCGGCCAGATGCCGTCGTACTTGCAAGGCAGCCTTGGACTCGTCGTGGGTCCCGATGGGGGCGCACTGGTGGACCTGC
>CAYWSH010000231.1:0-4890 GCA_964460655.1 uncultured Terriglobales bacterium | reverse complement strand
CCCAGGAAGAGCCTGCGTGAACGCTGAGACTCCCGGAAGGAACAACAGCGGGCTAAGAAACCCTATCGGCCGGATCCCTGACGAAGCTGACTTGCGTCACGGACTCTTCGAATATAACAACCGCTGGAAGAGGGTGTCAAACCTCGGGGCCAGAAAGGGCGGGTCTTTTCGCCATGTGGGATGACGCTCAGTGGCGCACCTTCACAAACCCTTCTGCTAATCTCGATGCCGCGATGGACCGCCTCTTCACGCCGTGGCGCTACCAGTACATCACCAGCGCCGACCAGGCCACAGGATGCCTTTTTTGCGAGCTACAGAAGCAGAATGACGCCGAGGCGGGCATCGTGCTGCGCGGTGAGCACTGCTTCGTGGCGCTGAATGCGTTCCCGTACACCTCGGGGCACGTGATGATAGCGCCGTACGCGCATCTCGACCAACTGGCCAAGCTGCCGCGCGCGGCCGCGGACGAAATGATGGCGCTGACGCAGCGCATGGAGACGCTGCTGCGCGAGTTGTACAAGCCAGATGGCGTCAATCTCGGCATGAACATCGGCAAGGCGGCAGGCGCAGGCGTTGCGGGGCACGTCCACATGCACGTCCTGCCGCGCTGGGTCGCGGATTCGAACTTCATGGGCACGATCGCCGAGACGCGCATCCTGCCGGAGGACCTGCAGACGACCTACCGGCGCATGAAGGAGAAGCTGTGAGCGGCGCTGCGCTCGCGACGCAGTACGAGCCCGTGATCGGGCTCGAGGTCCATGTCCAGCTGCTGACGGCCTCGAAGATCTTCTGTGGCTGCGCGACGAAGTTTGGTGCGCCACCGAACACCAACGTCTGCCCGGTGTGTCTGGGGTTGCCGGGCGCGCTGCCGGTACTCAACCAAAAGGCAGTCGAATACGCGGTGCTGGCGGCGATGGCGCTGAATTGCACCGTGCGCGAGCGCAGCATCTTCGCGCGCAAGAATTATTTCTATCCCGACCTGCCGAAGGGCTACCAGATCTCGCAGTACGACCAGCCGCTTGCCGAGCACGGATGGATCGAGGTCACCGGCGCCGGCGGCGTGGCGAAGCGCATCGGCATCACGCGGCTCCACATGGAAGAGGACGCGGGCAAATCCATCCATGACGGCCTGCCCGATTCCGCGCGTAGCACCTCGATCGACTTGAACCGCGCGGGCACACCGCTGGTCGAGATCGTCAGCGAGCCGGAGATCTCCACGCCCGCCGAAGCGCACGAATATCTCACGCGCATGAAGGAGATCATCCTGTACACCGGCGTGAGCGACTGCAACATGGAAGAGGGTTCGCTGCGCTGCGATGCCAACGTAAGCGTGCGGCCGCAGGGGCAGAAGGAACTCGGCGTAAAGACCGAGATCAAGAACGTGAACTCGTTCAAGTTCATCCGCCAGGCGCTGGAATACGAGATCGCGCGGCAGATCGAGATACTGAGCGACGGCGGACGCATCGTGCAGGAGACGCGGCTCTACAACGCCGACGAAGACAAGACGTACAGCATGCGTTCGAAAGAAGAAGCGCACGATTATCGCTATTTCCCCGAGCCGGACTTGCCGCCGCTCGTGGTGAGCGCCACCTGGCAGGATGAGATCCGCGCGCGATTACCCGAATCGCCGGTGGCACGGCGCGCACGCTTTGTAAGCGACTACGGCATCACCGCGGCGGATGCCGCCACCCTGACCGCGTCGCGCTCGCTCGCTGACCAGTTCGAAGCGGCGGCGAAAGCCGCGAAGAACCCGAAACGTGTCGCGAATCTGGTGCAGTCGGAGCTGGTCGGCCGCTTGAAGGCGAAGGGGCTGGAGATCGAACGCTCCCCGATCTCGATGGCCGGCGTTGCGGCATCGGCCGACCTGGTCGAGACCGGGGCCATCAGCGGCAAGATGCTCAAGGATCTCTACGACCAGGCATTCGAGCGCGGCGAAGACTTTCCCGCGGTCTACGAAGCGGCCGGCAGTCCACGGATGTCTACCGACACGGCAGCGCTGGAAAGACTCGTGGACGAAGCCATCGCCGCCAATCCCAAACAAGTCGAGCAATACCGCGCCGGCAAGACCACAATGAAGGCCTTTTTCGTCGGCCAGGTGATGAAAGCCGCGAAGGGGCAGGCGAATCCCGCACTGGTCAACGAGTTACTCGATAGGAAGCTCAACGCATAATCCAAGGTACATAGGTCTTCCGCGACTGAACCTTGGTTATCTCGTGGATACCCGGCGCGCGTCGTAACATCGACTCCTCATGGCCCTCCACTCGTTGATCTTCTGTCGCGAGCCTGCCGCGGTCGCCCTGCTACAACGCCATCTCGACGATATCTCGGTGCAGGCGGAAACATGCTTCGCCGCTGCCGATCTGCTGAAGCACGCGCGGCAGCGCAAGTTCGAAGCCATCCTGCTGGACATGGACATCGATAGCGGCCGCGATTCGATCGCTTCGGTGCGCGAGTCGCCGTACAACCGCAGCAGCATCCTGTTCGGCATGACGCGCCGGCCGACCGCTATGGCTGATGCCTTTGCGCGGGGTGCGACCTTTGTCCTGGAAAAGCCGCTGACCGCCGATCGCACAGCGCGCTGCTTGCGCGCGGCGCAAGCGCTCATGCTGCGCGAGCATCGGCGCTACTACCGCCACGGCATCGACATGCCGGTGATGGTACAGCTCGGCCGCGGTCCGGAAGCGCGCGGTCGCGGCATCGACTTGAGCGAAGGCGGCATGATGGTCTTCCTCGATGAAGATGCACACGTGGGCCACATGGTGCGCGTTCGCTTCCCGCTGCCCGATCGGCCGCTATGGATGGAAGGGAGCGCAACGGTAGCGTCGGTTTCGTCGAGCCGCGTCGGCCTGCGCTTCACCGGCTTGACCCGCAAGATGCAGCTGGAGCTGGCGCACTGGCTCAACGAGAAGCTCGATCCGCTCGGGCCGGCGCGGCGTTATTCGGATTCGCCTGTTCCCGGTTCGTACCGGTAGCGTTTCCCGTCCCAGAACACCGTGGACTGCATCAAGCCGGCTTCCTCGGCGATGATGACCGTCCGCGGCTTCTTCTTCAGCACGGTCTGCTGCAAGGCCAGCCGGTCGAACGGCAGATTGATGATGACGACCTTGCTCTTCGGCGTCGCCGTGCGCCACCCGTGGATGATCAGCAGCGCGTGTTCGCGGTCGGAGTCGCCCATCGAGAATTGGCGCGTGATGCGCGTGTCGCCGACGCCGTAGTAGGCGTCATACGGGTCCACGACCTTGTAGTGGAACTGCTCCTGACCGAGCAGTGGATTCGCGCCCGTCTTCGCGATGATGACCGCGTCCTCCGCGCCGTCGCCGTCCAGGTCGCCGGTGAGCAGCAGGATGGGCGGCGCACCTTTCAAGATCTGTCCGCCGACGCCGCGCGGCGTGAATGGAGCGACTTTGAAGTCGGCGCCGAATTGCTTCGCCACATAGTCCGCGACTTCGGCGGGCGTGGGATTCGCGGGCGGGACCTGCGCGAACAGCGCTGCGGCGAGCAGGAGAGCGGCGAGAAACACGCGCGTCATGCCGCCAGTCTACCGCGATTCTCGCGCCCCTCATCCGGCAGGTACCAGCGTCGGCATAGCGAACGTGATGGCCCTGCCGGCGTTGCCCCAGCTTGCATGCGGCAGCTATACTGATGACAGTCAGAGCTTCCCTGGGCCTCTCGCATCGGCCGATGGAGGGTCGTCTTCAGCAGTAGCAGTGACCTAGATCGCAGTCCGCGCGGCTTCCGCTCAGCGAACGGGACCGCGAGTCTCCTGCAAGCAGCGGCGGCTGGCCTCTTCAACACGCTGCTTCCCTCCGATTGCCGCCTGTGCGGTCTTCCCCTGGAAAACATCTCACGCCTGCCGGTGTGTTCGGCGTGCGTGCAGGCGATTGCGCCGCTGGACTGCGCCGTGTGCGGAGTCTGTGGCGAGCGCTTGCCCGAGGACTTGGCGGACCCGAAATGCGGGCTCTGTCGCCGCGTCGAGCAGCCATTTGCCAAAGCTGCGGCCTACGGCAGTTATGAAGGTGTGCTGCGCGGACTCTTGCAGTTGCTGAAGTACGATGGCGTGCGTCCGGCGGCGCCCCTGCTGGGAGAGAAGCTCGCTGCAGCACTGCGCAGCCTTAAGGCTGAGGTCGCTAACGCGCCGGTGCTCCTGATCCCCGTTCCGTTGCATCGCGAAAAGACGAAGCAGCGCGGCTTCAATCAGAGCGAACTGATCGCGCGCGCGGCGTTGCAGGTCCTGCACGACGATGCATTCCAGTCGGCGACCGACGTTCTTGCACGGCTGCGCCCGACGGTTTCCCAGACCGGGCTGACGCGCCATCGGCGACGCGAGAATGTGCGCGGAGCTTTTGCGGTGCGCGATGCCCAAAAACTGCGCGGCCGCACGATCATCCTGGTGGACGATGTTTTCACCACCGGCACCACCGCCGCCGAGTGTGCGCGTGTTTTGCGGCGCGCCGGAGCGGAGCACATCCTGGTGGCGACCGTGGCGCGCGTGCTGAAGCCGGAAGTCGAGCGGCTACAGCAGGTCGAGCCGCAGAGCTTTGCCGTCGCGGCAGCGGGAGCCCAGGTATGAGCACCCGCGGCATGCGCGGTCATTCACACGAAGCGCCCCCGCGGCGCGTGCAGCGCGGCGGCATGCAGGCGCCTGTGCTCGTGCTCAACGCGTCGTATGAGCCGATCAATATCTGCGCGGCACGGCGTGCGGTCGTCCTGGTGCTGAAGGGCGTGGCGATCACCGAGGAAGAGAACGGCCACTACCTGCACGCCGCGCGCATGGCGATGCGCATCCCGTCGGTGATCCGGCTGCTGGAGTATCGCCGCATCCCGCACCAGACGCGCGCGCTCTCGCGCAAGAACATCCTGCTGCGCGACCGCAACACCTGCCAGTACTGC
>CAYWSH010000230.1:0-4909 GCA_964460655.1 uncultured Terriglobales bacterium | reverse complement strand
ACATCGGGATGCGTCTGCACGAAGATGCGCGTCTCGCGCTTGTCCGCCTCGCGCAGGTTGTCGCGTGCCTCCACGGCTTCGACAAATCTCTCCTCTAGCGCATCCGCACCCGCGATGCGGGTGCAGTTCGAGCATTCGCCGCAGAAGTCGGGCAATGCGGGTGCCCCAGACGAGCGCTGTTTGCTCGTCTGGGCACAATTCATCGCCTTCGCCAGCATCTGCGCCAACGTGTACTTCCCCGCCCCACGCGGCCCCGCCAGGATGACCGCATGCGGAAAACGCGCGGCGGCCAACATCTGCCGCAGCCGCGTCACCGTCTCCGTGTTGCCATGAAAACCAGCGAATCCCATATGCGCAAAAAAAAGAGAACGTCATCCTGAGCGAAGGGATGTCGCGCGCTGCGCGACATCGCGCAGTCGAAGGATCCCTATAGGATCCCGACTCTCCGCTTTCGAGTCATCTGTTTCCGCTTCGCGCCTTGGTGCCTTCGTGGTGCAGGCCTAGCCGCTCCCGTACCGCCGCCACGATCTCTTCATGCACGATGTCCATGTGTCGGCGCGCATCCAGCATCACGACGCGCTTCGGCTCGCGCTTTGCGATCGCGCGATACGCGGCGTGTACCCGCTCGAAGAACGCACGGTTCTCTTGTTCGAAACGATTCTCGTCGCCTTTCGCTAATCCATGCCGCGACGTGTTCCGCCGTCGTGCTCGCTCCACGCTCGCCGCCGGATCGGAATCCATCAGGATGGTGAGATCGGGCTGCAGACCACCGCATACCACGCGATGTAAGTCGAGCACGGCCTCGCTTCCGAGTTGCCGTCCGCCGCCTTGATACGCCTCGGAAGAATCGGTAAAGCGATCACAAAGCACGAACTTGCCCGCTTTGAGCGCCGGCTGAATGACCTCGGCGATCTGTTGTGCGCGCGACGCGAACATCAGCGTCAACTCCGCCATGGGCGCCAGGTTCGATGTAGTGGAGTTGAGCAAAACCGCACGGACGCGCTCACCGACATCGGTCCCGCCCGGCTCACGCGTGGTGACGACGGCAAGGCCTTCGGCGCGCAATACTTCCGCAAGTTTGCCTAGTTGCGTGCTCTTGCCGCAACCGTCGAGCCCTTCGAAGGTGATGAACTTGCCGCGTTCCGCCGCCACGGGCGGAATCATACACTGCGCGATTACGCCGCCAGCCGCGTGTCCGGCTTGCCTTTGCCGATGACGTTAAGCGCGAGCGGGATCGTTGTCAGTACGCCCACCACGGCCAGCGCGATCCCAGCCGCACGTCGTTGGTCATCGTTCAGGCGGTCGCCGAGCAGCAACCCGATCCCCAGGCCGAGCGCCACGCGCGTTCCGCCGATAAGGGCGATCTCCGGAATACTCAGTTTGCGTTCGATCATGGTCCACACCTCTCCCTCATATCCTTAGATGCCAGATGAGCACGTGTGCGTTTGCATTTTGCATTTTTCATTTTGCATTCCTAGAATGCTGGCGTGCGCCTCGGCGATACCATCGACGACTACTGTTCGCGCTGCAAGCGCATCATGGACCACTCCGTGGTCAGCGTTGCGGGCGAAGAAGCGCAGCGCACTCGCTGCCGCACCTGCGACTACGAGCATCCGTACAAGAAAGGCAAGGGCGGCCGCAAGGAGATGACCGCCAAACAAGCCTTCGACACCTTGATGTCGAGCGTCATGGCCTCCGGGCCGCTTGCCGGCGCACCCACCAAGCCGCGCAAGAAGCGCTGAAGTTTCCACCGTTCGACCTGTGTGGCACAGCCGCCTCGGCTGTGCTTCATTCCAGCGCTGTAGGCGCGCCATATTGATAGCCCGGCGTTTCAAGGCCGGGTCAGCCAAAAGTGACGCACGAGTCCCGTAAAGACAAAATTTTAATGGTTTATATCTTAAAGCTTATGTCATTGACTACTTGGCAACTATAAGCCTTGACATCCCCTTCTCCGTCCGCTAGCATCTCCCGTTTCGGCAGTGCGCCCCAATGTCGCCCGTAAGCCCTTTGTTTGACAGATTTTCCACTAACTCCTTTGGATCACTAGATCACCTGGGAGGGGGAGGGGGATATAGCACTTCCCGCAAAACCAGCCGGTTGAGGCACTTACGCTAGAATAGAAGTTCGGCATCACACCTTTAGGCTCCCATGTTCGAGACCCTAACCGACAAACTCCAGCGCGCCTTCAAGAACCTGCGCGGCCAGGGCACGCTCACCGAAGAGAACGTGCAGGAAGCCCTGCGCGAGATCCGCCTCGCCCTGCTCGAGGCCGACGTCAACTTCAAAGTCGTCAAAGACCTCGTCGACCACATCCGCGCCAAGGCCCTCGGGACCGAGGTGATGACCGCGCTCTCGCCCGCCGAGCAGGTCGTCAAGATCGTGCGCGACGAGCTTATGCAGCTCCTCGGTGGCGAGACCGTGAAGATGAAGTTCGCCTCGCAGCCGCCGACGGTCGTCCTGATGGCCGGCCTCCAGGGCTCGGGCAAAACGACTACCTCAGGCAAGCTCGCGCACTGGCTCAAGCAGGGCGGACACCGCCCGCTGCTCGTCTCGGTCGACGTCTACCGCCCCGCCGCGCGCGAGCAACTCAAAGTGGTCGCGCAATCCATCAAGGCAAACCTCTACGAAGGTCAGGTCACGGAATCCAACACGGCGACTGTCGAACGTTTGGTCAAAGAAGCGCGCCGTGAAGCCGTCAACACCGGTTCCGACGTGCTCATCGTCGACACAGCCGGCCGCCTGCACATCGACGAACAGTTGATGGACGAGATGCAGTCGCTCAAGCGCCTGCTCAGCCCGCAGGAAGTCCTGTTCGTCGCCGATTCGATGACGGGCCAGGACGCGGTGAACTCCGCCAAGGAATTCCACGACAAGCTCTCGCTCACCGGCGTCGTCCTCACCAAGATGGATGGCGATGCGCGCGGCGGTGCTGCGCTCTCCATCCGCCAGGTCACGGGTGCGCCTATCAAGTTCATCGGCGTGGGCGAAAAATATGACGCGCTCGAGCCGTTCCATCCTGACCGCATCGTCGGGCGCATCCTCGGCATGGGCGACATCCTCTCGCTCATCGAAAAAGCCGAGAAGACCATCGATCGCAAGCAGGCAGCCGAGTTCACCGCGAAAGCGCTTACCGGCGACGGCTTCTCACTCGACGAGTTCCGCGACCAGCTTCGCCAGGTCAAGAAGATGGGCTCGCTCGCCGGCATCATGAAGATGCTGCCTTCCATCGGCCCGTTCTCCAACCTGCAAAAGGTCGCCGACAACGTGGATGAGAAAGAACTGGTGCGCGTCGAGGCCATCATCAATTCTATGACGCCGTACGAGCGCACGCACCATGAAGCCATCAACGGCAGCCGCCGCAAGCGCATCGCGCGCGGCTCGGGCACGAGCGTCCAGGAAGTGAACCAGCTCCTGCGCCAGTACGTGCAGATGCGGAAGATGTTCAAGCAAGTCGGGCGCGGCGGCTTCAACCCGCGTTCGCTCGCCGGCATGATGCGCGGCCGCTGATTTGTGTCAGGGCACGCGTTTAGGCGTGCCGAGATTGAGCGCGAGCAACAGCGGCTTTAGCCGCTGGGTGGAAGCACCGAGCGTTAGCCCTGGAAGAACATGGAAGAAGGACCCGAGCTTCACGTTTTCGATCAGGAGGCCAGCATGGCGGAACCAGGCGGCATCAGTGTGGGCTCGCGGCGCAACGAAGACATCGCGCTCGATCTCATGAAGTTCGTCGCGATGACCACCGGATTTGGCAAGACGTCGAGCGGCGGCGGCCCCGGCTTCCAGGCAGCCGGCGCCGCCACCAAGTCCGACGAGTACGCGAACCACCTGCTCGCGCTCTATACCCGCTGCCTTGATACGGTGAACGGCAAGCGCTGAGGACACTTGTCGAAGCCGTTTGCTCCGGCGAGTCGTCGAGAGGGGGCAACGTCATGAATTGCAAGAATCAGAGCGCACAGAAACATCGCCGTGCAAGCGCGGCCACGTTGGTCAGCCTCGTCGTATGGCTCGTAGCCGGCGCTCCCCAAGTCGCCGCGGAGGATTACAACTCATTTTCGCGCATGGTCCGCTTGACGAGCACATGGCAGAGCAACTTCTACAGCGACATCATCCACGCAAACGCTGCCAAAGGGTCCTTCGGTGAGCTCGCCAGTGCGCCCCGCGTCACCCAGCAAGAGGTCCAGAACCTGTGCAAGCCATTCCCGTGCGGGAACGAGCACATGCTCGGCGCCGCACCTGCACCGTCGTACCCGACGGCGCCAGTCAACCGCGCGGCACCGCCGCCAGCGCCTCGTCAGTATCCGATCACGGCAACCGACTTTAAGCCGCCCCGCGGCCGCATCGTGCCCGATGAGATTAGCCGTACCAATCCGGGTACCGCGGAAGAGAAGGCGCTGTTGCGCAATCTCAGCAATCAGTTCCTCGACAATTTTGAAAAAGAGGCGCGCAAGAACAACATCGCGAACTCTTTTGCGTTCCTCGCCGGCGTCAGCATGCAGATCGTGCTCCGCCGGGACCTGACCGATGCCGAGACCGATCAGCTCATCTCCGGCTTCAACAACTCCATCGCCGGCACGCCGCAGTTCGCGTCCATGTCAGCCCAGGACAAGCAGGTGCTCAACGAAAGCTCGGTGATCACCGCCGGGATGATGGCGTTCCTCAACGAGCAGGGCAAGTTAAACCACGATACCAAGATGCAAGCCGACGCACGCGTGATGGCACGAGCCGTAGTGGCGTACTTTTTCGGCGTGCAGGTCCAGTGATGAAGGCAACGCGCCCACGGTAGCCCCGTGGACCCCGCTAGGCATCGCGCCACGCGCCGCGCGCATTCCGCGGTAAACTGGAAATGACCTCTCGTTATTGTCGGGGCGTAGCGCAGCCTGGTAGCGCACCTGCCTTGGGCGCAGGGGGTCGC
>CAYWSH010000229.1:0-5048 GCA_964460655.1 uncultured Terriglobales bacterium | reverse complement strand
GCATTCCTCGATCACGTGCGGCTCGCATTAGCGCAGATCGAGGTCGCCTGCGAAGCGGCGCGCCGTTGCGAGGTGCCCAGGAAGCAGGGTTTCGTCATCGGCTTCCTGCTCGGGCAGGAAGCGGTCTGGCTGCGCGAAGCATTGCGCATCCTCCGCGAGGAGGAGTGCGATGTCGAGATCACGCTCGTGACTAAGTCGTCGCCGGAGCTCGCCAACGCGCTAATGCGGGGTGAGCTGGACGTCGCACTTCTGCGGCACGAGGCGCTGACCGCCGGCCTCGCATTCAAGCACTTGGCGAAGGAACCGTTGGTGGCGATCCTGCCGAAGCACCATCGCCTCGCCGCGTGCAAATCGGTTCGGCCGCAGGACCTCGCCGGCGAGGCGTTCGTCAGCACGGCACGAGTCGCGCCGGTGCTGAAGGGCGTGATCGACGCCTACGCGGCCGAGGTCGGCATCACGCTCAGGCAGACCTACGATGCCGAGACCTTGTCTGGGGGCATGTCGCTGGTGGCATCGACCGGTGGCTTCACCCTGCTGCCGCAGTACGTACGTAACGCGCTGATCCCGACCGTCGTCGCCCGCCCGTTGTCCGGTACCGCACCGACGATCGACCTGATGATGGGCTACGCGAAGACGAACCCCTCGCCGCTGCTCCAGCGCTTCGTGGCACGCGCCGACGAACTGATCGCCGGCTCCGTGCCGGGCACAGACACACCGTCCCGCTGACGTGGCGCAACCCCGGCCAATGTTCTCGTACGCACACCGTTTCATTGGCATTGGAGGGCTTCCCCGCACGCCTCTCCGGACCGTTTCTGGGCAACGCTCCCAGCGCGCTCAGCGCCGTCGCGCGTTCGGTCGAGTTGCTACCTTCCTACAGGCGCCGGTCATCGTGCCTTGGGAGAGGCTCGCCGTTCCATACGAGGGTGACGGATCGCAGGGAATGCTCCGTGAGTTGCCCTCGACGTGCACGCTGAGCGCGAACAACTACTACGAGGCGGTGCAGGCCTGGCTCGCGCTGCATGAGTCGGCGGCCACCCAGCGCGCCTACCGCAAAGAGGCCGAGCGTCTGATCCTCTGGGCGAACATCGAGCGCGGCCGCGCGCACTCTTCATTGACGACCGAAGACGCCGTGGCCTATCGAGCCTTCTTGCGTCACCCCACGCCAGGCGGCCGATGGGAGGACCGGCGCGGTCGCGGTCCGCCGGCATGCGCGGGCTCGGGGCTGGGAACCCTTACGGCCAGCCTGGTGTCAACCAGAGCCCAAGTCTCGTTCGTTCCGGACGTCGCAGTAGGAGTGGCGGCGTCAGGGAGATCAGCGGCGAGCCGCCGCCATTTTCGAGTTTGCGGCGTCTGCTGCTGCAAGCAGGTACTCGTCGCGGGCGGTGAAGGTGACAGGGCAATTACGCAGGTGCACGCCTGGGGCAGTTATGTGAAGAATCCGCCACGGCTCGTGCCAGGCAAGTCGAACACGTTTTCGAGCTACGGCCTCGCTCTCGAGGAGATCAACTGCGAGCCTAAGGAGGCACAGAGCCTGCAGGCGAACTGGTATGACGCCAGCGGCAACGGTGCTGGGTGGCGTGGAGTGCCGTGCCCGGACTGCTGGTGGATCAACTCTCTAAGCTTCCTGAGCCACGGTACCGGTCTGCTGGGAGGCAGGCGGGCTGACCGTGGAGACGACCGCTGCAGTTTTCGTCGCAGGGGTCATCGTCTCAGCCAAGCTGAACAAACATGGCCCTGGGCCTACATCCGCGACGTGCTGCGCCAGCTGCCGCTGCGCCTCAACAGCCGCCTCGACGAGCTGCTGCCTCATCACCGGGTGTCGGCCGAAGGCTGATCGACGCTGCGCGTCAAGGGTGGACACCCAGACGCTCACCAACGATGTGCCAGAACGGCAAGACCGGCGGTACCCGATCTACGAAACCAAGTTTCGCAACTAGAGATTGCTTCGTGGTTCGGTTGGTTTAGTCCCGACCAAAATCTAATAGCCCTGACGATCACTGATCCATGATGAGTCGCCGAGCCAAGCAAGACCAATGGCGGCAGGGCATCGACAATCGTTATTTCAACACCGCTCCAGCCGGCCTTAGTCGCGCCGCCCGGCGCTCCTTTAAGATTTCATCGACAGCGTCTGCGACGGGGGTTAAACCATCGTTCATATTTTTAATCTGACGAAGCATCCCTGCCGCCTGCGAAATCGCGTTTAAACGATCATCGCCAGGAATTGACTCCGCGACTTTGAGAACGAGTTCCTGTTCATCGATCGCAAAACGCTTCCGACGATCGTCCGCGCGGAATTCGCGCTCTGCCCGAAAGTGCCTACCGATAGCCATGTTCGACTCCTTATATTGATCGTTCAGGTGCATGCAGACCACGAGTATCAACGACTTTGTCTCGCGTCGCATCCAGACAATTCGGCATTACGTGCGCTTTCGCTCAAACACGCAAAGCGTCAAGGCGGTCGTCTTCACCGATCAACCCTTTGCAGTCCCTTGGCGCTCTTGCGCATCAAAGCCCGGCTTTGGCTGAACTGCGATAGTTCCTTTCCGGGCAGCCTCACCAATTCGCGTCGTGGCCCACATGCCCGGCCGGCCTCAACCGCAGGCGCGCTCCACCTTCGCGCCCCTCGAACCCGGCAACGTGGCCCGTGGCGCACCGCTCGCGCCCAACGCGTACGCCACGCAGCACCTCGCCAGCACCTCGGTCGGATCGACGAGCCGCACCACCTGGCCGCCCGCGCTCGCCAGCGTCGCATCGCGCAGCAACAGCGGCAGCTCGGTGCAGCCCAGCACGATCACTTGCACGCCTTGCCCAATCAGATCGTCGATCGCTGCGGCCAGGTCGTCGCAACACTCGCCTGTCGTAAAGCCAGCCTTGGCGCCATGCGGCCCGTAGACGGCATTCATGAGGCGAGCCTGAGCCGGCTCGCCCGGCGCGACCTGCGTGATGCCGAGCGCCTCGAGCGCCCGCTCGTAGACACCGCTTGTCAGCGTGCCCGAGGTCGCCAGCACCCCGACTTCGCGCAAGCCCGGAAAGGTCTCCTGTAGATAATCAGCGGTACAGGTCAGCATATTGACGATCGGAATGCCCAACGCGGGCTGGATCCGTTCGACGAACGCATGCGCCGTATTGCACGGCATCGCGATGAGGTCCGCCCCGCCGTCTTCGAGCGTCTTGCAGGCGGCATACAGTGCGAGCGTCGGGTCGTCGCCGTTGCCGAGCAGCGCGGCGGTGCGGTCCGGAATCTGCGGGTTCTGCTCGACCATGATCTTGAGATGGTCCTGATCGCACGTGGCAGGCGTGTTGCGCACCAGCTTGGCCATGAAATCGACGGTCGCCGCGGGGCCCAAGCCGCCCAGCACGCCCACTTTGAAACGCCGCGCCGGTTGCACATATTGGGCCGCCGCGACATAGCGCGCGTAGACCAGGTTGGCGTCGACGAGCGGCACCTCCTGCTCGCCGAGCGCGCGTGCGACGAGAGCGATTTCGACGAGTCCAGGCAGGATGATCTCGGCGCCTTGCGCGACGAGGTCTGCGCACGCCGCGCGCAGCAACTCGACCGGACGGCCCTGGAGTCGGCCGCACTTGATGCCCTCGTCGCCATACACGGCGCTCGTCACGCCATCCTCCCCCGCTTCGTCACGCGGATGCAGCACGTCGAACCGCGCGGCGTCGAAGTAACGCTCGAAGAGACCGTTATGGCGGATTGCGTCCGAGGTCAGCACACCGATACGCCGCACCGCAGGAAACACTTGCCGCACATGCGCCAACAACGCCGTCATGATGTTGGCAACCGGCACGGTGAGGTTCGCCGAGAGTTCGTCGATAAAGGTGTGGCTGAGAAAGCACGGCAAGACAATTGCATCGACACCGCGCTTTTCGAATGCGCGCATGGTGTCGAACACATGCAGCTTGAACTGGGCGTTCGCCGTGCTCTGCGAGGCCGGCCCTTGCCAGGACCTGGGCTCCAGAACGAGATCGAATGGCTGCGTGGCGCCGGTTATCCTGCTCAGGACGTCGGCGCTGGCGAGCTGCGCCGCGCCGGTGACTACGCCGAGCGAACGATAGCGGTTCATGATGACTTCCCCGTCATTATTTGACGGCCGCCTGGGGGCAGACGGCCTTTGTGCGACTGAGGATGACATTATGTCGGCGGACTATGACGTGGGGTTAACCACGAAGGCCGCCTCGCCTTGCGTTCCCCCACGGCGGCGGCACCGCCGCGGGACCTAGGCGGCTTCGGCCACGCCGCGCGCCGCGCCCGCTTTGCGGCGCGCCAGCGTGCCGATACACACCAGCGAAACCGCGGCCAGCAAGCTGTAGAACACGGCGAGCGGCCACCACGCACCCGGATACCGGTGCGCGAGCACGGTCCCGATCAGCGGCGTCAAGCCGCCGGCGAGCGCGGCGCACACCTGATAGGACAGCGAAATCGCCGAATAGCGGATGCGCACGGCGAACGCGGTCGACATGAAGCCGGCCATCACCGCGTACGAACTCGACATGCACATCACCGCCAGCGCGATGCCGATCACGATCGCCACCGGACGCCCGGTCGACACGAGCGCGAACATCGGATAAGGCGAGAGCATCGCCAGCGCCGCAGCCCCTTTGAGGAAGCGTTCCGCGCCGATACGTTGTGCGAACCACCCCGATCCCAGTTGCGTGAACAACTGGATGAACGCCACCACGAACAGGCAATCGAGAATCAACGAGCGATCGAGGCCGAGGGTCTGCGTCGTGTAGTTGAGCATGAAGGTGTTGACGAACCACGCGCCGGCCACGCCGATCACATTCGCGCCGAGGCACAGCAACACGGTGCGCCATGCATCGCGCAGCACCTCGGCCACGGGCAGCGCGGCCACGCGACGCTGCGCCTTGAGCGCGCTGAATTCCGGCGATTCGTCGACACCCGCGCGGATCAGCAGGCCGACCACCAGCAACACCGCGCTCGCGAGAAACGGCAGGCGCCAGCCCCAGCCGAGAAACGCCTCCTTGTCCATCGACGTCACCGCGCGGAACGCGAGCAGCGACAGGATCAGGCCGGCCGG